>NYZB01000214.1 GCA_002687015.1 Deltaproteobacteria bacterium
CACGCCCCGCGCCGGACGCTCGGCAGCCCGCGCCCGCCCCCATTCCCCGAGACGAAACCCCCAGCAACGCGCACTACCCCCCTCACCAACCCTCCGGATCCCCGCCCGAACGATCGCGATGCACGAAACGAGCACCCCACCCACTCGCGCCTGACGACCGAGACCGTCGCGTGCCCGCACTCCTGCCGCTCTTCGTACGGATGCCCCGGGAGGCTGGGCAGACCCGATCCAGGGCTTCGTGGTACCGGGCGCCACTCGCCTCGCTCGCAGGAACCGCTCGACCTCGAGCTGGCCTGGGGCCCCGCCCTAGACGCCGCCGTCCCGCGAGCGTTCGATCGAGCGCCTGAGCCAGTCGCCGATGTCGGGGTGGTCGAGCAGCCCGGCCTCGCGCAAGCGATTGGCGCCGATCTCGTAGACCTCGGCGGGGGAGGCCGCGTCGAGCGCCTGGCGAGCGTCGGTCGCTGCGCTCCCCATGTCGAGAGCGCGGACGATCTCCTTGACCACGGGGACGGCGCTCGCGACCCCCGACAGCTCCCCGAGGCCGAGGCCGATCAGGATCGGCACCGCGAGGGGATTGCTGGCCATCTCGCCGCAGAGCGACACGGGAATGCCGGCGCGCTCGGCCGAGCGCACGGTGCGATCGATCAGGTTGAGCACGGCGGGGTGCAGGGGATCGTAGAGGTGGGCAACCCTCTCGTTCCCGCGGTCGACCGCCAGGGTGTACTGGGTCAGGTCGTTGGTCCCGATGCTGAAGAAGTCGCACTCAGGTGCCAGCACGTCCGCGGTGACCGCGGCCGCCGGGACCTCGATCATGATCCCGAGCGGAAGCTCGGGATCGAAGTCGATCTCGCTGGCGGCCAGCTCCTGCTTGGTCTCGTCGATCAGGGCACGCACCCGGCGTAGCTCGTCGATCTGGGAGATCATGGGAATCAGCAGGCGCACGTTCCCGAGCGCGCTCGCCCGCAGGATGGCCCGGAGCTGGGCGCGGAAGCTCTCCACATGGGAGAGGGAGAGCCGGATCGAGCGCCAGCCAAGCTGGGGGTTCTCCTCGCCCTCGGTCTCCAGGCCCGGTATGGCCTTGTCACCCCCGAGATCCAGGGTGCGGATCGTGACGGGGCGCGGCGCCAGGGCCTGGGCAGCGCCCTCGTAGAGCTGCTCCTGCTCCTCTTCGCTCGGGAAGCCCCGGTGCACCAGTGCCAGCAGCTCGGTGCGGAAGAGCCCGACGCCTTCGGCGCCATGGCGCTCGCAGAGCCGGAGGTCGCTGAGCAGGCCCACGTTCGCGGTCAACCTCACGCGATGGCCGTCCCAGGTCTCCGCGGGGCGCTCCGCCAGGGCGTCGAGGTGTTCGAGAGCGACGATCGCGCGCTGTTGGGCGCGCTCGTACTCCATGCGCAGCCCCTCGTCCGGCGAGAGGAAGACGCGCCCGGTATCTCCATCGACGATCACCTCCTCCCCGGCCCGGGTGGAGTCGAGGATGCCGGTGGCACCGGTGACCGAGGGGATCTCCAGCGCGCGCGCGAAGATCGCCCCGTGGGAGGTCGGACCTCCGTGCTCGGAGACGATCGCGCGGATCTTCTCGGTCTCGAGCAGGGCGAAGTGGGCGGGCATGAGGTTCGAAGCGATGACGACGGAGCCGTCGGCCAGCGGCTCCGCCTGGTGACGCAGACCCAAGAGCTGGGCGACGACCCGCTGGCCCACGTCCTGGACGTCCGTGCCGCGCTCCTGGAAGTAGGGATCTTCGATGGCCGCGAACATCTGGGCGTACTCGGCGAGCACTCGCTGCAAGGCGGCGAGTGCGCTGCCCGTGTCCTTCACGCCCTCCTGAAGCTTCCCCACGAAGCCCTTGTCCTCGAGCATCTGGATGTGGGTGTTGAAGACCGACGTGAAGTCCGCGCCGAAGCGGTCGCCGACGTCGTCGCGCAGGTCGTGGAGCTCGCGGCGTGCACCCTCCAGGGCGTCGGCCAGGTCCAGCCACTCCTGTTTGGCGTCCGCGCCGGGCGTGTAGTCGAGCCGGTCGAGGCGGATGTCGTCGCCCAGGACGTAGACGGGGCCGATGGCGATACCCCGCGAGGTCGGGATGCCGCGGATCTCCACGCTGCGCTCGCTGGCGACGCGTTCGCCGACCATGTCGAGCCCGGCCTCGCCAAGCTCCTCCACCACCCGGGCGCGGTCCTCGGCGTTGCCCGACACCAGCGCGAGGAGCTGGGAGTTCATCACGACCGGCGCGAGCAGACGCGCACAGGTATCGAGCAGCTCCAGGTCCTCCGCGCTGAACTCGCGGCGCTCGCGGGTCTGGGTCACGAGCACGCCGATGGTGAGGCCGCGAGCACTCTCGGCGCCCCGCACGATCAGGGGAGCCGCCGCGAGGGAGGCGAAGCGCTCCTCCCCGGTTTCCGGGAAGTAGCGGTAGGCCTCGTGCTCCTGGGCGTCGGCGAAGGCCTCGGGATGGCCGAACTGGGCGACGTGGCCCACCAGGCCCTGACCCGGCGGCAGCCGCACCTCCCCGACCGCGCTTCGGTCCAGACCGATGGTCGCCTGCAGGACCAGGTGGGCCAGGTCCGTGCTGGTCAAATAGACCGAGCAGACGTCCGCATCGACCCGCTTGGCGACCAGGTCGACGATGTTGTCGAGGGTCTCGCGCAGGTCGTGCGAGCGCGACACGATGCTGGCGACGTCCGCCAGCAGGGTTTGGCGATCGGGAATGGCCCATCCCCCTCGAAGGAACCCGTCAAGAGAGGGGAGAGGGTACCCGACGTGCGCTCGCGGGGCGCGATGAGCGGCTGGGCCTGGGTTCTCGCCTAGTGGGTCGAGAACGGGGAGCCGGTGGGCTCGCCGGGGAGCGGTTCGCGTCGGTGCTTGGGCGGGAAGACCTGGTCCTTGTCCTCGAAGCGGAGACCCAGTGCGAGGAGGATCTTCCGCTTCGTGTCCATGCGGCAGTTCATGCCCTTCTCGACACTGTGGATCGTGCGCAGGGCCACTTTCGCCTTGCGCGCGAGCTGCGCCTGCGTCATGAGCCGATTCTCGCGCAGCTCTCGAACGCGGTTGGTAAAGTGTCCGTTGGCTTCGTCGTTGTTCACTCGCCGATCCCCAATCCAGGGTCCAGACCCGATGGCTCTCAGAGCCGACAGGTCCCGTCGCTGGGGTTCCTTTCGTCCGAGCGGGGGATTTCTTTAGGGAAAATTGGGGCTTGGGGCGCCGCGGGTGGAAGAACCCGGGGCCGTCGAAGGCCCTTTGTTCCCAGGGGGATGCGCTCGGAAGCGCGTGCGCGTCAGGTGCCCGTGGGGTGGGCCCATCGTCACCTTCGGATGGGCTGCTTGCTACGGTCGGCCGGTGCGTCGCGGCCTGATCCTCGTCTGCCTGGCCGCGGTCTTCGCAGGCGCTGGCGGGCTCGGGTTCTACGCAGCCACCCGCCTCCTGCCGCCGCGCCTGGAAGCCGCGATCGAGCGGGGCCTCAGCGAGGCCCTGGAGACCCCGGTCGAGCTCGAGGGAGCCCGGCTGTCACTGGGTGCCCCCTGGCCCACTCTGCTGCTCGATGCGGCGGAGCTGCGGGCCTGGCCCCGGGAAGACGGCGCGGGAGAAGCCCTCTCGGTCGCCCGAATCCACCTGGAGGTGGATCCCGTCGCCTACTGGATCGGTTCGGGCGGCATCGACCAGCTGGTCCTGGATCGCCCGGTCGTCCACCTGCCCGCCGCCACGGGGGAGGCCGGAGACATGGCGGGGCAGGGAGGAAGCCCGGACCCCCTGAGCGAGAGGATCGGCCAGCTCGAGGCACTGGCCGAGTGGATCTGGAGCACGCTCTGCCCGGCCTCCGCGATCGAGGTGCTGGGCGGCACCTTCATCCCCCCGGCAGGGGAAGCGCCCCTTCTGCGGGATCTCCAGGGCACGCTGAGTTGCGGGGGCGGCGAGAAGACCTGGCTCGGGCTCGCGGGTGCCACCCCCGGTGACGGGAAGGCCACGCTCCGGATCGATGCGGACGAGAGCAGGATCGACCTCGAACTCGGCCTGGAGCAGGTCGAGCTGGCGGATTGGGCCTGGGCCATGGCCCCGACCCGGCTCACGGGGCCGGTCACCGGGCGCGTGGCCTGGCTCGCGCGCGCCGACACCCCCCACGCGATCGAGCTGGCGGTGCGCGGGCCACACCTGCGGGTCGAGATCCCAAGGCATGCCCGCGAGCCCTGGAACCTCGCCCTGTCCTCACCGGCGGTCCGCCTGGAGCTCGCGGCCAACGAAGCTGGGCTGAGCCTGGGATTCGCCGAGTGGGTGGACCGGGGGCTGCGCGTGCGCGCCGAGGGAAGGCTCGAGCTGCCCCTGCGCGGCGAGTCCGAGCTGCGCCTGGCCCTCTCCACCGAGGAGCTGGATCTCGCGGAGGCCCGCCGCCGCGTGGCCGAGCTGCCCTCGGAGGTGCGCGAGCCCCTCGAGATCGGGCTCGACCGGCTGGAGACCGGGCGCCTCCATCAGCTGCGCATCCAGACCGAGACCGACGTCCGCGACTGGAACGAGCTCGTCGCCGGCCGCGTCTTCGGCCGCTCCGGCGACGTCACCCTGGAGCTCTCCCTCTCCGACGCCACCGTGCGCGTTGGCGATACGGACCGCATGGTCGGTCTCACCGGCGAGTTCGCCTTCCTGGGCGACGTGGTCGAGATCCGCGGTCTGCAGGGGCGCTTTCGCGACGAGCCGCTGCCGCGGATCGACGCCCGCGTGCGCGGCCTTTCCCACATCCACTCGAGCGACGAGCTGCACTGCGTCCGGCCTCATGACGTGCCGCCGCTTCCGGGTCTCCAGGGGATCCAGGACTGGCTGCGCTCGCGCCGCTCCGAGCGCGAAGGGCGCGGCTGGAAGCGCCTGCAGGTCGAGGCCGACTGGATCTCCCACCCGGCTCTCGTCTGCACCATCGAGCAGGTCGAGGCCGTGCTGGTTCCCAAGGACGGGGGCTCCACCATCACGGTGAAGCGGGGCGTGTGGGCGGGTCTCCCCGTCACGGCCTCCGTCGACGTGCGCGAGGGCCCCGACGGACACCTGCGCGACGGAAGGCTCACCATCGACATGAGTGTGGGCCCGCCCTTCGAACCCATGCAGCCGAGCGCACCGATCCGCACCTGGGGGCGCGGCCGCTTCCAGGTGGACGCGACCGAGCTGGGCACCTGGCACGTGCATGGGGGACGCGGCGAGTTCGAGGCGAAGGGGAGCCTGCTCGAGATCTCGGACGCCGAGCTGTGGTTCCGGCCGGAGGGGAGGGTCGAGGGCGCTCTTGCCGTCGAGCTGGGAACCGGGCTCCCGGTGCACTACGAGGCCGGCATCCAGGTCCCGGCCGTCTCGCTGGAGCAGCTGTGGGCCGCCGGAGTCGAGGGCGACGTCGCCCTCACCGGCACCCTCCACGGGGCCATCCGGGTCGAAGGCGACCTCGAGCTCGGTCAGCCCTTGCTCGCGAACACGCGCGGTGCCCTCTCCCTCGCGGCTCGTGACGGCTTCCTGCACCGGCAGCTTCCCTTGCTCCTGGCCATCACCGTGGCGAGCGATCGCTGGAACCCCTTCGGCAGCCGCGACCGGGTCGCCTACCAGGCCATCGACCTGAACGGCCGGATCGAGCAGGGCCAGCTGGTCACCGACGTGCTGACGGTGGAGGCGCCGACCTTCCGCATGGGCGCCGCCGGCCGGCTCGGGGTCGGGGACCCCTTCCCCATCGAGGGGGTCATGGGGATCTTCTTCTTCCCCACCCTCGACCGGCTGATCGATCGGCTGCCCCTCGTCAACCGCGTCCTCCTGGGCAGCAATCGCAACCTGGTCGGCGCCTACTTCACGCTGCAGGGCGGGCTCCTCGCACCGAAGGCGCGCATCATCCCCGTGAAGTCCCTGACCGCCGTGGGCCCCGCCAGCTTCGTGCTGGAGGGGCTGCCAGGCTTCGTGCGCGGCGGCATCCTACGCATCCAGTCCGTCTTGAGACCGCGCGCGGGGGCTCCCGCGAGCAGCAGCCAGCCGAGGGCCGACTCGTGACGCAGCGACCGAGGACGAAGCAGCCGGAACCGGCCCGCGCGCGGGTGCTCACGCGACGCGCCGTGCAGCGGGAGGTGCAGCGGGCCCAGCGCCGCGGCGAGCGCGTGGTGTTCACGAGTGGGTGTTTCGATCTCCTGCACGTCGGGCACGTGCGCAGCCTCGAGCAGGCGCGCAGCTTCGGCGACCGCCTCGTCGTCGCCGTCAACAGCGACGCCTCGGTGCGGAGGATCAAGGGCCGCGAGCGGCCCCTGGTCCCGGCGCGCTCCCGCGCCGAGATCCTGGCCGCCCTCGCCTGCGTCGACTGGGTGATGGTCTTCGGGGGCGCCACCCCGAAGGCGACGATCGCCGCGCTCGCCCCCGACGTGTACGCCAAGGGCGGTGACTGGCCCCTCTCGGTGCTGCGAGCCCAGGACCTGCCGCCGGGCTATTCCGGCGAAGTGGAGCGCCTGCGCCAGATACCCGGCCAGCGCACCACCCTGGTGGTCGATCGGATTCGCGGGAATCGGCGCGGGGCCCACGGGCGTCGTACCGTGTGAGTGCCGCCGGCGGCTGCTCGTCGCGGGCGCCCGCCGGTGGCCGCTCGCGACGAGTCGGGCGCGGTACCGGGGGAGAGCAGGTGGATCCGATGGAGGCAGGCAAGACGACCGAGGGCACGGTCAAGGCGCTTCGCGAAGAGGTCGCCCGCGTGCTGGTGGGCCAGGAGGACCTGGTCCAGGGCCTCTTGATCGGGCTGCTGGCCGGAGGCCACGTGCTGGTGGAGGGCGTCCCCGGGCTCGCCAAGACGACCGCCGTGCGCAGCCTCGCCGAGGTCCTGGGTCTGGGCTTCCGCCGCATCCAGTTCACGCCGGATCTGCTGCCCAGCGATCTGGTCGGCACTCCGATCTTCCTGCCGGACGAGCGGCGCTTCGAGATCCGGAAGGGTCCGATCTTCTCGCCCGTGGTGCTCGCAGACGAGATCAACCGGGCACCCGCCAAGGTGCAGTCGGCACTGCTCGAAGCCATGGAGGAACGCCAGGTCACGATCGGCGACGAGACCTTCGCCCTCCCCGAGCCCTTCCTGGTGATGGCCACCCAGAACCCGATCGATCTCGAGGGGACCTACGCGCTCCCCGAAGCCCAGGTGGATCGCTTCCTCCTCAAGATGCTGGTGCGCTACCCGAACGCCGACGAGGAGCGCGAGATCGTGGCGCGCGACGGCAGCGGCTTTCCCGAGGTGCGAGCCATCGCCAACATGGAGCAGATCGAGGCCCTGCGCGCCGCGGCGCGCGCCGTACACGTCGCCGAGCCCGTCTCGGACTACGCCGTGCGTCTGGTGCGCGCGACCCGCGACCCCGAGCTCGCGGGTGCGCATCTCCGCCAGCCGGAGGCGCGGCCGGCCACCGGGTGCGTCGCAGTGGGCGCGTCACCGCGGGCCTCCCTCTTCATGGTGCGTGCGGCCCGGGCGCGCGCTCTGCTGGGGGGTCGCGGCTATGCGACTCCGCACGACGTCAAGCAGGTGGCGCCGGCCGTGCTGCGCCACCGCTTGATCCTCTCCTACGAGGCGGAAGCCGACGGAATCGACGTCGAGGATCTGGTGGGCGCCCTCCTGGACGCCGTGGAGACACCCTGAGCCATGCGCGCCAGCGGCGCGACCCTCCTGGCCGACGTCGGCACGGGCCGACCCGACGACGGGTTGCGCACGGGAGAGCTGGCCCGAGCCGCTCGCCTGCTCGCCGTGCGCAGCCGACGAGAAGCTGGCGGCGCCTTCGTCGGCGGCTACCGCAGCGCCTTTCGCGGAGCGGGGATCGAGTTCGAGGAATCCCGCCCCTATGTCCCCGGCGACGACGTGCGCTTCCTGGACGCCAATGTCATGGCGCGGACCGGGCACCCCTACGTGAAGCGCTTTCGCGAGGAGCGCGACCAGACCGTCCACCTCGTGGTCGACGTATCGGGCTCGATGGCCTTCGGCAGCAGCGGTCACCCCTCGAGCACCAAGGGCTCCGTCGCCGCACGGGTCGCCGCCCTCGTGGCGGTTGCCGCGCTGCGCGCCGGCGATCGCGTCGGTCTCCACACCTTCGACGAACGGGTGCGAGAAGAGCTGCCCCCGGCGCGTGGTGGCGCGCAGCTCTGGCAGGTCCTGGACCGCCTGCTGGCGGCTCCGGGTGAGCTCGGCGGCCCCACGGGCCTGGCGGCCTCCTTTGCACGAGTGCGGGCCTCGGCGCGCCGTCGGTCACTGGTCTTCGTGGTCTCGGACTTCCGCGACGAGGGCTTCTTCGAGGCGGGGGATGCGAGAGGCCAACGACCCGGTCCCTCGCCCCGCGTCGACTGGGTTGCGCTCGCCCGCCACCACGATCTGGTGGCCGTGCTGGTGCACGACCCGCGAGAGGACCGCCTCCCGCGGGCCGGCACCCTTCGACTCGCCGACCCGGAGCGGCCCGGGCGGCGCTTCTTCTTGCGCACGAACCGTGCCGTGGTGCGGGATCGCTATCGTGCGGCGAGCGAGGTGCGCCGCCGCGCCGTGATTCGGCGGCTTCGCGGAGACGGCGCATCGGTGCTCCTGCTGCGCACCGACCGGGACCCGCTGCAGGTCTTGTTCCGGTTCTTCACGGCCCGCGCGGGCGAGACGAGCGCTCGCAGGAGTCCCCGATGAGCCGGGGGGGTCGCGGGCTGCTCGCAGGGATCGGCAAGACCGCCCTGGGGCTCCTCGCCGGCCTCGCCGTGGCCTGTGGCTCCGAGCCGAATGAGATCGTCGAGCCGGTGCCGCCCGCTCCCGCGAGCCCCCAGGCCACCGTCATCCTGGAGCCACCCCGGATCGAGATCGGGGAGACCGCGATCCTGGAGATCGCCGTTTCCGTGCCGAGCGGTAGCCGGGTCACGGCCCTGCCCGTGCCCGAGGAGCCGCCGGGCGTCTGGGTGCTCGAAGCGGAGCCACCGAGGATCGAGAAGCTCCCTGGGCGCGACGTGCACACCACGCGCTTCCGCGTGCGCGGCCGCGAGACCGGCTCCTTCGTCTGGCCGGCGCACGAGCTGACGGTCATCGACCCCGAGGGCCGGGAGCAGCTCCTCTCCATCCCAGCGCGTCCCTTCCGTGTGGCCTCGGTCGTCAACGAGCTCCGGGAGCAGCAGACCTTCTTCTCGTACCGGGTGCCGAGCACCCTCGAACCCGCGGCGGAGGGGGGTGCCCTGCTGCCGGGGCTGATCGGCGCCCTGCTGGCGTGGGCCTCGCTGGGTCTGCTCCTCTTCGTACGCCGGGTACGCCGCGCCCGCGTCGCGGAGCCCCCTCCCCCGGAGCCCTCTCCCGTACCGTGGCAGGCTGCGCAGTCCACCTTCGCGGCGGCGGCGGAGATCGCGGAGAGCGATCCGATTCGCGCCGCGGACATGGCCTCCGCCGCTCTGCGCGTCTACACGGATCGCCGCTTCGCCTCGCACACCAGGACGGCCACCACGCCACAGCTCCGCGCGGAAGAAGCGCCGTGGGTCCTGACGACGCGCTGGGGGCCGCTCCTGGATGTGCTCGAACGCCTCGACGAGCTGCGCTTCCGGCCTCTGGAATCCGACCTGGAGGCACGACGGGACGAGGTGCGGCGAGCGATCGACGATGCGCGCTCCTTCTACCTCGACTCCCCGACTCGGAGCGACCCGCCGTGACGCGGAGACCGCCCTCGTGAGCGAAGCCCTGGCCGGCGCGCTCCAGTCCCTGGCCGGCTGGCAGGTCGTGGGCTTCGCCGAGCCCGGATGGCTCTGGCTCGCTCCCCTCTGGCTGGCCTGGCTCGCCTTCTGTGGGCTGCGCCGCGCGCGGCCGGCACTCGGCTGGCCGGCCCTCCCCGAGGCCAGGGCCGCTGGGGCCCGCTTCTTCGATCCAGTGGCGCTCGCGACGGGCCTGCTCCGAGCCGCGGCCGGGCTGCTTCTGGTCGGCGCCCTGGCCGGGCCCATGGGCTCGGAGCAGGAGGTGCGCCTGCGCCACGATGGCCTCGATCTGGTGCTGGCCATCGACGCCTCGGGGAGCATGCGCGCCCTGGACACCGAGCAGGAGAACCGACCCGAGACCCGCCTCGCCCTGGCCAAGGAGGTCGTGGCGCGTTTTGCGCGGCACCGGGTGGCCGAGGGCGATCGCGTGGCGTTGGTCGTCTTCGGCGAGCGGGCCTTCACCCAATGCCCGCTCACGACCGACGGCGCCCTGCTCGCCAGCGCCCTCGACCAGGTACACGCGGGAATGGCCGGCGAAGCCACCGCGCTGGGGGATGCCCTGGCCCTCTCCGTCAAGCGTGCGGGGGGAGAGCCGGGGGCCTTCAGCGGAACACCGAGCGCCGGGCGTCTGGTCGTGCTCCTGACCGACGGCCGCTCGAACGCCGGAAAGGTCCCGCCCGAGATCGCGATGGGTCTGGCCACGCGGCACCGCGTCCGCGTCCACACCGTCGGGATCGGTAGCGAGGGCCAGGTGGCGATGTCGGACGGCCGCGGGGGAAGGCGCCTCGAACTCGAGCGACACGACCTCGACCCGGAGCAGCTGCGGCGCATCGCGACCTCCGCGGGCGGGCGCTTCTTCGAGGCGCGTTCCTCGGGCGATCTCGAGAGCGTCTACCGGGAGATCGACCGGCTCGAGCGCGTCGAACGCGAGGCGCCGCCGCGCTTGCTGGGCGCGCCGGTTCCCGAGCCCTTCCTTGCGACGGCGGGCGGGCTGATCGCCCTGCAGATCCTGCTCGCCCGGATCGTGGCGAGGCGCGTGCCGTGAACGGCGCTCTCTCATGGCTCGCTCATCCGGAGGCGCTGCTCCCTCTGGGGCTCGCGTGGCTCTGCCTCGCCGCGGGTCTCGCGCTGGCCCATCGACGCGGCGAGCGCGGACTGGCCGCGCTGATCGGCGGGAACCCGGGCCGCGCCGACCGCTCGATCCGGGACCTGCTGGTCCTCGGCGCCCTGGGCCTGGTCACCATCGCCTGGCTCGGACCGACCCTGGGCCATCGCACGACGCGGGTCCCGGCCAGCGGCCTGGACGTGGTGTTGCTGCTGGACGTCTCGCGCAGCATGGAGGCTCCGGACGTGGCCCCCGACCGGATGGCGCGGGCGCGCCGCCTGGCCCGCGGCGTGCTCGCCCGCCTGGGCGAAGGCGATCGCGCGGCCCTCGCGGTCTTCGCCGGACGGGGCGAGCTGCTCACGCCCCTGACCGCCGACAAGGGAGCCCTGGCCGAGATGCTTCCCGCCCTCGACACGGAGCTCCTGCGAGATACGGGCTCGAGAGGAGCCGCAGGCCTGCTGGCCGTGCTTCCGGCCTTCGACCGATCGGGTCTGCGCCCACGCCTGCTGCTGGTCGTGAGCGACGGAGAGGTGGGCGTCATTCCGGCGGCCGTCCGAGAGAGGATGGTCGAAGCCGAGCTGCGTGTCGTCACGGCCCTGCTCGGGACCGAGCGGGGCAGCCGCCTGCCGGACCACGGCCGCTACCTCCGGGACCGCGAGGGCCGGGAGGTGGTCTCGCAGCGCGAGGTCGGACGATTCGCCGAGTTGGTGGAGGCGACCGGGGGGCGCATCTTCCTCGCAGACGAGTGGGGCGAGATCGATTTCTCCGCGCTGATCGGCGAGGTGCGCCGCGACGCGGTGCCCGACGCCGAAGGGATGATCGAGAGGCGCGTGCCCGTCCCCTGGTTCGGGCTGCCCGCGGCGCTCGCGCTCGTCCTCCTCGCCCTCGAGGCCTGGCCCGCTGCGTGGTTGCGACGGCGCCACCCGGGCGCTCGCCCGCGCCGCGGCGTCGTACCTTCGGGCCTGGCGACCCGCGTGGGGGCGCGCGCCGCGCTGGTGACCCTGGGCGCCGGTCTCGCGATCGTGCCGCTCTCGTCGCGCACCGAGCCCGACCTGCGCGAGACCCTGGAGGCACGGCTCGCCGCCGAAGGGCCGGACGCGGGCCTGCTCATCGCCCTCGGCGTCGCCCGCGTTCGGGCTGGCGCCTCCCAGGAGGCCGAACACGCCTTCCGGGCCGCCGCCATGACGGCGCGACGCCCGGAGCTTGCGGCCCTCGCGTGGTTCGACCTGGGCGTGCTCGCCCTCGAGAGCGGGCGACTCGAAGAAGCACGGGACGCGTTCTTCGATGCGACGACAGCCAGTGGGGGAGACCGGAGCCTCGACCGAGAAGTGAAGTTCAACCTGGAGTGGACCCTGGCCGCGTTGCGCAGCCGGGAGAACCCACCGTCCCCTCCCCCGCCCTCTTCGTCCGAGCGGGAGGAGGAGCCGAAAGAGAGCCGGGAACCGGCTGATGGAGACCCGGAAGCGGCCGAGCCGGAGCCGAGCCCCGAAATGCGAACCGGGGAGGAGGCCCGTGAACGCGAGGGCCCAACCGGCGCTCCCGATGCCGACGCCGAAACGCCGCCGCCCACTCTGGACGCTGAGAAGGCCGAGCAGTGGCTCGAGAACCTCGACGACGACGTGCGCAGTGCCCTCGAGACGCGCTTCGAGAAGGACCCGGTGCGCCGCGACGGCCCGCGTTGGTGATCCACCGCGCTTCCCTGGCCCGACCCCACCGCCCTTTCCTGGCCTGGTGGCTCGGAGCCCTGGTCTTCGCGGCACCGACGGCGGGAGCGGAGCCGCTCTGTCGAGCGACCGCTCGCGTCGAACCGGGGTCGCGGGACCGGGCGGCCGTGGTCGGTCAGGCCCTGGCCTTCTCGCTGGAAATCGATCAACGCCGGGATGTCTCCCGTGCACGCTTCCAGCCCGCGCTCTCCTTCCCCTCCTTTCGCGCCGAGTGGCTCCCCACCGAGAACCTGCCCGACCCCGATGAAGGCCGGCGCGCGTATCGGGAGCGACGTGTGCTGATCGCCGGCCATGCGGGCCGACTTCGGATTCCGGACATCGGTCTGCTCTGCGAGACCACCGGTGCGCGGGAGCTGGTCCGCGTGCCGGGCTTCGGCGTCGACGTCCAATCGCCACCCGAACAGGGACGACCGGCGGACTGGAAAGGGTTGATCGGACCCGTCGAGCTGACGCGAAGGGTGACCGCGCCCCAGGTCCAGCTCGGCGAGTCGCTCCGCGTCCTCGTGCGCGTCTCCGGATCGGGCAATGTCTGGGTTGCCGACCCGGCGCTCGAAGACTCGCTCCCCGCCCACGCCGCCGACGTATTCGTCCTTCCTTCCGAGACGCAGCGCGACGCCGGGCGCGAGCTGCGTTTCCACCACCATCTCGCCTACGACGTCGTTCCCAGGGAGGAGGGGAGCCTCGCGCTGCCGGAGATCCGCATGGCGTTCTACGACCCGGCGACCCGGAGCTACTCGCATGCACAGGTGGCCGAGCTCGTGGTGCCCGTGGCGGGCCGGGCGAAGCCAGCGGCCGACGAGATCCTCCCGGCGGAGCCGCCGAAGAGGAGCAGCGCGCGCCCTTCCGGGGACGCGCCCGGATCGGGTGTCGGCGTAGGAGCCGCGCTGCTCGGCGTCCTCGGGGCGGGCCTCGTGGGCCTCGGGCTCTGGTGGCGACGCCGAAGCGACTGGGCGCCCGACCGGCCCACCCGGATTCGAGAGTTGCTCCGTGAGGCCGACGAGGCTCTCGCCAACGACGAGATCGATCGGGCCGGCGCCCTGCTCGGCTCGGCCGCACGTGCCGGCCTTGCGGGCGCGGCACCCGCCGACGCGGATGCGGCGCTGCGGGCCGCGGCCGAGGAGCTGCTGACGCGGGTCGACGACAACCCGGCCGCGCGGCCCTGGGCCATCCTGCTACACCGACTCGAGCGGCTGCGCTTCTCGGGGAGCCCGGACCTCGCCGAGCTTCGCGCCGCACTCGCCGAGGCCTCGGCGCTCGCGAGAGGTGAGAGCGAATAGGTTGCTAGGATCCTCCCCCTGCCCACGGGAGGCCCCATGACCGACTTCCACTTCCAGGAGCTCTTCGAGCTGGCCGACGACGGCACCGCCTACCGGAAGCTCAGCGGCGAGCACGTGTCGGTCGTCGAGCTCGGCGGTCGGAAGATCCTGCAAGTCGAGCCCGAAGCACTGCGCCTGCTGGCTGCCGAAGCCATGCGCGACGTCTCCCACCTCCTTCGCACCGCCCACCTGGAGCAGCTGCACGCCATCCTCGACGATCCCGAAGCCTCCGAGAACGATCGCTTCGTGGCCCTCGAGCTGCTGAAGAACGCCAACGTCGCCGCCGGCATGGTGTTGCCCTCCTGCCAGGACACGGGAACCGCCATCGTGGTCGGCAAGAAGGGCCAGGACGTCTTCACGGGCGTGAACGACGAAGAGCTGCTCTCCCGCGGCATCTACGACACCTACCACGACACGAACCTCCGCTACTCGCAGATGGCGCCCCTCTCGATGTACGACGAGAAGAACACGGGCACCAATCTGCCTGCTCAGGTGGAGATCTACGCGACCCCCAGCGACCGCTACGAGTTCCTGTTCATCACGAAGGGCGGAGGCTCGGCCAACAAGAGCTACCTCTACCAGCAGACCCGGGCGCTGCTCAACCCCGAATCCCTGCTGAGCTTCATCGACGAGAAGATCCGCTCCCTCGGCACCGCGGCCTGCCCGCCCTACCACCTGGCCATCGTGATCGGCGGGACCAGTGCGGAGTTCACGCTCAAGACGGTGAAGCTCGCGAGCACGAAGTACCTCGACACGCTTCCCACCACCGGCAACGAGTTCGGACGGGCCTTCCGCGACACGGAGCTCGAGGAGCAGGTCCTGGAGCTGGCTCGCAAGACCGGGATCGGCGCCCAGTTCGGCGGCAAGTACTTCTGCCACGACGTGCGGGTGATCCGCCTGCCCCGCCACGGCGCCTCCTGCCCGGTGGGCATCGGCGTCTCCTGCTCGGCGGATCGCCAGATCAAGGGCAAGATCACCTCGGAAGGCGTCTTCCTGGAGCAGCTGGAGACCGACCCCGCCCGTTTCCTGCCGGAGGTGGAGCGCGGAGAGCTGCCCGGCGAGGTCGTGGAGATCGACCTCGGACTTCCCATGGACGAGATCCGCGCGACGCTCTCGCGGTATCCGATCAAGACGCGGCTCTCCCTCACCGGCCCACTGGTCGTCGCCCGCGACATCGCCCATGCCAAGCTCAAGGAGAGGCTGGACGCCGGCGAAGGCCTGCCCCAGTACTTCAAGGACCACATGGTCTACTACGCGGGCCCCGCCAAGACGCCCGAAGGGCACGCCTCCGGCTCCTTCGGCCCCACCACGGCCGGCCGCATGGACTCCTACGTGGGCCTCTTCATGGAGCAGGGCGGGAGCATGATCAGTCTCGCCAAGGGGAACCGCTCGAAGCAGGTCACGGAAGCCTGCCAGCGCTACGGCGGTTTCTATCTCGGCTCGATCGGCGGCCCGGCCGCCATCCTGGCCCAGAACTGCATCCGCCAGGTCGACGTGCTCGAGTACCCGGAGCTCGGGATGGAAGCCGTCTGGAAGATCGAGGTCGAGAACTTCCCCGCCTTCATCGTCGTCGACGACAAGGGGAACGACTTCTTCGCAGACCTCTAGCCCTGCCGCCCACGGTCGTCGGGTGCACCCGGGGTGAGGGCGCGCCAGAATCCGTAGCGCCGCCCGCTCGCGTAGAGCCGGAGGATGTCGCGAAGCCGCGGCCACGACACGTGGGTCGCCATCTCATCCATCTGGGCCTCGCGCTTGGAGAGGCCGGCCTCGATCTGCGGCAGCGCCTCCAGCAGCAGATCGGCCCCCCGCTCGGCCGTGCGCCATTGCAGAGAGAACACGGTGTCCTGGTCCGAGATTGGTACCTGGGCCTGGAGGATCACGTCGCCCGTATCGAAGTCGTCGTCCATCCAGTGGAGGGTGGAGCCGTGCTCGCCCTCGCCGCGGGCGAGGGCCCAGAAGTAGGGGAAGAGGCCGCGGTTGCGAGGAAGCAGCGCCCCGTGGACGTTGAGGGCGCCGAGGCGCGGAATCTCCAAGCAGGCGCGGCGAATGCGGTGGTTGAAGTGCAAGGACACCAGCAGGTCGGGCGCCACCGCGGCCAGGTGGGCCTGGTTCGACGGCGTGTTGATGTCGTCGACCGGAATCAGCGGAACATCGGACTCACGGCACAGCCGGTCGAGCGGGAGGCCCACTCCCCGCAACCGCAGGATCCAGGTCTCCAGCGTCTTCAGCAGGGCGAAGCTCAGTCCGCCCTGGCGGAGGAGGCGCCAGACGCTGGCGGCGAGGGACTCGCCCGGGAAGACCGAGTCAGCACGAAGAACCGCCGCGACCTCCCCCGGCCGGGCGGCCAACAGGCGCCCGAGGATGTGGTTCGCGAAGGCGCTCTCGTAGATCGCGACGACGATCCGCATCCGGGCAGTCTACTCGATCGCCGTGATGTCCTGGGCTCTCGACGATGCGAGGGAGAGGCATCGAAGGCCGCGGGCGGAGCGGATTCAGCTCCCCAGCCCGCGCACCAGGCCGTGCACCCAGTCGTAGGCACTGTCTTCGTCTTCCTGGAAGTCGCCGGGTGAGATGCCGAGCCCTTCCATGCACCCCTGGGCGCCCGAGAAGTCGCCCACTTCGAAGGCCTCGGCGGTGCACAGCAGCTGACCGAGGCAACCGCTGTGGTCGAGGAGCGCGGCCAGGGCCTCTTCGGCCAGGTTCAGCTCCCGGAGCAGCTCCTCCTTGGGCCGACCGAGCAGGGCATCGATCGACGCCAGGATGCCGACCAGGAAGGCGCGTTCCGAGAGCTCGACGTCGCCGGAAAGGCGGCAGGCCAGGAGCTCGAGGAGGCGGCCGCGCTTCGCCGCCGTGATCAGCAAGGGGTCCCGGTGACCGCCGGGGCGGTTGTTGGCGAAGAGCAGGATGGCGATCCAACGCTGGAGCTGCCGCCGGCCCAGGTACACGAGCGCATCCTCGACACTGGAGAGACTCTGGGCGCGAGCCATCGAGGCGGAGTTCGCGATGCGGACCAGGCCGAGGCTCAGGTCGGCGTGCTGCTTCAGCTTCTGGGCCACCTCGTGGGTCTCCGCATCGCCCTGGACGCGACCCATCAGGTCGAGCAGCGCGCCGGTCTCGGCTTCGGGGGCCTTGCCCGAGACGATCTCGGCCTGGGCGAAGTAGAAGCCCTGGAAGGCGTCGAAGCCCAACGCGCGACAACGTTCGAACTCGGCCCAGCTCGAGACCTTCTCGGCGAGCAGCTTCGGCCCCGCCCGCCGCAGCTCCCGGTAGAGACGCCTGAGCTGCTTGGGATCCGTTTCGAGCAGATCGACCTTCACCCAGTCGACGAGATCGAGGAGTTCCTCGCGCGGATCCCCAGGCACGTAGTCGTCGAGCGCGAGGGTGTAACCGGCCCTGCCCAGGTCTCGGCAGATCTGGACCAGCCGAGGGCTGGGGCTTATGTCTTCGAGGATCTCCACCACCGTCCTATCGGGGGGGAGCACCTTCATGACTCCGGCTTCGAGCACGGCAGCGGTCGCGTTGAAGAAGCCGATGCCCTCGCCCAGCACCGAGTCCGCGCCGAGGTTCATGAAGCTGTCGACGACGACCTGGGCAGCCGCCTGGTCCTGGTTCTCGAAATCGGCCCTGTGGCTCGTCGCGGAGGAGCGATAGAGGATCTCGTAGCCCATCACTCGTTCCGCCCGATCGACGATGGGCTGGCGCCCGATGAAGACGTTCGGAGAGGACATGGCCGATTCTATCGACCGACCGGCCGCACCCTGGGATCGGGCAAGCCACCCACATGGCTGGGCCCTTGCACCCAGCCCACCTGGCGGCTCTACCCGGACTGGCCGGGCGAGTAGTTGCGTGTCGCTTTCGGCAGCACTTCCTCGAGATCCCAGGGAACGCGCTTGGTCCGCTCATCGAGGAAGAGCGGCACCTGGTCGTCGTAGTGGGGAGAGCTCGGATCGCGGGTGGCGGTCCCGTACTGGTGGATGGTCTCGACGACGATCCCACCCTCGCGGTCCCACTCGACGAACATCACGAGGCTATCCCCGCTGTGGACGTCGTAGGTCCCCTGCTCGTCGAGCACGAAGGACTCGAGAGCGCGAAGCACATCCGGCCCGCCGTTGGCGGGCAGGTCCAGCTTGCCGCGCCGGAAGCGGTTGACTTCGCCCCAGGTGGGATCGAGGCGGCCGTGGTGGCGCTTCAAGGATACGACGGCGTCGCGGAAGGCGTCGAGAGGTGACACGGCGGGCTGCTCCCGCATGCGTGCGACGATGACCGGGGTCGCGGTGACGATGCCGATCGGAGCCGTACGGCTCTCCAACTCCGCGCTGAAGTCCCAGGCGGCCAGTAGCTCCCGGGCGCGCAGGAGGTCGGGATCATCGCCAAGGGTCGCCGCATCGGCGGCCAGGACCTCGGCCACGATCTCGTGGGCGGCGCTCTGCTCCGAGTAGCGCTTGTCGAACTTGTAGCTGCGGAACTCGTCGCGCGTGATGGAAGGGTCGCTTCCGTAGAGCTCGAGGGCGCGCAAGGACCGGTTCGTGATGCGCCGCTCGATCCCGTGGCTGGCGGGGAAGTCCTCGCGGCGAAGATTGTGGGGAGCGATCGTCGCACGGAAGGGATCGTGGTTCGCGCTGGCGACGACGTGGGACGGCGGGTTCACGAGCTTGGGCGTCTCGGCGTAGCTGTGCGTCTCCTGCCAGATCAGCTCGCTGCGGTCGCCGGGCAGGTAGGCCTTCCAGTCCCATCCGGGCGCTCTCTTCGGGAGCACGGCATTGTAGACATAGGCGATGTTCCCCTCCCGATCGCCGTACACGAAGTTGATCGAGGGAAGGGCCTGCAACTCCATGGCGGCCTGCCACTCCTCGAGGTTGCTGGCCTTGTTCATCCGGTAGTACTGCTCGAGCGCCCGCACCTCGCCCTGGCCGACGAAGCGCAAGGCGTAGGTCCCGTGATCGGCCCGGATCACGGGCCCGTGCATCGAGCGCAGGAGCTCGCGGCCCACCGTCCAACGCAAGCGACCGAAGAGCCGCACCGAGAACCTGGCCTGGCCCACCTCGAGCTCGTGCCATGTCCCGTCGACGCGGTAGCGATTCGGATTGTCGGGATCGACGTCGAGGATGTAGACATCGGCCAGATCCGGCTGGTTGACGGTGCTGGCCCACCCCAGGTTGCGGTTGGTGCCGTGGAGCATGACCGGCGAGCCCGGAAACACCCCACCCGCCACGTCCCATCCTTCTTCGCTCTGGAGCCGGACTTCGTACCAGGCGACGGGACCCGTGTAGGGCTGGTGGGAGTTCACGAGCAGGCGGGTCGCACCGTCGGCGGAGCGCGCAGGACCGACCGCCACCGCGTTCGAGCCGAGGATGGGCTGGGGCTCGTCGGTCAGGTGGAAGGCGCGATCGCTGGGCGCGAGCGCCAGCTCCCGTTGCCGTTCCTCGTCGAAGAGCTCGAGGAGGGTGCTCTGGAGACCGTAGAAGAGCGGCATCTTCAGGGTGAACCCGGCCACCAGGTCCTTTCCGTGGGCGGGGATGGCGCCCGGGAGGACCTCCTCGGGGTGAAGCGCGGCGTAGTGGTTGACACCAGCGGCGTAGGCTTCGGAGATGGCCCGAACCTCCGGAGAGAGCTGGCTCTCGTAGCCGGCCTCGACCGCCTCCCACACACCCATCCACTGGGCCATGAAGTCGACGGGGGCGGCGTCCATCCCGTCCACGGCCGCCAGGGTGCCCCGCGTCGCGAGAAGGACCTTCTGGATCGTGAGGAAGTCGTCCTCGGAATGCGCGAAGGCCAGGCCGTAGGCGACGTCCGCATCCCGCTTGCCGCGGATGTGCGGCACACCCCAGGCATCGCGAACGATCCGCACCTGGTAGGCCGCTGCGGCCTCCAGCAACGCCTCGCGATCGAAGCGCACCCTCTCGGGCAGCAACGCCCAGAGGGCGACGCCCCCGGAGCCCAGGAAGAGCAGGAGGAAGAACGCCGCCACGATTCGTCTCAGCAAGGACCCGACCCCAGCGCGCGAGGAGAGCGAACGCCGCAGCGTACCAGAAGCGCCGTAGGGCTCGGCGGCTGACTGCGGGTCATCGCCTCTCGGGAGCCGCCTCCGGTTCAGGGGCTCCCGAGCGCGGCGCAGGCAATGGCCTCGCCCAGCCGATCGTTGCCCCAGTAGAGCTCGCCGCCAACGCGCAGGCTGGGCGCCCCGAAGACGCCGGCCGCGCTCGCCTCCCGCGTGTTCTCCCGCAGCTGCTCCTTGATCTCGGGCGACCCGGCCGCCGAGAGCACGGGCTCCGCCCGACCTCCCTGGGCCTCGACCAACTCCGCGACGATCGTCGGGTCGGCGATGTCCCGGTCCTCGGCGAAGTTGGCGTGGTAGACCGAGCGACTGAAGGCCGGCCCGAAGCCCTCTCGAAGGGCGACCAGGGCCACCCGGGCCGCCAACAACCCGTTTCGCGGGAACTCCGAGGGACGTCGGAAGGGAAGCCCATGGCCCTCGCAGAGCCTCTCCATGTCGCGCCACATGTAGCGGCCCTTTGCGGGATGGAGGTTGAAGGGCGAGTCGGTCATGCCCTGCTCGCGGAGGATCGGCCCGAGCAGGAAGGGCTTCCACTCGACATCGACTCCTGCAGCCTCGGCAACGGCCTCGATCCGGGCGACCGCGAGGTAGGAGTAGGTGCTGGCGAACTCGTACCAGAGCTGCAAAGAGGGGTGCGCCATCGGCGTACTCTACCAGTCCTCACTGCCGGGGATTCCCTTGAAGGGCCCCTTGATCTCCGAGCTGACCCAGCCCCCGTAGAAGGAGCCGGGCTGAGGGCGCACCCTCTCGTCGTCCAGGTAGCAGGCGTCGACCCGCCCCGGATAGAAGGCCAGGTGGTCGCGCAAGCGCTCGAAGGAGGGGTCGGGCTGCGGGTAGGACCAGGCGGCGTCCACGGCTCGACGCCCCCCGACCTGCACGTCGTGGTAGCGGGCCAGCCCCTTCCACTCGCACAGGGACTCGCGGCGTCCCGTCTCCAGGATCGCGAGGTCGACGTCCAGGGGCGGCAGGTAGAAGACCGGTGCTCCGGCGGTCTCGAGCACCCGAAGGGCCCGGTGGCTCTCCGCGATGATCCGGCCGGCGAATTCGACGCGCACCCTGCGGGTGGAGGCTTCGAGCCGGGGCGGCCGCGGGTACTCCCAGACCGATTCCTCACCGGGGCCGGTCGGCTCGATGTCCGGGGGCCGCCGCCTGGGGACCTGCCGCCAGTACCGGCGCTGGGCCGCCAGATCGCGCCTTCCTCCGCCAGCTTGGGACATGGATTCAAGATAGCCCTGCCTCAAGCACGCCTGGCGCGGCTCCGACGAGGAGGTGGGGGAGTTCATGCTGGGTGCCCGCATCGTGGTTCCGCTGATCGTGCTGGCCGGCGTGCTGGCCCTGGTCCGGATCCAGCCGACCGCGCTCGTGAACCTGCGCTACCAGGCCTTCGATCAGCTCCAGCGCCTCTCCCCGAGGCCCTATCGGGACGCCGGCGTCCGCGTGATCGATCTGGACGACGAGAGCCTCGCGCGGATCGGCCAGTGGCCGTGGCCGCGCTCGCAGGTGGCCCTGCTGGTGGACCGTCTCTACGAACGGGGCGTCGCCGCCATCGCGTTCGACATCACCTTTGCCGAGCCCGACCGGACCTCCCCGGAGCGCCTGGTGGAGCTCTGGCCGGAGCTCGCGACCGAAGACGCGCTTCGCGAGGGCCTCCTCGCGCTCCCCGATCCGGACCGGCGGCTGGCGGCCAGCATCGCGCGGGCCCCCGTGGTGACCGGCTTCTTCCTCGTGGGAGACGGGGACGGGACCCTGCCCCTGGCCAAGGCCCAGATCCACGTCGGGCAGGACCTCGCATCGCAGCGCAACCCCCTGCGTCGGGTCCCTCGCTTCTCCGCGGCCGTGCGAAACCTGCCGGCCATCGCCGGCGCCGCGAGCGGAAACGGCTCGGCCAACGGATCCGCGGACCCGGACGGCATCCACCGGCGCGTGAACCTGCTCTACCGGATGAAGGACCGGGTGCTCCCCAGCCTCGCCCTCGAAGCGCTGCGGGTCGCGATCGGTGGAGACCAGATCGTCACCAAGGCCACGAACTCGGACGAAGACCTGGGCCTCGCCTACGTCGGCGTACGGCCCGCCTTCAAGATCCCCACCGATCCGGGCGGGGCCGTGTGGATCCACTACGTCGACGACCCGGGAAGGCGCGTGGTGCCGGCCTGGCAGGTGCTGGAGGGCCTCGTCGCCGAGGAGAGCCTGGCCGGCACCGTGGTCTTCGTGGGCACCAGTGCCGTCGGTCTGCGGGACCAGCGGCCGACCCCTCTGGATCCGTACCTACCCGGAGTGATGCTCCATGCCGAGTTGGCCGAGCACGTGGTGCTGGGGCACTCCCTCTCGCGACCGGGCGCCATCTTCGGTCTCGAGTGGCTCATGACGGGCCTCCTGGGCCTGATGGTGATCCTGTTGGTCCGCTTCTCGAGCGCCCTGGCCGGTGCCCTCGTGATGCTGGGATCGGTCGCGACGGCGCTCGGCGCCAGCGCCTGGGCCTTCGACCAGCACCTTCTGCTCGTCGATCCCGTGACTCCCTCCCTGGCCGTCTTCGGTGTCTTCCTGGTGAGCTCCGTGCTCGGTCATCTCTCGGAGGAGTCCCAGAAACGCCAGGTACGAGATGCCTTTGGCCACTACCTGGCCCCGGCCCTGGTGGAGAAGCTCTCCGCCGACCCGGAGCAGCTGAAGCTCGGAGGCGAGATGCGCGAGCTCTCCTTCCTCTTCTGCGACGTGCGCGGCTTCACCACCCTCTCGGAGCGGTTGGAGCCCGAGGCGCTGACCCGCCTCGTCAACCAGCTGCTCACTCCCCTCACCGAGGTCATCCTGGATTGCGGGGGCACCATCGACAAGTACATGGGCGATTGCGTGATGGCCTTCTGGAATGCCCCCCTGGAGGTCGAGGGCCATGCGGCGCTGGCCTGCGAAGCGGCGCTTCGCATGCTCGAGGCCGTGGAGGAACTGAACCAGCGCCTCGCGGGCGAGGCTGCCGAACAGGGCGCGTGCTTCGAGCCTCTCCGGGTCGGCGTCGGCGTGAACACCGGACTCGCCTGCGTCGGCAACCTGGGGAGCGAGCAACGCTTCGACTATTCGGTGATCGGCGACGCCGTCAACCTGGCTTCGCGGCTCGAGGGCCAATCCAAGCGCTACGGCGTCGACGTGGTGATCGGCGAGGAGACCCTCCGGGCGGCACCGGGCTTCGCGACGCTGGAGCTCGACCGGATCCGGGTGAAGGGCAAGGAGGAGCCGGTGCACATCCACGGCCTTCTCGGCGATTCCGCCGTGGCGCAGAGGCTCGACTTCGTCGACCTGCGCGACCATCACCAGACCCTGCTGAAGGCCTACCGGGCCGGGGAGTGGGCCGAGGTGCTCGACAGGATCGAGGACTGCGTGCTGCGCGCTCCAGAGCTGGAGCCGCTCTACGACCTGTATCGAGAGCGCGTGGCCCGGTATCGGGTGGCTCCCCCCCCGGCCCACTGGGATGGCGTCTTCACCGCAACCTCGAAGTGATCACTCCAGCATTGTGCAACTTCGGGTGGAAACGCCCTCTCCGGAACTGGAACCGGTCAGCCGATCCGTGGCCCGGAACCCGCTCGGAGAACACCATGGATCGGTCGAAATTTCTCATCGGGCTGATGGCTCTCGTGGGCCTCGTGGGCGTGGAAGGAGCTGGTGCCCAGGTCTTCCAGCCCGAGCAGGAGCGGAAGTCGACCGAACGCGGCGCCGAGAGCGGCCGCAAGGCCCTCGAGGCCGCGGATGCGGCAGAGCAGCTGCTCTCGGGCGAGGGCGGTGTCCGCTACGCGGACGTGTTGGCAGCGCCCGACGACCTCGAGCTCAACTACCGCTACGCCAATGCGCAGGTGGCGCGGGGCGATCTGAAGGGAGCCGCGGCGACCCTCGAGCGGATCCTCTTGATCGCGCCCGACCTGCCGAAGGTGCAGCTCTTCCACGCAATCGTGCTCTACCGCCTCGACGATCTCGACGGAGCCGAGGCTGCACTCGAGCGGGTGCGCAGCGCCGAGCTGGACGCCGAGCTCGCGGCTACGGCCGCGGAGTACGCCCGGCGCATCGATCGCCGCCAACGGCGCACGCGTGGCTCCTTCTCGCTCTCGGCGGGGGCCCAGTACGACAGCAACCGCAACTCCGCGCCCCGGTCGAACAGCCTCCTGGTGCGTGACTTCCGCTTCGAGCTGGGAGACGACGCTCGGGAGGACGACGACTACGCCTATCTGGGCATCGGCGAGCTCGCCCTGGAACGCAAGGTCGGGGCCCAGGAGCAGCACACCCTCTTCGGCGTCTTCACTTTCTACAACGCGGAGCAGGAGCGCCTCGACCGCTTCGACGTGCGCTCGGGCACGGCCGATGTCGGCCTTCGCTATCGCACCCAGCCCGTCGACTGGACCTTCCAGCTGAGCTCCGGGCTCGTGGACCTCTCCTCCGAGAAGTTCGTGCGCAACGTGGCCGGAGAGATCCGAGCCGAGGGGCGCATCGCGCCGCGCGCGCATGCTCGCGCCCTGGCCCGAATCGAGTACTTCGACTACGACGGCATCCCGGACTCGCCGCGCGCCTACTGGCGGACCGGCTTCGAGACCACCCTGGGCGGCGAGTTCCTCTACACCTGGTCGCCGAGTCACCAGACGGCCCTGGCGGTGGGCGGCCGCAGCCGGTCGGCGGACCGGCGTTTCTACAGCTACTACGGACCGACGGCCGGCCTTCGACACACCTGGCTGCCCGGCGGCGGGCAATTCGTGCTCGGCGGCGCGACCCTCGACTGGAACCGCTACAAGGACGCCCAGACCTTCATCAGCACCAAGATCCGCCGCGAGGCGGTGGTGCGGACCCGGCTCCTCTACGGCGCCCCCTCTCCTTCCTGACGGCGGGGCTGCTGGGCGGCGCTGTGGGCGACGTGGTGTTCTCGCTCTCCTCCGAATATCTCTGGGTGTCCTCGAACATCCCGAACTTCACCTACGACAACCTCAAGTTGGGCTTCCTCTTCACCAAGCGGTGGGAGTTCTGAGATGGGTCGCGCCGAGAGGCACTTCGCATCGGCCGTGCGGCGGCGGCTCCCTTCACGAGCTCTCGGAGAGACCGGGAACTTCGACAGCCCGCACACCTCCGTTCTCCTGGTGGTTCTCCAATCATGAGACTTCGCTTCTCGACCCTGGCCCTCCTCCTGCTCCTCCTGGCCGCCTCGGCCCAGGCCGCCGTACAGGCCGGAGTCGCCGCCGCGGTACGGGGCTCGGTGCTCCTGGACCGCGCGCCCCAGGTGGGCATCGCGGTCGCGAGCGGCGACCGGATCCACCTGGGCGACGTGATTCACACCGGGCCGGATGCCGGAATGCAGGTACTCCTGCTCGATGAGACCGTCTTCACGCTGGGCCCGGATAGCCGGATGGTGATCGACGAGTTCGTCTACGACCCGGAAGCCGCGGGAGGACGGGTGGACGTGCGCCTCGCCAAGGGCGTCTTCCGCTTCGTCACGGGCAAGGTCGCTCGCGACGAGCCCGAGAACGTCAACTTGAAGCTGCCGGTCGGCAGCATCGGAATCCGGGGCACGATCGGCGGCGCCCAGGTCGGCGACGACGAGAGCGTCGTCGCCCTGCTCGGCCCGGGCCCCTTCAACGACGCCGATGAACGGCCCGGCGGCCTGATCGTGCGCAGCCCCGGGGGCAGCGAAGAGCTGGTCACGCCGGGGTGGGCCGTGCGGATCGCGGGCACCGGTCCGCCCTCCCCCGCCTTCGACATAGGCCCCGACTTCGGTCCGCCCTCGCTGGGCCCGCCCGGGCCCGGGCCCGGCCGGCCCGCTGGCCGGCCCGGCCTTCCGCCCCATGCGGGCCCCCACGACCCCGCCCATGCTGCCGGAGCCGTTCGCATGGAGGGCCGGGTGGCTGGACAGGCACCCGTGCAGGTGGCGAACAAGGCGCAGGAGCTCGAGGAGCTCGACCCCTCCCTCCTGCAGACACCCGACGAGATGGAATTCGCCCAGTTCGTTCCCGGCGCGTTCACGAGCGCGACGGGCTTTCCGGACGGCTTCACGAAGGTGCAGGATCTGATCCAGTACGCCGACATCTTCCAGGGCACCTTCCGCTGGCACCAGCCGGGCGTGCTCCTCGAGCTGCCCCACACGGGCGTCTTCGATGGCGAGCTCGTCCTGGACTTCGCCAGGCAGGACGTGACCTTCAACTTCTGGAACTTCAACTCCCTCACCTTCCTGACCACCGCGGCCGCACCCGGATTCTCCGTCACGAAGGGCTTCCATCAGAGCCAGGGGCCGAATGCCCGCTACCAGCTCTCCGGCACCTACCTGGAGCTGCCGTCGACGAATTGCATTCCCTGCATCGTCACCGTCGACGCCAAGTTCCTCACCGAGAACAACGTCCCCGCCGGACGCGGCGAGTTCGTGGTCTTCATCTCGGGGAGCGGCATCAACGCGAAGACACCGCTCTCCATCGGGAACCCGGAGATCAACCCCTAGGCCACCGGTCTCGGCAGGCCCGCAAGAAGGGGCCCGAAGCCTGAGCTCGGCCCCGGATCGCAAGGGATCGCTTCCTGCCCTTCATGGGCGGCGGAACGAAGGCGGGCCGGGGGGCGCTCGGGGAGGCAGGGTAACGCCAGGTCCCTGACTTCACGTAGTATCGGGCCCCGAGGAGGGTCTCCATGCACCGCATCGCCGCCGTCGTCTTCGTCACCCTGGTCGGGCTCGCACCTGCGGCCGCCCAGCCCATTGTCGATGTCAACGGCGTTGCGGAGCGGCTGGCCCAGGCCATCCGCTTCCCCACCGTGAGCCATCAGGACCCCGCTGCCTTCGAGGGCGCTCCCTTCGACGGGCTCATCGCCCACCTCGCGCTCGCCTATCCGCGCGTCCACGAACGACTGAAGGTGGAGAGGGTGAATGGCTACAGCCTGCTCATCTCCTGGCCCGGCCGCGATGCGAAGCTCGATCCCGCACTCTTCATGTCCCATCTCGACGTCGTGCCGGTCGAGGAGGAAGCCCTCGAGGGCTGGACCCACCCCCCCTTCGGCGGGGTGATCCACGACGGCTTCGTGTGGGGCCGTGGATCCCTCGACGTGAAGAACGGGGTCATCGCCTGGCTCGAGGCGGCCGAGCTCCTGCTCGCGGAGGGCTTCGTCCCCGAGCGGGGCCTGATCTTCGCCTTCGGACACGACGAGGAGATCGGCGGGGAGGCCGGTGCGGCAGAGCTGGCCCGCACCCTGCGGGAGCGGGGCACGCGTGTTTCCTTCCTCGTCGACGAGGGGGGCATGATCAGCGGCGACCTGGGCCTGGTGCCCGGCAAGCTGGTGGCGCAGATCAACACCGCAGAGAAGACCTACTTCACGATCCACCTGAGCGCGACGAGCGAGGGCGGTCACTCCTCCACCCCGCCTCCGCACACGGCGGTGGGCAAGCTGGCCTCGGCCATCCATCGGCTGGAGGCGAACCCCCTGCCCTTGCGGATCTCCACCCCGGTGCGCGACCTCTTCGCCGCACTGGCACCCCACGTCCCCCTGGGCCGGCGGCTGGCGCTGCGCAACCTGTGGCTGACGGGGGGAGTGCTGAAACGCCGCATGGCCCGAGACCCCTTCCAGGCGGCGATGCTGCGCACGACCACGGCGGCCACGATGATCCACGGCGGAGTGAAGGAGAACGTGGTGCCGAAGCGGGCCACAGCGACGGTGAACTTCCGCATCCTTCCCGGAGAGACACCGGATGACGTCCTCGCCCACGTCCGCAAGGTGATCGACGACCCCGAGATCGAGATCAGCTCGGACACCTGGTCGAGCGCGCCGCGGCCCGGGAGGGTCGATGCCCCTGGCTACGCCGTGCTGTCCGAGGCGATCCGCAGCGTGCACCCGGATGCGGTGGTGGTGCCGGGCATGCTGCTCGGCGCGACCGATACCCGGCACTTCGCGGACATCGCCGCCGACAGCTATCGCTTCATCGGCGCGCGCATCTCGCGGGACCAGATCACCGGAATCCACGGCACGGACGAGCGGATCGCCATCGACGCGCTGGCCGAGGCGGTGGAGATCCACCGCGACATCCTGCGCCGGGCGGGCGGTCTGACGGGCCCGAACTGACGCGCCAGCTCGCGCGTCCTGTGGTACAACGGGCGCGTGGCGGCGACCTACCGGATCCTGTGCGGAGCCCTGGGCCTCGGCATGCTCCTCGGCGGCCTCGCCTTCTTCGCATCGTTCTTCCAGTTCCAGATGCCGAACAGCCCGGGCCTGGGCGAGCCGCTTCCCGTCGGCGTGAACGGCATCTACTTCGTCGCCTTCACCGGCTGCTGCCTGGTCGCATGGGGCGGCTGCCTGCTCGGCGCCGCGCGCGATGCCCGCGCCGCGCCCTGGATCGGCACCTGGACCGCCGTCGCCCTGGTGCTGAACGCGGTCTACCGGTTGATGGTGTGGCTGGTCGGCGACTACCACGCCCTGGGCAACCTCCCGCGGGCGGAAGCCGCAGTCTTCCTGCTGCTGGCGCTGGCGCTACTCTGGACCCGCCCCGCCAAGAGCGCGGTGTAGGAGAGGCCATGCTCCGCTGGCTCGGCACCCTCGTCATCCTCGGCCTGCTGGCCTTGACCTGGGTGCTGCCCGGCACGAGCCTGGGCCGCCGTGGGACCGAGGCGGCCGCACGCATGGAGGCGGCCGGCGCCGGGCCCTTCGTGGGCCAGCCGATGCCTCCTCTCGCCCTGCGCGACCTCGAGGGCGAGGCGATCCCCTGGGAGACCCTCCAGGGCCACCGGGTGCTGATCACCCTGGAGAGGAGCGTGGACTGGTGACCCTACACCAAGGCGCGGCTCGTGGAGCTGCGGAAGACCTTCGACGAGGTGCCCGACCTCAAGATCGTCTACGTGATTCCGGACAACCAGTGGAACGACAAGTCCACGCGCTTCGTCGAGAGCTTCGGCATGCGCGATCGCATCCTCTTTGCGGTGGACCCCGGCAGCCAGGCGGTGGACCAGCTCGGTGTGCGACGCGAAGACCCGGAGGCCATCGAAGAGGGCGTTCCGCATCCCGCCACCTTCCTGATCGATCGGGGCGGAGTCGTCCGCTTCGCCGACGTCCGAGAGGACTTCCACGTATGGGTGGATTCGGAGTTCCTGCGGGAGGCGCTCGATGCCATCCCTTGATCCAGCGCGCAGCGGCCTTCGCAGCCGCTCTCCTGCTGTGTGCGGCGCCGGCCTTCGGAGACGAGGGGCGGCGCTTCTCGTTCCGGTACGAGACGAGCGTCGGACCGGTCGAAGCAGGCCTGGGGCCGGTCCACGTGTTCGTGCCCCTGCCCGCCGAGACCGGGCAACAGCAGGTCCTGGAGACCCGGATCGAGGCATCGATCCCGGGCAGCGTGGAGATCGAGCCGACCCATGGCAATCGCTACTGGCACGGGAGGCTGCCCGTCTCCGATGGAGCGCCGATCCGCATCACCATCGACTCGACGGTGGTACGGAAGACCCACAGCGTCCGACCCCAGGCAGACCGCGCGCTCTCGGTGGAAGAACGGGAACGATGGGCCGCCTTCCTCGCACCCAACGCGAGAGTGGCCGTCGGGGATCCGATCCTGGAACCCATCCTCGCAGAGATCCGCGCAGCGCGGCCCAGCGAGAAGGCCAGCGATACCGCCCGCGCCATCTACGACTGGGTCGTCGACAATGTGGAGTACAAGAAGATCGGAACGGGTTGGGGCCACGGCGATACCTTCTGGGCTTGCAACGAGCGTTACGGCAACTGCACCGACTTCCACGCCCTCTTCATCTCCCTCGCGCGCAGCGAGGGCATCCTCGCGCGCAGCGAGGGCATCCCCGCGCGCTTCGAGATCGGATTCCCCGTGCCGGGCTCGCAACCGGCTGGCTCGATCGGCGGCTACCACTGCTGGGTGAACTTCTACCTCCCGGGCAGCGGCTGGGTCCCCATCGATGCCTCCGAGGCCTCGAAGGACCCGGAGAAACGCGAGCTCTACTACGGCACCCATCCGCCGGACCGCATCCACTTCACCACCGGACGCGATCTCCGACTGGGCAGGGACCACCGCGGACCAGCGCTCAACTACTTCGTCTACCCCTACGTCGAGGTGGCCGGCACGCCCTTCGAGGGCGAGGTCGTGCGGAGCTTCACCTACTCCACCCCGACGGCGGACGGGGCGGGTGCAGGGCGCTCCCCTGCGAGGTGAACCCGCGCCTAGGCGATGCGACCCGGGACGTAGGGAACCCGCGCCTAGGCGATGCGACCCGGGACGTAGGGATGGGAGCTGGACAGCCCGCCATCGACGGCCAGGGCCTGCCCGTTCACGTAGCTGCTCTCGTCGCTGGCCAGGAAGACCGCCATGTTGGCGATCTCGACGGGTGCGCCGTAGCGCTTGAGCGGGTTGAGCTGGCCGATCCGGCTCTCCTTGCCCGCGGCGCGGGCGGCGTCGAACATCGGCCTGGTCATGCCGGTCTCGATCAACCCGGGGCAGATTGCGTTGACCCGCACTCCCGTACCCGAGAGCTGATAGGCCGCCGTCTGCACGAGGCTCACGACACCTGCCTTGCTCGCGCTGTAGGGCGTCGGACCGGCCCCCGAGCGGAGTGCGGCCACCGAGGCCGTACAGAGGATCGACCCGCCCCCGTGCTCCTTCATGTGCCGGGCACCGTGCTTCACCGCCAGGAAGGGACCGATCAGGTTCACCCGCAGCACCGGCTCCCAGTCCGCGGCCCGGAGGTCCAGCAAGGGCTCCATCCCGCCGCCGATCCCGGCGTTCGCGTAGATCACCTCGAGCCCGCCGAGCTCGGCCACGCAGTCGGCGACCAGGCCCTCGACGGTGGCCTCGTCGGAGACGTCGCAGGCGGCGCTTCGGACCCGGCCGCCGGCCTTCTCGATGGCTTCGGCGGTCTCGGCGAGCCCCGCCTCGTTCAGGTCGGCGGCGAGCACCAGGGCGCCCTCCTCCGCAAAGCGGATCGACGTGGCGCGTCCGATGCCGCTTCCGGCCCCGGTCACGATGGCCCGCTTGCCGGCGAGTCGTGCAGTCATGGGTGGGAGCCTCCCGGAGCTCAGGCGACGAGCGCCTCGCAGCCCGTACCCTCCAGGATGTCGAGAGCCGCGCGCCTGTCCTGGTCGGAGAGAGAGGCGAAGTGCTCGCGCAGCCAGCCCAGGCACTTGCCCTGGTAGGGGAAGGGCTTCTGGACCCAGCGCTGCCCGTCGACCTCGCACTCGACCTTCTCGGCGCCGCTCGTGAGCGCCGCGGCATTGGCGAGCATGAAGGGCACGTACCCCCGGCCGATCTCCGTCAGCAGGGCCCGAAGCGTCTCCGGGACGTCGTCCCGCCGAATCCAGCCTTCCTCTTCCGCCGCGATGCCCGAGAGGTCCTCGGTCACCTCCACCCAGGCGCACACGCGCGGCGACTCCTCGAGCGCGATCGCGGCGGGGGTGGGATCGACGAGCACCAGCTGGGTGAGCTGGCCGAAGAGCGCGAAGTCCGCGGAAGCCGGTCGCTGCCCGAGCACGTAGGGCTGCTCGGTCAGCCGGGCGTCGAGCAGGCGCAGGAAGCGCCGATAGCTGGCCTCGATCACGGGACCCGTCGTTTCGTTGGAGCCGACCACCCAGAGCCGCTCGATCTGGCGTTCGCAGATCATCTTCGACATGGGGGCGATCTTGCTGTCGGGCACGTCGATGTGGCCCCACCGGGGCAGCAGCGCTCCCGCCTTCTCGATGTCGGGCGCATAGGACCAGCGGTAGTGGAACATCATCTTCGTGACCCACTCGTCGCCGTAGTCCTCGATCAGCGCGTCGAGGAAGGCCAGCACCGGATCCGTCGGGACCACACTGCGGCCCTCGTAGCGGCCCTCGAGCTCACGGATCAGCGGGCTGGTGTCGATGGCCGCGCGGTCCTCGCCACCCTCCTCGCCGGGAAAGACCAGGATCGGCATCAGGTGCACCGGCACCTTGGGAATGTCCGGGTCGCCCGGGCCGCGAACGGTCTTCCAGGTGTGGGGGATACGGCGGTAGCGGAGCACCGCGCGAAGCTTGCGGCTGTAGGGGGAGCCGGGTGCGCCGAGGATGCGAAGGGGTGTCGTCGACATGGGGCCTCCTGAGCGGGACCCAGATAGTGGCATTTCCACTGTCACGATGTCAAACGATGAAGGGCTGCGCCCGGCCCGAGGGATCCTCGAGCAACGCTTCGAGCTCGGAGACGAGGCTCTCACAGCGGGCCACCACCTCGCGCCAGCGCCGCTGGCGCTCGGCGGTGCGCAGTGCCTCGAAGTCCCGCCGATCGGGCACCTTGCCGCCTGGCAGCGAGGCCACGAAGGCGTCGGAGGGCGCCAGCAGGACCACCCGGTCGAGGGCGCTGGCCCGCGGCCGGCGCCAGCGCAGCGGCTTGTCGAACCAGCCGGGCGTGATGCGATCGAAGAAGTGGGGAAAGAGCACGAGCCCATCGCCGCCGGTCGCCCGCGTGAACTCGAAGTCGAAGTGGTAGTCGATGATGCCGCCGTCGAAGTAGGTGCCGCGGGGTGCGCCCGGGGGCCGCGGAACCCCCGCCATCACGAGAGGGATCGAGCCGCTCGCGAGGATCGCGTCGCCGAGGTTGTCGGCGGTCAGGGGCGTGCTCTGGCCACCCATCTTCAGCCCGCCTCCGGGCGATGCGAAGACCACCCGTTCGAAGAACCCGGCCAGAAGCCTCCGCGAGAGCGCATTGGCGAGGGCGGCGGCGCCGAGCCCGAGCCGGAAGGCCATCCCGCGATCCGCCTCCCGGCCACGCAGGCGCGCGGTGACGACATGGCTGCGCAGGAGCGGATTCTCGACGATCTCCCGCGCACCGTCCTCGCCGAGCATCGCCAGGTGGATCCGACGCGTCTCGCTGCTCACCTCTTCGGGGCTCGGCCGCCTGCCCTCCCGGTAGCTCTGCTCGATGTAGGATTCCTCGAGTCGGGCGAGTGCCGCGTGGGGGTCGCGCTGGGCGAAGGCGGCGTGACGGAAGGTCCCGATGCTGGAGCCCAGGAGATCCAGCGGCCGCGTGCGCGGCGCGAGGAGACGCCGGACCAGGATCCGATCGAGCTGACTCAGCACCAACCACTTCGGCCCCCCCGAGGCGCCGACGAGGGTCGAGAAGGCGTCGGGCTGGAAGCCCTGCTGCTCGAGGCGGCGCCGCGCCGCGGGGCCGGCCCGCAGGACCAGGGAAGCCGTCGCCACCTCAGCGGAGGCCGGCCGCCACGAGGCGCAGGAAGTCGTCGGCCTTCATGAAGCCTCCGCCCCAGGTGGCGTCGAGATCGGCGGTGGGCTTCCCGGCGACGATCTCGTCGATGCTGCGACCCTGGGCGAGCCCCTGGCTCACGCGGTCGCGCACCGCGACGAGCATGTCGCGGTAGGTCTCGAGCTCCTCACGCCTCGACAGTGGACCGTGGCCGGGAATGATCCTGGTCGCGTCACTTGCACGGGCCAGGACGCCGTTCACCGCATCGATCATGCCGTTCACTCCACCGCCGCTGTCCACGTCGATGAAGGGGTACATCCCGTTGAAGTAGGTGTCGCCCATGTGCACGGCGTCGCGCCCTTCGAACCAGAGGATCGCGTCGCCATCGGTGTGTGCGGCAGCGACGTGCTGGACCTGGACCCGCACGCCGTTCATGTGGAAGCCCACTTCTTCGCGAAACGTGATCACCGGAAGAGCGAGTGCGGGCGATGCGGGCACGGCCTGGCCGCGGATTCGCATCACCTGCTCCACGCTCATGCGTTCCCGCACCTTGTCGTGGGCGACGATGACGGCTCCGCTGCCCCCCAGGTTCTCGTTGCCTCCCGTGTGGTCCCCGTGCCAGTGCGTGTTGACCACGAAGCGGATCGGCCCCGGATGCAGGGCGGTCACCGCGGCGCGGATCTTGTCGGTGAGCGGCGCGTACTGGTCGTCCACGAGCAGGACCCCGTCGGGCCCGTGGAGCACGGCGATGTTGCCACCGCGGCCGACGAGCATGTGGAGACCGGGAGCGACGGGTACCGTCGTGATCTCCACGCCTGCCATGTCCCGGGCGGGGATCGCCGGCGCGAGGACCAGGGTCACGAGGAGGAGCAAGGCGCCGTGCCGGGGCTTCGGTGTCATCCCGCCATGGCACCGCGTTCTGGCGCCGCTGGCAAGCGCGGGGACGTGGGGGCACCCTTGCGCGCGGGAGGAACCCGCGTGAGTCGTCGTCATCGCCCCGAGCTGGCCCTGGTAGCCCTGCTGGCGCTCCTCCTGCCGCTGGATGCCGGTGCCGAGGAGCCGCCTCCGAACATCCTCCTGATCATGGCCGAGGATCTGGGTCCGAGGTTGGGCGCCTACGGCGACCCGATCGCGAAGACCCCGAACATCGATCGCCTGGCCCGCGAGGGCGTGCTCTACGAGCGGGCCTTCACGACCGCGGGCGTCTGCGCACCGAGCCGGGCGGCCATCATCATGGGCGTCCACCAGAACACCTGGGGCGCCGGGCACATGCGCACCTACCGGGGCGGCTACCTGGCCGTGCCACCTCCGGACATGAAGGCCTTTCCGGAGCTGCTGCGCGCGGCGGGCTACTACACGGTGAACGCCGGCAAGACCGACTACCAGATGAGCACGACGCTGCAGGGCGCCTTCGGTGGCCCTTTCACCATCTGGGACGACACCTCTGGGAGCAATTGGCGCGGGCGTGCCGAAGACCAGCCCTTCTTCGCCTACATGACCCTCGGCATCACCCACGAGGGCCAGCTCTGGCCGATCATGACCTGGCCTCCGGGCCTGATGGAGACCCTGACCCTGCCGATGCGGCTCTGGACCCGCTGGCAGTGGATCGGCGAGACCGATCCGAGGACGGTGCCGATCCCGCCCTACTACCCCGACAACCCCGTGGTTCGAGAGGACCTCGCGCGCTTGTACAACAACATCGAGGCGATGGACGCACAGGTCGGGGAGCTCCTGGCGAAGCTCGAAGAAGACGGCCTCGCCGACCGCACCCTCGTGATCTTCACGACCGATCACGGCGACGGCCTGCCGCGGGGCAAGCGCTGGCCCTACGACTCGGGAACCCGGATTCCCCTGATCGTGCGATGGCCCGGCGTCACCGACGCGGGAAGCGTGGAGGCGGAGCTGGTGAGCGGCGTCGACTTCGCCCCGACCCTCCTACGGGCCGCCGGACTGCCGGTGCCCGACCACGTGCAGGGCCGGGTCTTCCTCGGCCCGGACAAGGAGTCCGAACCGGGCTACGTCTACGCTGCGAGGGACCGCATGGATGCTCATCGGGACCGGGTGCGCTCGGTTCGCGACCGGGACTTCCTGTACGTCCGGCACCTGATACCCGACCAGCCCTACGTGCTGCCGATCGAGTACCGCAACCAGCTGCCCATGATGGTGGAGCTCCAACGCCTCCACGAGGCCGGCGCCTTGACGGGCCCCCCGGCGCTCTGGTTCCGCGAGACGCGCGACGCCGAGGAGCTCTTCGACACCCGCGACGACCCGCACCAGGTGCGCAACCTCGCGGGCGACCCGGCGCACGCCGATCGTCTGGCGACGATGCGGCGCGAGCTCGACCGTTGGCTCGAAGCGTCCGGAGACCTGGGGCTCCTGGAAGAAGAGGAGCTTCGGAAACGCTTCTGGCCAGGCGGGGAGCAGCCCGTCACCGCCGCTCCCCGCCACGAGCAGAGCCCGGGCCGCGTCGGCCTCTCTTCGGCCAGCGCGGGCGCATCGATCGGCTATCGGATCGACGGCGGCCCATGGCGCCTCTACACCGGGCCCATCCCCGTCGGCGCAGGAGCGGAGATCACCGCCAAGGCCGTCCGCTACGGATGGGCGGAGAGCGATGAGGTCGACATCGAGCTCCCCTAGCTAGGCCCGCCCCGCCTCGGCCTTTTCCGTGTGGGCCGAGATCGCGTCGGCGAGAGTCCCGAAGAGCCCGGGCGGCAGGTCGTGACCCATGCCCGGAATCTCGACGAGCTCCGCGCCGGGGATCGCCTGGGCCGTGTCCCGCCCGCCCTCGAGGGAGACCAGTGGATCTCCCAGACCGTGGATCACGAGCGTCGGCGCGGCGACCCTGCGGAGCCCGGGCCGGCGATCGCCGTGGGCCTGGATGGCGGCAAACTGACGGGCCACACCACCGGGGTCGAAGGAGCGGTCGAAGCAGCGCCCGGCCAGCTCGCGATGGGCTTCGTCGTCCAGGGGGTAACCGGGGCTTCCGATCACGCGAGCCGTGTGGAGGGAATGGTCGATGTAGGCCCCGCGTTCGGCCGGTGACGGCGTCATCAGGGCCTCCATCGCCTCCCGGGTCGGCGGCGGCAGCGCGGGATTGCCCGTGCTCGACATGATCGAGACCAGGCTGCGCACGCGGTCGGGATGCCGGTAGCCGAGCGTCTGGGTGATCATGCCGCCCATCGAGATACCCGCCACGTGGGCACTCTCCAGAGCGAGGGCATCCATCAAGCCGACGACGTCGTCGGCCATGTCGTCCAGGGTGTAGGGCACTTCGGGCGTTTGCCCGGCCTTCTGGGCCTCGAACAAGCGGGCCAGGTCGGGGCGTCCAGCGCCGTGCAGATGGGTCGAGAGACCGGCATCCCGATTGTCGAAGACGACGAGTCGGTGCCCGGCCTGCACCAGCCGTTGGCAGAACCCGGGGTGCCACTGGATGCGCTGGGTTCCGAGGCCCCGCAGCAGGAACAGGGGTCGGTCCGCGGGAAGGCCGAACACCTCGTAGTCGATCTCGACGCCGTTGGCGGATGTCCTGGGCATCGTGTCAGGTTGGCACAGCTCGCATTTCGCAGCGAAGAGCGCGAGCGAGGTACCATGGGCGACTGGAGGAAGCCATGCGCTGGCGGCGAGGTGGACGGAGTCGAAACGTCGAGGACCGGCGCGGCGAGAGGCCGCGCGGGGGCTTCGGGGGCGGTCTTGGCGGGGGCCGCATGCGGATCCCCCTGCCCCGGAGCCGCGGCGGCAAGGGAATGGGGTTGGGCGGCGTCCTGCTGCTCCTGCTCCTCTTGTTCGTGCTGCGCGACCAGCCCGGTCTGGTGCTCGGCGAAGGTGGGCCCGGACAGATCCAGGTCCCGGGTGGACCCGACGTCATGGCCGGCCCGCGCGGCGGTCGCGTCAGCTCCACTGCCGCCGAGGACGAGATGGTCGAGTTCGTGTCCTTCGTGCTCGACGACCTGCAGGCCACCTGGACGCGCATCCTGCCCGGCTACCGGGAGGCCAAGCTGGTCCTGTTCCGGGGCGCCGTGCGCTCGGGCTGCGGCCTGGCCCAATCGGCCATGGGCCCCTTCTACTGCCCGGCGGACCAGAAGGTCTACATCGACCTCGGCTTCTACGACGAGCTGCGCCGACGCTTCGGTGCACCCGGGGATTTCGCCCAGGCCTACGTGCTCGCCCACGAGGTGGGCCACCACGTCCAGACCCTGATCGGCGTCGAGCGCAAGGTGCGCCGGGCCCAGCAGCAGCGCCCGGGCCAGCGCAACGAGGTCCAGGTCCGCATGGAGCTCCAGGCCGACTGCCTGGCGGGGGTGTGGGGGCACTCCACGGCCGAACGCAACCTCCTCGAGGAGGGCGACGTCGAGGAGGCGCTGCGGGCGGCGGCGGCGATCGGAGACGACCGGATCCAGGAGATGTCGACCGGGCGGGTCCAGCCCGAGGCCTTCACCCATGGCTCCTCCGAGCAGCGCATGCGCTGGTTCCGCCGGGGGCTGCAGAGCGGCGACCCGGAGGTCTGCAACACCTTCTCGCGCTGAGCGTTCTCGGTCGCCTCCTTCGGGCTATGATCCCCCGCCATGAACGACCATCGGGAGATCAGGGAAGAGCTCCTCGCGACGGCCCGTCAGCTGCTGCACGCGGGCCTCGTCGAGGGAACCGCCGGCAACCTGTCGACGCGTCTGCCCGACGGGAATGTCCTGATGAGCCCTTCCTCGATCGACTACGAGCTGATGACGGCGGAAGACCTCGCCGTGATCGACCTGGAAGGCAAGGTCCTCGAAGGGGAGCGAGCGCCCACCACCGAGAAGGCCCTCCACCTGGCCTGCCTGCGCGCCCACGACGACATTGGCGCCGTGATCCACTCCCACGCCAAGTACGCCACGATGTTCGCCGTCCCCCACCAGCCGATCCCCTGCGTGATCGAGGAGGTCGACGTGTTCGTCGGCGGCGACGTCCCGGTGGCC
>NYZB01000215.1 GCA_002687015.1 Deltaproteobacteria bacterium
CCCGGCTCCCCGGCCGGTGCACCCCGCACCAAGGCCCTTTTCCCTCACCAACCTTCCGGCGAACACCGTGCTCGCAGCGCCTCGTGTCCGGCGAGCACACGCGGGGATGGCGAAAGAGATCCTGCTCAACCCTGCCGCATGCCCGCACCGGGCAGGAGCCGCGACGAGGCACCCGGCGACCTCGCAGGCCCGGGCGGAGGACCCCTACGGTCGTCGCCTTTGACACCCCGGAAGCCCTGCCCTCATCAACCCTCCGGCGACCACCCGGTTCGCGCGGCCCTGCGCCCGGCGAGCCTTCGCGGGGTGGCGTGTCGGGGGGGCGGCAGACGTCGAATCCGCCTCGACTTTCCGGATCTCGCTCCGCTGGACCGGACGAGCAGGGGAGCGCATCGGACCCGTTCCTGCGGGCTAGTGGAGCGGATCGTCGGGCTTGAGGGTGCGTCTGCGGTACGCCTCGTTCTTGAACAGCGGCGGCACCCGCAGCTCGTAGACCCGCGCACCCGGTTCCGGGTCGCGGACGAGGTGGATCAGCCTGGCGTCGCGGGGCAGGGTGAGCTGGAGCATGGGGTAGTGGTCGGGGTCGTCGCTCAGGATCACGTGGGAGGCGCCGTTCATCCACAGCCTGTGCGCCGAGTGGGCCCAGCGGTCGATCTTGACGTGGGGCACGCCCGCGTAGTACGCGATGCGGCGCTTGCGCGCCGCGAGACCGCGGACTTCGATGTCGCGTTCGGCCATCCACCGCGCGGCGTCACGCTGGGCCGCACTGTCGGCGCGGTCGGGTCGCAGGGCCTTGCCGAGGCCGATGCCGGCGAAGAGCAGGATGGCGACGGCGAGGGCGGCGCGTCGACCCGAGCTGCCGGTTCGACGTCCGACCCGGCTGGCCAGGGCCAGCACGCCGTCGGCGACATAACCCATCGCCAGGGTGAGCGCGGGCAGCGCGTGGCGACCGCTCACGTAGCCCACGTTCATTGCCAGGGCGAAGAGCACCACGGCATAGAGGCCGACGATGCTCCCGACGAAGCGACCCCGCAGGCCGACCGGGCGGAGACCCAGCAGGAACGCACCCAGCAAGAAGAAGGTGAAGCCCTCGTAGCGCAGGGAGCGCAGGTGGGTGCGGACGACGTCGAAGGCCGCTTCGGACGCCCTCTCTGCCGCAGGCGGGCGCGTCGGCTCGGGTGTCGGCTCGCGGCCCGGCAGCAAGCGGCGCTTCACCCGCCGCTCGGCCGGCCGTCCCGCCCGCTGGATCTCCGGGAGGATCGGCTCCGGCCCGTCGCGGGGAGGCGCTTCGAGGCCGCCCATGACCGCCACCGACTTCTTCTGGGTGAGCATCCACTCGCCGAGCTCGACCCGCAGGAAGATCAGGTAGGGGATCGCGACCAACGCCGTGCCGACCCCGATGGCCATGCCCAGGGAGAGGGCCCGTCGCCACGGGATCCGACCTCGCACCGCCTCGAAGAGGATCAGGGCGCCGACGGCGAGGCCCGCCCCGATGCCCTCGGGCCGGGCCAGGTAGGCCAGCCCCGAGACCAGGCCACCCAGGAAGGCCAGACCCACGCGCTGCTCGCTGAGCGCGTACCAGAGGCACAGGACGGCGGCGAGCAGCGCCAGCAGATAGGTCGCCTCGCTCTGGATGTCGCCCGTGTATTCGATCGCGCCCGGATGCACGGCGAGGAGCGTGGCGGCGATGAGCGCGCTCTGGCTCCCGTGCAGGGCGCGGACGATGAGAAAGAGCACGCCCACCGCCGCGGTGCCGCACAGCACCGAGACGGCGACGGCGGCCGTCTCCCAACCCAGGCCCAGGGCGTGCAGGGGGCCGACCATGGCGGGGTAGAGCGGGTGGAAGGGGTGGCTCAGCGCCTGCTCGATGTTGCCGTCGGCGATGGCCTCGGCGAGCGCAAGGAACAGGGGGCCATCGTTGAACATCACCGCCACGGCCTGCCAGCGCAGCACCCGCACGACCGCGGCCAGGATCAGGATGCCGGCCAGCCACGCGCCCACGCGGGGGGGAGTGGCGGGAGAATCGCTGTCGGGCGTCCCATCCATGAGCCCGCGGAGAGTAGGGCACGGAGCTGAAGTTGGGGTGGAGCCGGCGCCGGGCCGAGCCGTCGCCCGCCATCGGTCGTGCCCGTGCCCACGGTATGCTCCCTGGCTCCATGGAGAGCCTTCGGATCCCCCGCCGCTTCTGCGGGCCGCCGGACAGCGCCAACGGCGGCTATCTGGCCGGCTCCCTCGCCGAACGCCTGGGGGAGCGCGGCCCCGTCGAGGTGACGCTGCTCGCCCCGTGCCCGGTCGAGGCCGACTTGATCCTGACTCGGGAAGAAGCTGTGCTGGTGGCGTCCGGACCCGAGGGCCCCGTTGCGCGAGCCCGCGCCGGTGGGCTCGATCTCGAGGCTTGTGCCCCGCCGGATCCGGCATGCGTGGCGAAGGTGGCGGGCCAATCGCGTGCGATGCAAACCCACCCCTTCCCGGGCTGCTTCGTGTGCGGGCCCGATCGCGAGGACGGTCTCGGGGTCTATGCCGGGCCGGTCGGGTCGTTGGCCGCCGCCTGCTGGACGCCCGCTCCGGAGTGGGCCGACCGCGAGGGAGGGGTGCGTCGCGAGCTTCTCTGGGCCGCGCTCGACTGCCCCAGCATCTTTCCCCTCCTCGAGGATCCCGATCGCGCGGCACGGCTCGAGCCCATGGTGCTCGGCCGCATGACCGCGTCGATCGATGGAGCCCTGGCCGCCGGAGAGCCCGCCGTCGTCGCTGCCTGGACCTTGTCGGCCGAGGGCCGCAAGGCGCTGGCCGCCGCGGCCCTCTTCGACGCCGGGGGTGGGGTCGTGGCGCGGGCGCTCTGCACCTGGATCTCGATCGCGGGGCGGTAGCCTACCCGCGGAGCGGTGCCCGCCGAGACGCCAGGCCGAGCAGGCCGGCTCCGAAGAGCAGCGCCCAGGAGGGCTCGGGCACGAAGAAGCGGGCCGAGAAGGTGGTGCTCCCCGTGCCCGGTCCGTCGGTGCGCGACCACTGGTTCTGGGGATGGGTGAAGACCCCGTCCGGATCGATCGCCATCGGCTGCATGGTGACGCGGTAGTAGAAGGAGGTCGCCGCCGGGCACGGGTCGCAGCAGCCGCTCGTAGCGGCGCACGTGGCTGGCCGGAAGGTCCAGGCGCAGCACGAGGTTCCAGCCCGGCCGCGAGGTCTGGTACCAGTCCGCCCCCCACTCCCGGTCGTGGCCCCAGGCGGCCACCGAGAGCCTGAACTGCCGGGTCTCCCGGGGCCAATGGGCATCGAAGAAGCCCCCGGGCACCGCTCCGTTCGGGAGTGCCGCCAGGTACTCGCGCACCGGCGCCTTCTCCAGCAGGAAGCCGCACGAACCCTCTCGCAGCGAGCGGAGGCTCGCTCCGTGGGGTGCCGCCCAGCCCAGCAGCTGGAAGGCGTAACGGTCGCGGAAGTAGGGGAAGATCGTGCGGCCGCGGGGCAGGCCGGCCAGGATCTCCCGCAGCACGTGACGGTCCACGGGGACTCCGGAACGGGGAGAGACAGGACGAGCGCAGCGAGCTGCGCGCAGGCGGAATCGCGCGGCGCTAGGCCGCGGGGCGACTCGCTCGGAGCGGGATGCGGATGAGCATGGCGGCCTCCGGAGCCGGGGAAGTTAGTGCGCGCCAACCCCGGAGCAAGGGCCTCCGTCAGCTACGATCTGCGGCCTCGCCCCCGTAGCTCAGTTGGATAGAGCATCGGTTTCCTAAACCGAGGGTCAGAGGTTCGAGTCCTCTCGGGGGCGCCACGCCGCCTCCACCCGGAGCCGCGCTCGGCTAGAGGCTCTCCTCGCACGCGGCGATGAGGGCGCGTGCGCGCGGATCCGTGTCGAGATGCGGGCCGAGCCGGTTGCACACGTACGCGAAGCCGAGGCCCGTGTCGGGATCCGCGAATGCCACGGAGCCGCCCGCACCGTTGTGCCCGAAGCAGCGCGGGCTGCGCGTGTAGAGCGGCTCGGTGTCGGGCGCGGTCGGGTTCAGCATGAAGCCCGGACCGAAGCGGATCTCGATGCCTTGCGTGCGATCGGTGCCGGAAGAGCCTTCGACGTGCAGACGGTCCACGGCTTCGGGCGAGAGCAGGGTCACGCCGTCCTGCGAGGCTCCCCGTATGAGCGCGCCGTAGATGCGCGCCAGGCCGCGCGCGGTCGCGTGGCCGTTGATGGCGGGGATCTCGGCGCGACGGTGCGCCTCGGAGTTGTGGTCGCCCGTGCCCGTCGGATTCACGAACGCGATCAGCGGCAGGGTCGTGAACGGGTCTCCCTCGCCGTCGGTGGCGAGGTCGTCGGGGACGGGCAGGGCGCCGATGTCCGCGCAGCGACGGATCTCGGCGTCGCCGAGGCCGTTGTGGACATCCGCACCGAGCGGGCCTGCGATCTCGTCGCGCAGGTAGTGACCCACCGTGCGCCCCGACACGCGCCGCACGACCTCGCCGACGAGCCAGCCGAACGTCACGGCCTCGTAGGCGATCTCCTCGCCAGGCGGGAACCACGGCGCCTCGGCCTCGAGCGCGCCGCACATCGCATCCCAGTCGTAGATCTGTGCGGGCGGCTGGGTCTCGCGCAGGGCGGGGAGCCCGGCGCGGTGGTCGAGCAGCCAGCGCACGGGGATCTCGCCCTTGCCCGCCTGCGCGAACTCCGGCCAGACGTGGGCGACGGGCGTATCGAGGTCGAGCTTGCCCTGGTCCGCGAGTCGATGCGCGCAGAGCGCCGTGAGCCCCTTGGTCGTCGAGTACAGATGCACGAGCGTGTCGCGCTGCCAGGGCCGGGTGCGCGCCGGGTCGGCGTGCCCCGTCCAGAAATCGACGACGGGCTCGCCGTCGCGCGTGACGGCCACGGCGGCGCCGATCTCGTCTCGCTGGTCGAAGTTCTCGCGGAACGCCTCGCGCACGCGTTCGAAGCCGGGGTCGCAGTCGCCCCGGATCGGGGGGGTGGCCATCGGGATTCTCCTGGGCGCTTGTGGATTGTAGATTAAATGGATAGTATCCATTTCCGATAGTGAGGATATCCATTCTGTGAGCCGTTCACCAGGGTTTCTCCGTGCGCATCTCCGAGCTCAGCCGCCGCTCCGGCGCGCCTGTTTCGACGATCAAGTTCTACATCCGCGAGGGTCTGCTCCCGGCCGGCGAGCGCACGAGCCCCAACCAGGCCCGCTATGCCGACGACCACCTGCAGCGCATCGCGCTGATCCGTGCGCTGCGCGAGGTCTGCGGGCTCGGCACCGAGGCCGTCGGGCGGGTGCTGCGCGCGATGGACCCGCTGACCGCGGACGCCGAGCCGACGCGGCTCGCGCTGACGGCCATGGAAGAGCCTTCTCCCATGCGCGAGGGAGCCGAGGCGGCCGAGCACGACGCGGCGCTCGCCGAGGTGACGTCCTTCCTGGACGGCGTGCCCTGGACGCGATCGGGGCACCACGCCGAGTTTGCCGACCGGCTGGCCGTCGCGCTCTGCGATCTCCGGCGACTCGTCGATCCGCGCATCGAGGTGGACTTTCTCGCGCCCTACGCGCGGGCCGCCTGGGCGCTGGCCGAGGCCGAGTACGACTCGCTGCCCGGGGACGAGACGATCCAGCCGCAGCCCGGCGATCCGCTCGCGCACCCCGTGCGCATGGCCATCCTGGGCATCCTGCTGCTCGAGCCCGTCGTGCTCACGATGCGCCGCTACGCGCTCTACGCACGCGGCAGCCGGCTCTACGACGGCGACCCGTTGCCTCCGGTCGAGACCGTGGCGGGCGACTGACGGGCTCGGGTCCGCTCGGCGCGGCTAGCGCCGGGCGCGACGCCTCCACCCGAGCAACCCGGCCAGCACCAGCGCGACCTCGGGGCCGAGCCCGCAGCCGGCGGGTCACCGATTGGATCGTGCGCCCCTTCACCGTTGCCGGGCGCTCCGCCCCCCGCCTCGCGCTGGTCCTCTTCGTCGTCATGTCCTGGGGTTTTCGGGCTGCCGTCGAGGGTCTTTCCCTCCGGGAGCTCGTCCGCAGCCCATACGCCTATCTCGACCTCCTGAACGCCGTGCTGTTCGTCTACCTGGCGGTGGCTCTCCACCTGCTTCGTCTCGGCCGCCTGCGCAACCTCTCGGCCTTGCGTCCCGCGCTCGATGTCGACGAGGATCGCTTTGCGTCCCTCGTCGCCGAAGTCGTGGAGGTCCCTCCGCGGCGCCTCCTCTCTGGCGGCATGGTCGGGGCGCTACTGCTCGGGTTGGGGCCCGTCCTCGATCCCGGCTTCTGGGGCGAGCAGCCGCCACCGCTGCTCTCCCTGGACATGCTCTTCCTCGGCCTGCGCAGCGCAGCCATTGGGTGGCTGGTGGGCCACGTGGTGGTGACCGAGGCCCATGGCGTGGCGGCCTACCGACGACTTGGCGCGGAGGAGCTGCGTGTCGACCTGCTCGACCCCACCCCCCACATGCCCATCGCCCGAGCCGGTCTTCGCAGCGCACTCACCTGGGTCCTGGCCTCGTCCCTCGTGTCGCTCTTCTGGCTTTGCCCCGCAGCGGCACGCACGAACAGCTTCGTCATCGCAGGAGTCCTCGCTCTCGTCCTGGTCGCCTTCTTCGTTTCCCTGGCGGGGGTGCACGCCAACATTCGCAGTGCCAAGCGGCGCGCGCTCGATGACCTGGCGCAAGCGATCCGCGAACGCAGCCATGCCACCCTGCGAGGTGTCCCGTCCGGGGACGGCCCGAGCCTTGCCGACCTGATCGCACTGCACGGCCTCATCGAGCGCTCGCGCGAGTGGCCCCTCGACGCACCGGCCGCAGCCCGCGGCGCGATGATCGGCCTCGTGGCGCTGGGCTCCTGGGGTGGCGCGGCGTTGGTCGAGCTGCTCATGGAGCGGGCGTTCGGGAGCTGAAGCGGGGAGGGTGCATCCAACCTGGTCGGAGCCAACGCAGTCCGCATCGACTCGGACCAGCGGGATCCAGAGCCAGACTCGACCGAGCTGGCTCAGGGGGCCGATCGTTCGCGCGGGGCCGGAGAGCGGGTCGTGTCGGGGCTTCGTTGGGGAGACGCCTTTCTCTCCGGGTTCGCGGGTGCGGGTTCCGTCCCGCTTCCCGTGGACTTTCGGCGTAGCCTCCGGGCCGACGAGTTGATTTGATTCCTCGGTCAGCGTATCACGATCTCTCCCGCG
>NYZB01000216.1 GCA_002687015.1 Deltaproteobacteria bacterium
CCTGGCTGTTGCAGGAGGGGTGGCGCGAGGGTGGGGGGCTACTCGATCCAGCGGAGTACCCGGGCTGACCCGGGGAGGCGCGTCCGGCGACCTCGCAGGCCCAGGGCGAGGGACACCCACCGTCGGCGCCTTTGACACCCCAGAACCCCTGCCCTCACCAACCCTCCGGCAACCACACTGTTCGCGCGCCCCCGCGCCCGGCCGGCCTTTGCGGGGGAGACGGGGAACACGAGAAGCGGCGCCCACGATCCGGGTCTCGGCTCAGCTGGGCAGGCTCCTAGCCTGGAGGCTTCACGAAGCTCTACCGGGGACGCTGATGGCACCCGAGTTTCGCGGCCTTCGCGACGGCCCTCATGGAGAGCCCGGGCTAGAAGATGTACCTGCGCATCGAGACGTTCATGAGCAGGCCCAGGGCCGTCAGGTTCGCCAGCAGCTGCGACCCGCCGTAGGAGACGAGAGGCAGGGGGACGCCGATCACGGGCGCGAGACCGAGCACCATCGCCACGTTGATCACTGCGGGCCAGAAGAGCATGCCGACCACACCGATGGCGAGCATGGCGCCGAAGGCGTCCTTGGAGTTGTTCGCAACGACGAGGCCCCAGATCAGCATGGTGAAGTAGACCCCGAGCAGGACCAGCGAGCCGAGGAAGCCCCACTCCTCCGCGAGCACCGAGAAGGCGAAGTCCGAGTGCTGCGTGGGCAGGAACTGCAGCTGCGTCTGGGTTCCCTCCAGGTAGCCCTGGCCGAGCAGCCCACCGGACCCGACGGCGATGCGGGATTGGATGGCCTGGTAGCCCGAAGAGAGGGGATCCCGCGAGGGGTCGAGGAAGTCGAGGATGCGTTGGCGTTGGTAGTCCTTGAAGACGAACTCCCAGAGCCCGGCGAGCCCGGCCAGGGCCGCGGCTCCGATCCCGACCCACGCGCGAGCCGGGATCCGCACGAAGAGCAGATAGGTCGTCGCGATCAGCAGGGTCAGGACCGCGACGCCCATGTCGCGCTGGAGCACGATCAGGCCGACCGGGCCGGCCGCGATCAAGGCCGGCATCCAGAGGTCGCGCACCCTCCGGATCTCGCTGGGTGGGTTGCGATGGAAGTAGCGAGCCAGGGCGAGGATGAGACCGACCTTCGCCAGCTCCGCCGGCTGCAGGCTCAGGGCGCCGTAGACGAGCCAGGAGCGATTGCCCCGCGTGAGGGGCGCCAGCAGCAGGGTCGAAGCGACCAGCAGGAGCGTGACGACGTAGACGGGCACCGCCAGGCGCTCCAGCCGCCGGTAGTCGATCACCAGGGCGACCAGCATGGCCGTCGCGGCGACTCCCAGGGCGAAGAGCTGGCGGCGAAACTCCGAGGGCAGCCCCGACGGCGTGCCGGGCAGCGACGCGCTGTACAGATTGGCCAGGCCGATGCCGAGCACCGCCGCGATCAGCGCCATCAGCACCCAGTCGAAGTGCTGGAGCGAGCGGCGATCGACGGTCGGCATCACTAGCGGGTTTCCGCGGCCAGGGCGGCCTCGGCCACCCGACCCTGCTTCTCGAAGTAGCGCTTCAGGATCCGCCCGGCGATGGGCGCGGCGGCCGAGCTCCCGTGCATGCCATGCTCGACGAAGACCGCCACGGCGATCTCGGGCGCATCGGCAGGTGCAAAGGCGCCGAACCAGGCATGGTCGCGATGGCGGACCGGGATCTCTCCGTCGACGAGGCCCTCGTTGCGCTCCAGTCGGACCACCTGGGCCGTGCCGGTCTTGCCCGCCACGCGGATCCCGGGCACGCGGGCGCGGCTACCCGTACCGCCCCGCTCCTCGACGACCGCGACGAGACCCCGGCGCACGAGCGCGAGTCGCGCCCTCGTGACGGGTACGGGCTCTCCCTCGGCGGAAGGGAAGGTCTTCACCGTGATGCCGTCCTGGCTCTCCAGCCGCAGCACGAGGCGCGGCTCGCGCACGGTTCCGCCGTTGGCGAGGGCCGCGTAGGCCACGGCCAGCTGCATGGGCGTGTAGAGATTGAAGCCCTGGCCGATGCTCGCCGACACCGTCTCCCCCGGGTACCAGGGCTTTCCGAAGCGGCGCCGCTTCCACTCGCTGCTCGGGACCAGGCCCGGCGCCTCGGTTCCGATCCCGAGGCCGGAGGTGCGACCGATCCCGAAGGCGCTCACGTAGCGGGCCAGCTTGTCGATGCCGAGCTTCTCACCGTAGGTGTAGAAGTACACGTCGCAGGATTCGCGCAACGCCCCGATGAGATCGACCGTGCCGTGCCCGCCGGCCTTCCAGCAGCGGTAGCTGCGGCCCCCGAAGCGGTAGAAGCCCGGGCAGAAGACCGTACTGTGCGGACCCACGACGCCCTCGCTGAGCAGGGCGGCAGCCACGAGGGCCTTGTGGGTCGAGCCGGGCGGGTAGTGGTTCTGGAGGGCCCGGTTCTGGAGCGGGTCCCATTCGTCCGAGGTGAGCTCCTTCCAGCTGGCCGCGTCGATTCCGCCGGAGAAGGAGTTGGGATCGAAGCTGGGGCGCGAGACCAGGGCGAGCACGTCTCCGGTGCGGACGTCGAGGGCCACCGCCGCGCCCATGCGGCGCGCCCCGTCCGCGGGCAACTCGTCGAAGGCCTGCTCGGCCGCCTTCTGCACGTCGAGGTCGAGGCTCAGGACGACCCGGCCGCCCGGTACGGCGGGCACCTCGAGGAGGGGGTCGCCCACCTCGCGGCCGGCGGCATCGACGACGATGTTGCGCCCTCCCTCGCGACCGCGCAGGTGGGCCTCGAGGCGCGCCTCGAGCCCCGTCTGCCCGATCACGTCGCCGGCCCGGTAGCCCTCGAACACCTCCCGCTCGAGCTGATCACCGCGGATCTCGCCGATCGTGCCGAGCAGGTGGGCGCCGAGAGCGCCCTCCAGGTAGTGGCGACGGGGCTCGACCCGGGTCTGCACGCCGGGCATCGCGAAGCGGTGGGTCTCGACCCGGGCGAGCTGGTCGAAGGTCAGGTCATCGGCCAGCACCACCGGCCGGAAACGGCCCCGACCCCGGCTCGGACCCACCCCCTCGGTCAACCCCGACCCTTCACGCTCCAGCAGGTGGCCCAGGGCGGCAAACGTGGGATCCCGGTCCTGGAGATCGGCGGGCACGACCTCCAGCCGGTAGGCGGGGCGCGTCGACGCGAGCACGCGGCCCTCGCGATCGAGGATCTCGCCGCGGGGCGCCTCGAGCCGGACCTGACGCACCGAGTTCTGCTGCGAGCGACGGCGCAGGTCGTCGCCCTCGAGGATCTGGAGCTGGAAGAGCCGCACCAGGAAGACGACCAGCACCAGGAGGATGAGCATGCCGGCCAGACGCAGGCGCCCGTCGATCGGGTACTCGCTTCCCGTCAGGTGGCTACCGCTCACAGAGCCGGTCGCATCGCGAGGTGGCTGCCGCTCACAGAGCCGGCCGCTTCGTGTCGAGCCGCATCTCCCGGCGAGCCTGGCTCTCCTCGAGACGGTCGGCGATGGCCCGGGCGAGGCTGCTCGCGGGTGTCGCGAAGACTCCCGTCACCAGGGCGCGCACCAGGAGCCTGCTCGCTTCGGCCCAGTGGAAGGAGAGGTCCAGGAAGAAGCGGCTCTGCATCACCAGGAGCGCGCCGTCGGCCACGCTCAGGAAGGCCACGAAGATGGTGAGCGGCAGGCCCCGACCGAGGTCGAGCTGGGAGGCGAAGACCCGGGTGATGGAGAGCTCCAGCACCCGCAGCATGGCCTGCTGCCCCAGCAGCGTCCCCGAGAGCACGTCGGCCGAGAAGCCGAACACGGCAGCGGCGACCAGGCCCTCGGCGGGCCCCAGGACCAGGGCTGCCGCGACGGTCGCGAGCAGGGAGGCATCGGGCACGAAGCGGATCGGCAGCCAGGGCGCGAGGGCGCCTTCCACGACGAGGGCCAGCAGCCCGATCGTCAGCACCGCCGCCGCCTTCCTCACCGCGAGGAGACCTCTGCATCGGGGGCGGCCGGCGCGGGAAGGTCGCCGTCGCCGCCGTAGAGCAGGTCCATCGTGGGGCCTCGCCGCAGCAGCACGAAGACCTGCTCCAGACGCCCGAAGTCCACGGCCGGCTCCACCCGCGCCGTGTGCAGCAGCTCCGAGCGCTCCGCCTGCACCTCCGCCACCGTCCCGAGCCGCAAGCCGCGAGGGTAGACGCCTCCGACCCCCGAGCTGATCACCACGTCGCCTGGGACGACGTCGTCGCCGCGCACCTGGAACACGAACTCGAGCTCGCCGGTGCCCGTGCCGCGCACGATGCCGCGAGCGCGGCTTCGCTGCACGATGGCGTCGGCTGCGCTGCGCCGGTCGAGGAGCAGCATCGCCCGGGCCGCACCGGGAGTCGTCGCACTCACGACGCCCGCGAGGCCCAGGTCCGAGACCACGGGCATCCCGGAGAGGACCCCGCTCTGGCGGCCCCGATCGAGGAGAATCGCGTGGAACCACGAGGAGACGTCCTGGCCCACGACCTGCGCGGGGAGGAGCGGCACCTCGAAGCCCTCGCGCATCTGGGCGATGCGTTGCAGCTGGCCGCCGGCAACGAGGGCCTCGCGGAACTGCAGGTTCTCCTCCTCGAGCCCTGCGATGCGTTCGCGCAGCTCGGCGTTCTCGTCGTGCAGCTCGACCAGGGCGACGTAGCGCGCCCAGGTCTCGCCCAGCCAATCCACGGGACGGGAGAGGGCGCCCTGGATCGGCGCCGCCACCTCGAGCAGGGCGTTGGGCAGCCAGCTCTCACCAGTGCCCTGCCCCGGCGCCTCCGAGCGATCGGAGAGCATCAGGATCAGGGTCAGGAGCAGCAGCCCGGCAAAGAGCAGCGGCAGGCGGATGCGGCGCAGGAACTCGCCCATGAATCCCCATGGGCGGGGGTCGGTCTAGTTCTGGATGCTGACCTGGCTCAGGAGCTTGAGCTCGTCCAGGGTCTGCCCCGTGCCGAGAGCGACCGCCGTGAGCGGGTCCTCGGCGAGCATGACCGGCAGCCCGGTAGCCTCCCGCAGCAGTACGTCGAGGTTGCTGAGCAGGGCACCACCCCCCACCATCACGATGCCCTTGTCCACGATGTCGGCGGCCAGCTCCGGCGGCGTCCGTTCGAGTGCGACACGCACGCTCTCCACGACCGCCGTGATCGGCTCCTGGAGCGCTTCCAGGACCTCGTCGGACTTGATCTCGAGGGTCTTCGGCACCCCGGCCACCAGGTCGCGGCCCTTCACCTCCACCGTCTCGATCTCGGCGGTGGGATAGGCCGTACCGATCCTCATCTTGATCAGCTCCGCCGTGCGCTCGCCGACCAGCAGGTTGTACTTGCGCTTGACGTAGTTGATGATCGACTCGTCCATCTTGTCGCCACCGACCCGGGCCGAGTTCGAGTAGACCACTCCGGAGAGCGAGATCACGGCGACCTCGGTGGTACCGCCACCGATGTCGACGATCATGTTGCCGGAGGGCTCGGTGACGGGCAGCCCGGCGCCGATTGCGGCCGCCATGGGCTCCTCGATCAGGAACACGTCGCGCGCACCGGCCGAGAGCGCCGCCTCACGCACCGCCCGCTGCTCCACCGAGGTGATGCCCGACGGCACCGCCACGACGATGCGCGGACGCACGAGGGCCGACGAGCGGTTGTGCACGCGCTCGATGAAGTGGCGCAGCATCGCCTCGGTGACGTCGAAGTCGGCGATCACGCCGTCCTTCATCGGACGGATGGCGACGATGTTGCCCGGCGTACGCCCGAGCATCTTCTTCGCCTCTTCCCCGACGGCGCGCACCTTGTCCGGCCCGCGGCCGTCCTTGACGACCGCAACGACGCTCGGCTCGGAGACCACGATGCCCTTGCCCTTCGCGAAGACCAGGGTGTTGGCGGTACCGAGATCGATCGCGAGGTCGCTGGAGAACCATCCGAGGATCCGTTTCAGAGGCACCTGATTCTCCCGTGGCGACCATCAAACGCGGGTTGGTGGCAGGTTCGTAGCCCGTGCTCCAAGAGCCCACCCGATCTGCATCGAACCGCGTAACTACGCGAATCGAAAGCGTGTTTCGGGTGATCCGAAGGCCAGAGTGGATCCTATCAGCCCCCGGGGAAGGGAGCAAGGACAAACCCCGATCGAGCACGAGGAAGCGGGGGCGTTTGCCTGCTGCGAGGCCCCTTCGTACCCTGCCCGGCTCACCCGCGATGGCCCACGGGCCCCGCGATCGGCGCAGGGGACGACGATGCTCCAGATGATTCGCGATGGGTCGCGTTGGCTGATGATCCTCATCATCGGGGCCATCGCCGCGGTGTTCACGCTCTACCTCGGATCCGGGGGTGGATTCACGGCGGGCTCGCAAGAGGGAACGGTCGTACGGGTCGGAGCCCGCTCCTTCGACGTGCGAGACGTCGACCGGCAGCGCCGCCAGCTCGAGGACACCCTTCGCCAGCAGATGGGTGACAGCTTCGACGCCACGGCCGCGGCAGACTACCTCGAGGAGTCGGCGGCCAGCGGCATCCTGCGCAACGCCCTCTTCGCCTACGAGGCGGAACGCATGGGCCTCGTGGCGGGGGAGGCCGAGGTGCGGGACTACTTCCGCGCGATTCCCAACGTCCTGGACGCCGACGGCAAGATCCGGCCCGACATCGTCTCCAACATCGAGCGGCAGTACGGCAGCAAGGCGCGCTTCCAACAGGCGCTTCGCGACGACCTGCTGATCCGCAAGGCCCAGCGCCTGATCTGGCAGAGCCTGGACGTCTCGGAGGCCGAGGCACGGGCCTCGTTGCGCTACGCCCAGGAGGAAGCCGACGTGGCCCTCGTCAGCTTCGACGGCGCCAAGCTCCCGGAGGGGCTCGAGCCCGACGAGGCGGCCGTGGCGGCCCTGCTCGCCGAGGAGAGCGATCGGCTCCAGAAGGCCTACGACCAACGGAAGGCGGAGTTCGATCGGCCCGAGGAGATCCGCGCTCGCCACATCCTGATCCGGAAGGCGGAAGAGAGCGAGACCGAGGCCGCCCGCGCGACCCTCGAGAAGGCCCGGGAGCGCTTCGAGGCCGGCGAGAGCTTTGCCGACCTGGCCGCCGAGCTCTCGGACGATCCGGGCTCCAAGGAGAAGGGAGGCGATCTGGGCTTCTTCCCGCGCGGGCGCATGGTCAAGGCCTTCGAGGACGTGGCCTTCGGCCTGGCCCCGGGCACCCTCTCCGAGATCGTGGAGTCGAGCTTCGGGCACCACCTGATCCTGGTCGAGGAGAAGCGCGCCGCGCAGCTGACGCCCTTCGAGGAGGCCCGGCAGCAGATCGCCCGCGACCTGGCCCTGTCCGGAGCCTCCGAAGCCGCAGCACGCGAGCGGGCCGGGGCCATCGCGGCACGCATTCGGGGCGGCGAGAGCCTGGTGGATGCCGCGCGGGAGGAGGAGCTCAGCGTCGCGCGACCCGATCCCCTGCGCCGTAGGCCGAATGGCTTCGTGGCCGGGCTCGGTGTGGCCCCGCAGGTCCTGCGCGCGGCCTTCACCCTGCCCGAGGAGGGAGGCTCCGATCCGACCATCCACGAAGCGGGCGATCGCAAGTTCGTGCTCGTCCAGCTCCTGGAGCGGCGCAGCCCCAGCGACGAGGAGCTCGAGCCGGTCATCGCGGCCGAGCGCACCCGCCTGCTCCAGGAGCGGCGCGAGAGCACCGAGCGGGCGTGGCTCGAAGGTCTCCGCAGCGAGCTCACCGAGAGCGGCGACCTGGTCTACGACCTCTCTCAGATGCGTTAGGGCAGCTAGCGGGGACCTTGTCTCCGTACGCGCCTCTCCGATCGGTTCTTCCGATGGGAGGCCGCTTCGCTTCTTGCTTTGACGCGCGGCGGGGCGGGGTTCATTCCTCAGAATGGCTCGGCCGGGGCAGGGTGGCCCGCGCAGCGGCGTGGACAGCGTGTCGCCTACGCG
>NYZB01000217.1 GCA_002687015.1 Deltaproteobacteria bacterium
CGCGGGCCACCCTGTCCCGGCCGAGCCATTCTGAGGAATGAACCCCGCCCCGCCGCGCGTCAATGAAAGGAGCGAAGCGGCCCCGGCATCAGCCAGCCGGATCGGATGGGCGACAGGTCGGAGAGAGCGTCCCCATCCCTAGCTGGGCCGCGCTGCTCCGTCCGGGCCGCGGGTGCGGGTTCGTTCGAGGAGCTCGGGGACGGAGAGCGAGAGGGGCGCTCGCACGCGTTCTCCTCCCTTGGTCTTGAAGATCAGGTGCCCCTCCTGGCAGGCGTGGTCGAAGAGGTCGCGTAGCAAGGCGACGTCCTGCCGGCAGTACTGCTCGATCTCGTCGATGCGTCCCTCCTTCCACCACTGGAGGGACTGCAGGCCGTCGGCGCTCTTGGCCGCGCCCAGGGTCTCCTCGCAAAGGTGACCGAGCGAGATGCGGAAGCCCAGGCGCGCGCGGATCTCCTCGAGGAGATCGAAGGTCGGGAGCCGATCGAGACGCTGGTCGGTGTAGCCCCGGAGCACCTGGTAGTCGAAGCGCAGCACGTTGAAGCCGATCACGAGGTCGGCCCCGGAGAGCTCGTGGAGGAGATCGTCCACCTGACCCTCGCGGTAGCTGCGGAAGCGCTGCTCTCGGCTGTCCCAGGTGCAGGCCAGGGCCATCCTCATCAGGTGGGCGTTGTTCCAGCCGCCGACCTCCCTGGCACTGCGCTGGGTCTCGAGGTCGAAGCACACCAGGCGGGGCTCGGGCGCCGGCGCGCGCGCCGCCGGCCCCGAGGCCTCCGCACCTACGGGGTGCAGCCGGATCGGCGCCTCTTCGGGAATCTCGGGCAGCTCCTCGTGGCCGAGGAGGAGATCGAGGACCCGAAGGGAGGCCGCCTTGTCGATCGGCCGGTTGCCGTTGCCGCAGCGGGGAGAGTGGACGCAGCCGGGGCAGCCTTCTTCGCAGGGGCAGTCGCCGATCAAGCGATGCGTGGTTTCCAGCAGGGCCTCGACATGGTCGAAGGCCGAGGAGGTGAGGCCGAAGCCGCCGTCATGGCCGTCGTAGAAGAAGATGGCCGCACGCCCCAGCTGGGGGTGGCGCGTCGTGCTGATCCCCGCGACGTCGAAACGGTCGCAGAGAGCGAAGAGCGGGAACACGGCCAGTGCAGCGTGCTCGACGGCATGGAGCCCGCCCATCACGTGACGCTCCTCGCTCTCCAGGACGGCGGTCAGCTCGTCGGGCATCTCCAGCCAGATCGAGGTGGTCTCGTAGGAGCTGGGCGGGAGGTCGAGGGGCTCGGTGCCGAGCAGCTCCTGGCCCCGCACGCGTCGCCGCTCGAAGCCGGTCACCCGGGTCGTGACCTTCACCCGTCCCTGCACCAGCCTGAAATTGCCGACGGGCCGGGCGCGCTCGCGGGTCAGGATCTCGGTCTCCTTCTCGGAGAGCGCGCGGGTGAAGTAGACGGCGTCGACCGGCTCGACGAGAACCCGGCGCTCGTCCGGGTCGAGCTCCGTGACCAGGAAGGAGCGTCCGGCGTGCAGGTAGATCGCCCCTTCGTGGCACTCGGTGAAGACGTGGGCGGTGCCGACCTGGCCGATGATGCGCGGGCGCTTCTGCCCGCCATCGCCGGCACGGGCAATCGTGTAGCTGGCGCCGGCCGCGCGCAGGCTCACGTGGCGGTGCGGGCGCTGGCGCGCCGCGAACCAGCGATCCCCCGACTCGCTGCGCAGCAGCTCCCCCTTGGCCTCGAGGCGCTCGATCGCGGCCTGCATCGGAGCCGTGGCCATGGCGGGCTCGCTCGCTCGAAGGGGCACCTCGGCCGCCGCGCAGGGCAGGTGGCCGTCGAGCACGTCGGCGTTGTGGGGGTCGAGGACTGCGTGCTCGAAGCGGCCGTCGAAGAAGGCCCTGGGGTGCGCGACGAAGTACTGATCCAGCGCGTCGGGCTGGGCGACCATGGCGACGACCGCCTCGTCGCGTCGGCCCACCCGTCCGGCGCGCTGCCAGGTCGCGATCTGGCTGCCCGGGTATCCGACCAGCAGACAGACGTCCAGGCCGCCGACGTCGATGCCCATTTCGAGTGCCGAGGTCGAGATGACGCCCATCAGGTCGCCCGTGAAGAGCCTGCGCTCGATCTCCCGGCGCTCCTCGGGGAGGAAGCCCGCGCGGTAGGAGCTGATGCGCTCGGCCAGGCCCGGATCGCTCTGGGCGACCCAGGTGTGCATGAGCTCGGTCACACGCCGCGCCTTCGTGAAGGCGATGGTGCGCAGCCCGTGCTGGATCGCCATGCGGAAGAGCTGGGAGGCCACCGTGTAGGGGGAGAGCGTGGGGTTCAGGAGCAGCACGTGGCGCCTGGTGCGCGCCGCGCCGTCGCTCTCGACCACCGAGAACTCGCGGCCCGCCAGGTTGCCCGCCAGCTCTCCCGGGTTGGCCACCGTGGCCGACGCGCAGACCAGCTGGGGGTTCGCGCCGTGGTGCCGCGCCACGCGCAGGAGCCGCCGCAGCACCTGGGCCACGTGGGACCCGAAGATGCCGCGGTAGGTGTGCAGCTCGTCGATGACCACCAGACGCAGACCGCGGAAGAGCCCGTGCCAGCTGTTGTGGTGGGCGAGGATGCCCAGGTGGAGCATGTCCGGCGTGGTGATCAGCACGTGCGGCGGGTCCTCGCGGATCTTCTTGCGCCGCGAGGGCGGCGTGTCGCCGTCGTAGATCTCGACCCGCGGCCGCTCCCCCGGCGGCAGAAGGCCGAGAGCGGTGATGTCGGCTTCGAGCTTTCCCCTTTGGTCCTGCTCGAGGGCCTTCAGCGGGAACACGAAGATCGCGCGTGTGTCCGGATCCCGGAGCGCCTGCTCCAGGGTGGGAAGGCTGTAGACCAGGGACTTGCCGCTGGCCGTGGGCGTGGCGAGCACCACGTCCCGACCCGCGCGCAGCTCCTCGATGGCCCGGGCCTGGTGCTCGTAGGGAGCCGCGATGTCCCGGGCCTTCAGGACCTGACGCAAGGGCTCGTCCAGCTCGAGGTCCGGGCGAAAGCGCGCCGAACGAGGGGCCAGCACCTCGTGGTGCCGCAGCGTTCGCTGCAGCTCCTCGTCGGCCTCGATCGCCGCCAGGAAGCGCGCGATGCGCTCCGCCACGGAGCCCGAGTGGTCGCCCCCGCCAGACGAGCTGCCGGTGCCGGCCTTCCCTTCCGCTCCCAGGGGCGGCGGCGCCCAGGGATCCCCATTCGTCCTACGGCTCACGCGGACGTCTCTCCCTGCCTCTGCCGCGCGGAGGGACGCGGCAGTTCACTGGATCGGGGACCGGGAGAAGCTATCGCCTGGCGGGAAGGGGCGCTTGTGCGGAGGCTCCCTTCCCGGCAAGGTTCGGGCGATGCGCCTCTCGCTCCAGAGCCAGTACGCGATCTGCGGGATGTTCGACCTCGCCTACCACGGCGGCGACGGCCCGATCCAGGTGCGAGTGATCGGTGAGCGCCAGAAGATCCCCGGTCGCTATCTGGAGCAGATCTTCCAGCGGCTGCGCAAGGCCGATCTGGTGCGCGGCAAGCGCGGGCCCGGGGGCGGCTACGTGCTGGCGCGGCCCTCGGCCGAGATCCACCTGGCGCAGGTCGTGGAGGCGGTGGAGGGGCCGCTGGCCGAGTCACTCGGAGCCGGTCCCCCGCCCCGCGACCGGCCGGTCCCGGCACGCCCCGACTTCCTGTGGCCCGAGCTGGCCGGCCGGCTCGAGCACGCTCTTGCCTCCGTGACCCTCGCCTCGCTCTGCCGCGAGGCGGCAGCCGGGGCCTTGGAGCGGGCCAACGCGGACGACCGCATGTGGCACATCTGATCCCGCCGGGGCTCGGCGCCTCCGGGGCTCGTGGTGGTGCAGGTGGCCCCCAGGGGCGCGCCGGTCGCTCCAACAGGTGAAATCCCCGAGGGTGTTCCGTAGAATGCGGCCGCCCCCGGCCCCCGAGGCCAAGCCAGGTCCAGGCGTGAACGGACGCATCGAGGTCAATCGAGCCCTTCCTCCGGTCGTGGTGCCCGCGCGGGTCTGGAACGAGCTGCGTGGGCATGCACTCGAAACGCGGCCCGAAGAGTGCTGCGGCCTCCTCCTCGGGGCCGAGATGGGCCGCTTCGAGCTGGCCGAGCGGTGTCGCAACGAGATGACGCGTCTGAACCGGGAGGACCCGGCGACGTATCCGAGGAGCGGCGGCGAGGGGTTCCACATGAACGAGGTCGACTACGTGCGGATCCAGGAGCAAGCCAAGAGCCAGGGGTTGCAGGTCGCCGGCGTCTACCACTCCCACGTCGGTGCCGGGGCCTACTTCTCGGAGCTCGACCAGGCCTTCGCCCTGCAGCCCTTGTTCCCCTTTCCCGACGCCGATCACGTGGTGATCTCGGTCGTCGAGCCGGGCGTGCGAGACCTCGCCGTGTTCCGCCGCGTGCCCGGTACTCGCGACTTCGAGGGTCGCGCCCTCGCTCCGGGGACGCCGTGACCGCGCCTGCCCGAGCCTTCCTGATCGGCGCCGCCTGCCTCGTCGGCTGCGCGGGTCCGACCTATGACTTCGGCGACCTCCCGGCCAGCCCGGTCGCCATCGTCCACCGCACCATGTCCGAGAGCGACAAGGCCTACGATCAGGTGCTGGAGAACGAGAAGTTCCTGCGCGTGCGGCGGACCGGACGGAGGGAACGGCGCACGCGCTGGGACCAGAATCGTCTGGACGGCGACCGGGTGATGGCGCTCTTCGAGGGCCCCGGCGAGCGGGCCCTCGCGGCTCTCGGCCGGATGGCCCTCGTGGACCCGCGCACCGGGGCGATCGAGCCGGCCGAGTGGGCCAAGCGCGGCTCCCGGCCTCTCGGCTGGTCCCAGGACCGCACGCGCTTGCTCTACCTGAGCGTGCGGCGCGGCGAGCCCCACATCTTCGAGCGAAACCTGGTCAGCGGCGAGAACACCAAGCTCACCCACGACCGGCGCCGCTATCTGGACGCCGCCTACTGTGGTCCGGAGGGTCTGGTGACCGCGGGCGTCGACACCGCGGGCCGCATCCAGCTCCACTACCGCGAGGCCCAGAGCGGGGCGCCGGCCGCGGTCACCGGCAACTACATGGCCTACGCGCCGGCCTGCTCTCCCGACGGCAAGACGATCTTCTTCGAGAGCGTCGATACGAAGGGGCGAGCACAGATCCGGAGCCTCGAGCTGGCCGATCCGGAGGGGAGCCTCCGCACCCTGGCCCGGGGCCGTCACCCCACTGCCACGCCCGATGGAGCATGGATCATCTTCAGCGCCAAGACGCGCGACGCGTGGAAGCTCTGGCGAATGCGACCCGACGGCACCGGGCGCCATCCCTTCGGCCGCGGAGCCGACTGGGAGCACGCACCGGCGGTCTCGCCCGACGGCCGCTACGTCGTCTTCATCGCGACCGACGACGAGCGGCAGGTGCGCCAGAAGCTCTGGGTGCGGCCCCTCGACGGTGAGGACGACAGACCTCTCCGGGTGGACGGCGACGCCCTCCATCCTGCCTGGTGATCGGCCCCCCCTCCAACTCTCAACACCCACGACCCGAAAGGAAGCAATCCCGTGCCCAAGACCGAACATGGCCATCTCGTTCCCGTCCACGGTGGCCTCGACGCTCCCGTCGACTGCACCGTCTCGCTGGCCGAACGCAAGGCCTTCCTCGCCGACGCCGGCAAGCTCCCCGCGGTGCGCGTGAATCGAGCCGATCTCTCGACCCTCTACCGGATTGGCGACGGCACGCTCTCGCCCCTCACCGGCCCGATGGACGAGGCGACCTGGAACCAGGTCCTCGCCGAGCAGGCGATCGAGAGCCGCGGCTCGCGCTATGCGTGGACGATCCCCGTGGCGCTGCCCGTGACGGACGAAGAGGCCCAGCAGGTGTCGAGCTCGGGTGCGGCCGCCTTGGTGACGGAAGAGGGCGACACCATCGCCATCGTCGAAGCCGCCGGCTGCTACCGCTGGGACAAGGATCGCTACGTCCAGCGCGTCTACCGCACCGATCGATTCGACCATCCCGGTGGGCGGATCGCGGAGAGCGATCCGCGCACGCAGCTCCTCGGCGGCGAGCTCCGGGTCCTGCCCCAGCCCGTCAATCCCGAGTACGGCGAGTACATGCTCTCGCCGAGGATGGTCCGCACGCTGATCGCGGACCGGAAGTGGGATCGGGCCCTGGCCTTCCAGACCCGCAACCCGCTGCATCGCGCCCACGAGTACGCCCTCGTGGCCGGGGCCGAGCGGCTCACGGGCGAGGGCCACTACACGGGCGTCGTCCTGAACCCGTTGGTCGGAGAGCTCAAGGGGGACGACGTGCCGGCCGCCACCCGGATGCGGTGCTACCGCGAGCTGCACGACAAGCGGCTCCTGGGGGAGGGCGACAAGGACCCCGCCATCTGGGAGCGGGCCGGATACGACCTGCCCGAGGTCTTCGAGCTGATCGGCCTGGACATCAAGATGTTCTACGGCGGCCCCAGCGAAGCCGTGATGCACGGCATCTACCGCCAGAACAACGGATTCAGCGATCTCGTCATCGGGCGCAAGCACGCCGACGCACCCTTCGAGGATGGCGAGCCGATCTGGGGCGACTTCGACGCCCAGGAGATCTTCGACGACCTTCCCGGTGAGCTGGCCATCCATCCCTGCAAGATCGGCTTCGCCGCCTTCTACGAGTCGCTAAGCCGGGTGGACCTGATGGAGCGGCACCCGGACGAGAAGCCCTACGGGATCAGCGGCACCAAGGTTCGCGAGCAGCTGCGCGGGGGCGAGCGGCCCGATCCGCGTATCCTGCGACCCCAGATCGCCGACATCCTCATCGACGCTTACCGGAGCTAGCCGCGCCATCGGGGGCAGCCGCCCCCTCCGGGCGGGCGGATGCGGACTCACGCCCCCGCCCGGGCCTTCCGATATCGTTGGGACATGAAGATCGGTGTCCCGCGAGAGACGAAGGACCAGGAGTTCCGGGTCGGGCTGACCCCGGACGGCGCGCGCATGCTCGTCGACCGCGGGCACGAGGTGTCGGTCGAGACCGGCGCCGGCATGGGGAGCGGCTTCGGCGACGAGGCCTACGCCAAGTGCGGGGCTGGTGTGGTCTCGGTCGAAGAAGCCTGGTCGGCGAGCGAGCTGATCGTGAAGGTCAAGGAGCCGAACCCGACCGAGATCGCCAGGCTGCGCCAGGGACAGACCCTGTTCACCTATCTCCACCTTGCGGCGGCCCGCGGAGTCACCGAGGCGCTTCGCGAAGCCCAGGTGATTGGCATCGCCTACGAGACGATCCGCGATCCGGACGGCTCCTTCCCGGTGCTCGCTCCCATGAGCGAGGTCGCCGGTCGTCTGGCAGCCCAGATCGGTGTCACCCTCCTCCAGAAGAACCGCGGCGGCAAGGGCTTGCTCGTCGGTGGTGTGCCGGGGGTCTCGCGCGGTGCCGTCACGGTGATCGGTGCGGGAATCGTCGGCATCAATGCGGTGCGCGTGGCCCACGCCCTCGGTGCGGACGTGACCGTGCTGGACGTGGACCTGAAGCGGCTCTCCTACGTCTACGACATCTTTCGCGGCGAGCTCAACACGCTCTACTCGAACGCAGCCAACCTGGA
>NYZB01000218.1 GCA_002687015.1 Deltaproteobacteria bacterium
CCCAGCTCCCGGAGCTGCCGCTTCGCCTGCTCCGCCCAGCCCCGGTTCGCAGCCGGGCTGGCGGGGCTTGGATGGAGGACCGTCCCGATCGTGCCCGCGAAGTCGGGCAATGCTGCGCGGGCTCGATTCTCCGCGAATTTCCCGACGCCGATCAGCCAGCGGGGCTGGAGCAGCTCGACCAGGCGGCGCAGATGTCGGTCGCACGCCTCGTACAAGGGCTCGCGCTCGGGGGTCGGGAGCTTGTCCGGGGTGCGGTTGCGGCCGCTGGCCGCCATGAAGACCAGAGGGCAGTAGTTGGCGACGAAGGCGTGCCGGAAGAAGCTCTCGGGCGACCCGTGGTGCTCGGCGATCGCGCCCCACAGGCGCGCCCCACTCACCTCGCTGCGGGTGCAGGCGAAACCCTGGATGGGGCGCTTGGGGTGCTGGGGATCTGGCGCCGCCACGGGGCCGGAGATGCCCATCCAATCCCGGACCCGCTCGACCTCACCGAAGGGCACCCCGGTCTGTGCCATCCCGTAGGGGCCGGGGTTCATGCCCAGGTACACGATCCGCTTCGGGGCAGCGGCGAAGCGCCTCAGATAGGCCCGGTGGGGCTTCGCGGCGTAGATCAGGGGGTTGTAGACGTGGCTGACGGGGGCGCCGAAGGAAAGGGGCGCGAGGTCCCGAATGAGACGTCGTTCTGCTGCCAGGAGCCGGTCTGCGAGTGCCATCGGCGGGACCTTACCGGACGCTCCGGACCAGCCCCGCTACTCTTGGGCGTCGACCGAGGGGAAGGATGATCGCAGGGTCCCGACCGAGCTCGGGGCTTTGTGAACTCCGTCAGATCCGGAAGGAAGCAGCGGTAGCAGGGAACCGGTTGTGGCCGGGGGTGCCCTGCGATCTTCCTTCCCCTCGGTCTTCGCTCGCCTGCGACCCTCCTCGGAGGCCCCCCGAACGTGTCCTACCAGGTCCTGGCCAGGAAATACCGACCGCGCGGCTTCGACGGTGTGGTGGGCCAGGATCACGTCACGACGCCTCTGCGCAATGCGATCCGGACGGGGCGCATCCCCCACGCGGTGCTGCTCACGGGGCCCCGCGGCACGGGCAAGACGACCCTGGCGCGGATCTTCGCGTGCTGCCTGAACGCCGAGAAGGGGCCGACCGACGCGCCGGACCCCGAGGATCCGATCTGCCTGGCGATCCAGGCCGGCAGCTCCACCGACGTCCAGGAGATCGACGCCGCCAGCCGCACCAGTGTCGACGACGTACGCGAGATCATCGAGTCGATCCGCTACGCCGCCGCCCCGGGCAAGCACCGCATCTTCATCATCGACGAGGTGCACATGCTCTCGGCGGCGGCCTTCAATGCCCTGCTGAAGACCCTCGAGGAGCCGCCCCCCCAGAGCCTCTTCCTGTTCTGCACGACCAACCCGGAGAAGATCCCGTTCACGGTCGTCTCGCGTTGCCAGCGCTACGACCTGCGCCGCATCGCCACCCGCGAGGTCGCCGACAACCTGGCCGAGATCGCCGCGGCCGAAGGGCTGCAGATCTCGGAGACCAGCCTGCTGGCGGTGGCCCGAGCCGGCGACGGCTCGATGCGCGACTCCCTCACGCTACTCGACCAGCTCATCGCCTTCGGGGGCGAGAAGGTCGACGACGCCCGGGTCGCCGAGGTTCTCGACCTGATCGACCGCCAGGTCCTGATCGGGATCCTGACCGCCTGCATCGACGAAGACCCTGGAGCCGCGTTGCGCGCCTGCCACACGGCGTGGGAGTCCGGCGTCGATGCGAAGCGATTGGGCGGCGAGCTCCTGGGGATCCTCCGGGACCTGGTGGTGCTGCGCCTGGCTCCCGAGGCAGGGCTCGTCGAAGGCGCCGATGCCGAGGTCGCGGCCCTCCGGGAGCTAGCCGGCCGCACCGAAGAGGCGCGCCTGCGGCGCATGTTCCGAGCTCTCCTCCGCGAGCAGGAGGACCTGGCCTGGGCACCCGATCCCTTCGCGGTGCTGGAGGTGGCCCTGATCCGCCTGGCCACCCTGCCGAAGGGCGATCAGGTGGAGCAGCTGCTCGCGCGCATCGAGGCCCTCGAGAAGAAGCTCCGGGGCGGGGACAGCGGAGGCTCCGTGGGCGGCGGAGGAGCGGGCCAGGCGAAGCAGGCCCGGAGGGCCGACCCCCCGAAGCCGACTCGCGCCGAGGCGCAGCCCTCCCAGCAAGCGTCGACGGCGGAGCCACCCCCTCCCTCCGAGGACGGCCCGGCCGCACCACCGAACGGCGCTCCCCTCGACGCGGTCTTCGACCGCTTGCGCGCCTTCGCCCAGGAGGCGAACCGGGGCCTGTTTGCAGCGCTCGAGGGCGGCCGGCTGCTCGAGCGCAGCGAGGAGCAGCTTCGCATCCTGGTCCCGTCCGGCATCGCGGCTCGTCGTCTCCAGGGTCGGGCCTCGGAGCTGGCGACGATCTGCGAGCGCTTCTTCGGGGCGCCGATCCGGGTCCAGCTGCAGAGCGCGGAGGATGACACGGGGCCCAGCCCGAACGGTCCCGAGGAGCCGGAAGCGACGTCGGAAGGCAAGCGCCAGCGACAGGAGGCGCTCAACCACCCGGCCGTGAACGACGCACTCGAGATCCTCGGAGCGGAGATCCTCGAGATCAAGCCAACGGGCACCGCCGGCCCCCCCGACGCCGGGTGACCAGGAACGTGGGAGTTCACGAAGGGGGGGCAGATTCCCTCGTGGGCAACGGCCGCGGGGGCGAGGAGAAGCGATGAGCGAAGAAAGCGGCCTCGGCGGCCTGTTCGCCAAGGCCCAGGAGATGCAGAGCCGACTCGCGCAGCTTCAGCAGGAGCTGGCGCGGCGCACGGTCGACGGTCAGGCGGGCGGTGGGATGGTGAGGGTCGTCGCCAGCGGAGACCTGCGCATCCAGGAGATCCGTATCGAGCCGCAGCTCCTCGAATCGGGAGACATGGCGATGCTCCAGGATCTGGTCGCCGCCGCCGTGAACGCCGCGCTCGCCGAGGCGCAGCGCATGGTGCAGGAGGAGATGCAGAAGGCCGCCGGGCTCGCGGGCCTGGGCGGGCTCACGGGCACGTGAAGAACCCGCCTCCGATCGAGCGCCTGGTGGCGGCCCTGAAGCGCTTGCCGGGGATCGGCGAGAAGTCGGCGACCCGCCTCGCCTTCTTCCTGCTGTCGGCGCCGGAGACCCTGGTCACCGAGCTGGCCGAGGCGATCCGCCGCGTGAAGCAGGAGATCGTGCTGTGCGAGGTCTGCTTCGACCTGACCGAGGTGTCTCCCTGCGCGATCTGCGCGAACGATGGCCGTGACCGCGGCGTCGTGTGCGTGGTCGAGGAGCCTGCCGATCGCGCGGCCGTCGAAGCCAGCGGCAGCTTCCGCGGGCTCTACCACGTGCTCGGCGGCGCCCTCTCACCGATCGACGGAGTCGGACCGGAGGCCCTGCACCTGGCCGAGCTCGAGGCTCGGGTGCGCGCTGGGGAAGTCCGCGAGGTCGTCCTCGCCACGAACCCGAACGCGGAGGGCGATGCCACGGCCGCCTATGTGGCCGAGCGCCTGCGCCCGGTCGGGGTGGCGCTCTCCCGCATCGCTTACGGGATGCCGATGGGCGGGGATCTCGAGTACGCCGACCACGTCACCGTGGGCCGTTCCATCCAGAATCGACAGGTCCTGGAATGACGGACCGATCCTCGGGAAACACACAGAGGCGGGTCGCGGGGCTAAAGCCCGCCGGGGGACAGGCCGATCGATGAGGCGCCGCCTGCGCTTGCCGGGCACCCCGCCCGGGGGTACCGTGGAGCCCAAGAGTCCTTCAGTCCCGGGTAGTTACACTGCTTCTTGCTGACGCAACGACGAACCTGAACCGGCAGAGACGAATCCGAAGAGGCTTCGATCGATGATGGACACCCAGCTCGTGATGTACGAGGAGGACTACAAGAAGATCCTCGGCGTCATCCAGCGGCTCGTCCGTGATGCCAACTCCAAGGGCGTCTTCGTGGTCGACAAGAACGGCCAGCTGATCGCGGAGGCGGGCGAGGTCCGTGGCATCGACACGACCAGCCTGGCCTCGTTGACGGCCGGCAGCATCGCGGCGACCGGCGGTCTGGCCAAGATCATCGGCGAAGAGGACTTCCCCGTGCACTTCCACCAGGGTGCGCGGGACAACCTGCACATCACGCTCGTCGGCGGGCGCATCATTCTCGTCGTGGTCTTCGACGACCGCAGCTCCCTGGGTCTGGTCCGCCTGCGCGTCAAGAAGGCGGGTGGGGAGATGGCCAAGATCTTCGAGGAGATCCAGAAGAAGGCCGAGAGTGAAGCGGCACAGGGGAGCCCCGGCTCGCCCTTCGCCGAGATCACCGACGACGACATCGACAACCTCTTCTCCGACTAGCCCGATCCCTGGGCCAGGACCCTTCATGTCCTTCATCAACTATTCGTCGCGCGAGATCAACTGCAAGATCGTCTACTACGGGCCCGGCCTCTGTGGCAAGACGACCAACCTGCAGTTCATCTACAACAAGACCAACCCCGACCTGAAGGGGAAGATGATCTCTCTCGCGACGGAGACCGAGCGCACGCTCTTCTTCGACTTCCTTCCGCTGGCCCTGGGCCAGATCCGCGGCTTCAAGACCCGCTTCCACCTCTACACGGTGCCCGGCCAGGTGTTCTACGACGCCAGCCGGAAGCTGATCCTGAAGGGCGTGGACGGCGTGGTCTTCGTGGCCGACAGCCAGATCGAGCGGATGGAGGCGAACCTCGAGAGCATCGACAACCTCAAGGTGAACCTCCGCGAGCAGGGCTACGAGCTCGAGAAGATCCCCTTCGTGGTCCAGTACAACAAGCGGGACCTGCCGAACTCGGCGCCGCTGGACGAGATGCGCCGGCAGATCAACACCCTCGGCGTACCGGAGTTCGAGGCTTGCGCGACCACGGGCCAGGGCGTCTTCGAGACCCTGAAGGCCGTGGCCAAGAGCGTTCTCTCGGACCTGAAGCGCCTCTCGCGCTAGACGCCCCGCCTCCGCGGTACACTCGGGGCATGCCCCTCGCCGAGGTCTCCGGGCGCAAGGTCTACTACGAGCTCCACGGGAGCGCGGACGCTCCGGGTTCCCCGCTCGTCCTCGTCACCGGCCTGGGCGGCTCCTGCCAGGGCTGGCTGCCGCTGCAGGTGCCCGAGCTGGCGCCGCACCACCGCCTGCTGATCTACGACAACCGGGGCGTCGGCCAGAGTGAGGACCCGGGAGGGCCCTTCAGCACCGCGGACCTCGCCGACGACCTGGCGGCCCTGCTCCAGGTCCTGGAGATCCCTCGAGCCCACGTGCTGGGCGCCTTCCAGGGTGGAATGACCGCTCAGGAGCTGGCCCTCCGCCACCCGGACCGCGTGGACCACCTGATCCTGGTGGGCACCTGGGCGCGCGCCGACGCCAAGCGCCGTCTGCTGCTCGAGAAGTGGAAGGCGATGGCCCGCGAGGGAACCTCGCTCGCGGTCTTCACCCGCGAGCGGCTGCTCTGGACGCTGCACGATGCCACGCTGGAGCAGCAGGATCTGGTCGAGGCCATGAGCCAGAGCTTCGCGGGCTCCACCACGTTGATCGATCCGGATGTCATTGCGCGTCAGTGCGACGCCTGCCTGGGCCACGACACCTTCGACCGGCTGCACGAGATCCAGCAGCCCACGCTCGTGGTCTGCGGCCGCGAGGACCAGCTGACCCCCGCGAAGTTCCACCGCGAGCTGGCCGACCACATCCCGAACGGCCATCTGGTCACCCTGCCCTGGGGCGCCCATCTGGTGATGGCCGAATGCGCCCAGGACTTCCATCACGCAATCTTGGGGTTTCTTGCTTCTCCGCCGGGGTGAGTCTGCAGGGTTCGTAGGTGGAGTTGGGGGAGGGTCGGCTGCAGGATGGGGTCGGCTGCGATGGCCCTGCGCAAGGCTCGGGCTTCCAGCGGCCTGTCGCTGGCGAGGTAGATGCGGTTGTCGAAGTCGGTGAGGGAGACCTCGATCGTGGAGCCGAAGAGCTGACGGACGGCGCGGCGGATGGCTGGAGCCTCGTCCAGGGTGTTGGTGGCGAGCACGCCGCCCCGGCGAAGGCAGCGGCGTGCGTCTGCCAGGGCGGGCATGGGGAAGCCCTCGGGCTTGTAGGCATGGCGTCCCCGGCCGACGAAGACGTCCTCGAGGACCAGGTCGAAGTCGCGGCCGACCTCGTGCACCACCTGCCGGGCGTCGCCGATGCGCACCTCCAGGCCCAGGGCGTCGAGGTCGAAGTGGGCGCGGGCCTGCTCGACCACCTCGGGCCGCAGCTCGACGCCGACGATGCTCGCCTCCGGCGCGAGAGCCCGGACGACGCGTGCGGCACTGCCTCCTCCGAGGCCCAGGAGAAGGACCCGTCGCCGCTCCCGGGGCGGAAGGGCCAGGAGGCCGCACGCGAGGGCGTCCCAGACCGAGCCGGTGGTCACCCGGCCGGGCTCGTAGCTCGAAGCGAAGGTGTCGTCGACGCGCAGCACCCGCTCGCGTCCGTGCCGCACCACCCGAACTGCCTGCCGCGCCATCCTTCTCCCCGCCCGGCCGGTACACTGCACCCATGGTGGGGAGCCTGTTTCCCGACGAGGGCACGACGGAGGGTCGATCGATCGCCCGGGTGGCCCTTCCCCTGCCCAGTGACCGCCTCTTCGATTACGCGGTTCCGGCGGCAAACGCAAGCGAGGAGCTCCGGGGTCGGCGGGTGCGGGTGCGGGCCGGTGGGCAGCGGATGATCGGTGTGGTCGTGGCCACCCTGCCCGCAGATCGGGCCGAGCCGGGGGATGGAGGGCGCCGCCTGCACACGATCGAGCGCGTTCTCGACGCCGCTCCGGTGTTTCCGGGGCGTCTCCTCGATGCGCTGCTCGAAGAGGCGAGGGACCTGCTCTGCGCTCCGGGCATCGCGCTCCAGACCGCCCTGCCCCCGGGCGGCGCGCCGCGCGCGGTCGACGCCCTCGCCCTGACCGACCGGGGGCGCGAAGCCCTGCGGGCCGGGGCCCTGCGCGGAAACGCGGCCGAGCTGCTCGCCTGGCTGGCGAAGCGTCCGCGCACCCGCAGGGAGCTGGTCCGTCGGGCGCCCGAGCTCGGCGAGCGCCTCGATGTCTTTGCGCAGGACGGCCTCATCGCACGCACCGTCCTGGAGCGGGGGCCGCGGGTCCGCGCTCCCCGCGAGCGCTGGGCCCGCCTCGTGGCCGACTCGCCGATCGAAGCCCTCCTCGATGGCGCCCTCGCGCGCGCCCCGCGCCAGGCGGAGCTGGTGCGCGCCCTCTCGGCCGGCGCCCAGCGGGTGGCGAGCCTGGCCGAGCGCTTCCCCCGCGCCAGTGACACCTTGCGCGCCCTCGAACGCCGCGGCCTGGTGGAGCTGGAGGAGCGGGACCTCCTGCCCGGACCCGTGGCTGCCGACGAGCCCGACACGACGGTGACGCTGACCGACGAGCAGGCGACGGCCTGCGCCGAGCTGGCCAGCGCGATCCGCGAGCGGCGCGCGACCCCCTTCCTTCTCCACGGGGTGACCGGCAGCGGAAAGACCGAGGTCTACATGCGCGCCATCGCCGACGCGCTCGCACTGGGTCGCCAGGCCCTGGTCCTGGTTCCCGAGATCACCCTCACCCACCAGATCCTGGGCCGCCTGCGCGCGCGCTTCGGCGACCAGCTCGCCGTGCTGCACAGCGGCCTCAAGCCGAGCGAGCGGCTCGCCCAGTGGAAGCGGTTGCGGCGGGGCGAGGTGCCGATCGCCGTGGGGGCGCGCTCGGCGCTCTTCGCCCCCCTGCGCGACCTGGGCGTGATCGTCATCGACGAGGAGCACGACGGCGCGTACAAGAACGAGGAGGGCTTCCGCTACCACGCGCGGCGCTTCGCCCTTCGACGCGCTCGCGCCGAGGCCTGTCCCCTGATCCTGGGGTCGGCGACACCCTCGCTCGAGGTGCGCTACGCCGCCGAGCGCGGTGCCGTGCACCGCCTCCGTCTCGAGCACCGGATCGGCAGCCAGCCCCTTCCCGCCGTCGAGCTCGTGGATCTCAAGGAGGAGCGGGCCGCCCTGCCGCGCGGTCGGAAGCTGATCCTGGGCAGCGCCCTGCTGCGCGGTCTGCGCAGCACCGTCGACGAGGGTGGGCAGGCGATCCTCTTCCTGAACCGCCGCGGCTTCTCGACCCAGATCGCCTGCTTCGATTGCCAGCACGTCTGTCGGTGCAAGCACTGCGACATCTCACTCACCTACCACGCCGCTGCGGGTCGCCTGCGCTGCCACTACTGCGATCATCAGGAGCTGCCTCCGGAGCTCTGCCCGGAATGCGGGTCGGACGCGACGGCGCTGCTGGGCCTGGGCACCGAGCGTCTCGAGGAAGAGGTGCGCAGCCACCTGGGCGCTGCGCGCATCGCACGCCTCGACCGCGACGTCGCGGCGCGGCGTGGTGCGACCGAGGAGGTGCTGCGCCAGCTCCGGGAGGGCGTCATCGACGTGCTGATCGGAACCCAGATGGTCGCCAAGGGCCACGACTTCCCCGGCGTGCGCCTGGTGGGCGTCGTCAACGCAGACCTGGGTCTGCACTTCCCCGACTTCCGCGCAGCCGAGCGCACCTTCCAGCTTCTCACCCAGGTCGCGGGCCGGGCCGGACGCGGAGGCCTGCCCGGACGGGTCGTCGTCCAGACCTCCTGCCCCGAGCACTACGCCGTCGCACCGGTCGCGCAACACGACTACGAAGGGTTCTACCGCGAAGAGCTCGGACATCGGGCGGCCCTCGCCTACCCGCCCTTCGCGAGCCTGGCGCAGGTGCGCGTGAGCGCCGAGGACGAAGCCCGGGCTTCCGCGGTCGCCCAGGAGCTCGCGGCGCATGCGCGCCGCGCGGGCTCCGGAGAGCCCTGCGAGGTGCTGGGGCCGGCGCCCGCACCGATCTCTCGCCTGCGCGGGCGCCATCGCTTCCAGGTGCTGCTCAAGCATCGGCGGGCCGACGTGGTGCGCGCCGCCGCCGAGCAGGTGGCCGTCGCCCTGGAGCGGCTGCCGACCGGAGTGCGCGCAAGCGTGGACCTGCATCCCATCGACATGCTGTAGGGGGGCTGCCTCCGTCGACACCGGTCGAGGCCGATTGCTACGTTGCGCCCATGGCGCTGCGCCCGGTGCTCCAATTCCCCGACCCGCGCCTCAAGCGCCGGTCCCTCGCCGTGGCCGAGATCACGGACGAGATCCGCGAGCTGGCACAGGACATGATCGATGTGATGTACGACGAGCCGGGCATCGGCCTGGCCGCGCCCCAGGTCGGCGAGGCGATTCGCCTGGTCGTGATGGACATGGACTGGACCGACGAGGAGGGCGAGAAGAGCCCGCGAGTCATCGTGAACCCGGAGATCCTGGAGCGCGAGGGCTCGATCACCTGGAGCGAGGGCTGTCTCTCGGTTCCCGACTTCCAGTCCGAAGTCGAGCGCGCGGAGCGGGTGCGCGTGCGGTACACGGATCTCGACGGCAACGAGTTCACCGAGGAGTGCGAGGAGCTGCGCGCCGTCTGCTTCCAACACGAGGTCGACCATCTCGATGGAGTCCTCTTCATCGATCGCATCAGCCGGCTCAAGCGGAGCCTCTATGCGAAGAGACGCAAGAAGATGCTCAAGCTCGAGGAAGAGGAAGGCGGCGCCCAGAGTGGCGCCGTCTGAGCCCCCGCCTTGCGCCTGCTCTTCTTCGGAACCCCGGACTTCGCCGTGCCTACCCTGGAGCGCCTCCTCGACGGTGCACACCAGGTCGTGGGTGTCGTGACGCAGCCGGACCGGCCCCGCGGCCGGGGGCGCAGGCCCTCCCCGTCGCCGGTGGCCGCCTGCGCGGAGCGAGCGGGCATCCCGATCTTCCGCCCCGAGAAGGTCGGAACGCCCGAGGTCGCCGCCGAGCTGGCCCAGAGCGCACCCGACCTCGGCGTCGTGGTCGCCTTCGGCCAGTTCCTGCCCAAACGCATCCGGGAGCTGCCCGCACGCGGCTACCTGATCAACGGCCACGCGAGTCTGCTCCCCCGCCATCGCGGCGCGGCGCCCATCGCCCACGCCCTGCTGGCGGGCGACGAGGAAACCGGGGTCTCCGTGATGCGGGTCGAGCGCGAAATGGACGCGGGCCCCGTGGCCCTGATGAAGCGCACCCCGATCGGCGCCGAGGAGAGCTGCGGCGAGCTGACCGGGCGCATCGCGGCTCTCACCGCGGAGGCGATCGCCGGATGCCTCGACGCGATCGAGGAGGGAAGCGTCGTCTGGACGGAGCAGGACCCGGCCCTGGCCACCGTCGCTCCGAAGATCGAGCGCGAGGACGCGCTCCTCGACTGGCGCGAGCCGGCCGAGGCGCTGGTGCGGCGGGTTCGCGCCATGGCACCCCGACCGGGCGCCTTCACCCGGTGGGAGGGTGAGCCCCTTCGCATCCTCGCGGCCACGGACGAAGCCGGCGACGTCGATCGCGCCCCCGGCACCGTTCGTCGGAGACCCGTGCTCGCCGTGGCCACCGGTCGAGGCTGGCTCCTGCCGCGCACCCTGCAACGCGCCGGGGGCAAGGCCCTCGCGACCGAGGCCTTCCTGCGCGGTCGCGACCTGCCCGACGGAACCCTCCTCGGCCCAGGCGATGAGGTCGCGGCGTGAGCGCCGGTGCCCCCCGCCGTCGCCGCAACCGGGTTCGCGCCTCGGCCGGACCGCGTCGCGGCGCAACGCCGACCCAGGCGCGCATCGTGGCGGTGCGGGTCCTCGAACGCGTCGAGCGAGCCGGGGCCTACGCGGACCTGGCGCTCGGCGGTGCCCTCCGGCGCAGCGGTCTGCCGCCCAGAGAGCGCGCCTTCGTGACCGAGCTGGTCTACGGCACCCTGCGCTGGCGCGGTCGCCTCGACGCCATGCTGCGGCCGATGCTCGACCGTCCTCCGGAACGCCTCGAGGCCCTGGTCACGACCCTGCTGCGGGTCGGTGCCTACCAGATCCTCTTCGAGGGGGGCGTCCCTGCGGCAGCCGCGGTGGACCAGACCGTCCGGTGCGCCCGGGCCCTCGGTGTATCCCGAGCCGCCGGCCTCGTGAACGCCGTGCTGCGCAGGCTCGCCCGCGCCCACGAGTCGATTCCGCTGCCGACCCTCGAAGCCGACCCGCTGGCCCACCTCGTCGAGGCGCTCTCGATCCCCGCACCGATCGCACAGCGCTGGCTGGCGCGCCTGGGTCCCGAGGAAGCCGCCGGTCTGGCGACCGCCTCGAACCAGGTTCCACCGCTCGTGGGGCGCGTGAACCCGACCCGCACGAACCGCGAGACCCTGCTGGAAGAGCTGCGCGAGAGGCTGCCCGACGCGCGCCCCTGCCGGTACGCGCCGCTCGGTATCGAGCTCGGCCATCACGGCTTCCCCGGTCACGACCCCGCCTTCCTGGATGGACGCTTCTCGATCCAGGACGAGGCTTCCCAGCTCGTGGTCGAGCTGCTCGACCCCCAGCCCGGAGATCAGGTGCTGGATGCCTGCGCTGCGCCCGGCTCGAAGACCTGCGGCATTGCGGAGCGGCTGGGGCCCGAGGGGAGGGTCTCGGCCCTCGACCGCAACGCCGCGCGCCTGGGCCTGGTCCAGCGGGGGGCGCGGCGGCTGGGGCTCGACAACGTGCGGACCCGCGAGGCCGACGCGACCCTGCCGCTGCCGGACGAGCCCCCGTACGACCGGGTGCTGGTCGACGCTCCCTGCTCGGGCCTCGGAACCCTGCGCCGCAACCCGGACGCTCGCTGGCGCTTCGACGAGGACGCCGTCACGCGGCTGGCCGAGGTGCAGGCCGCCATCCTGCGTCGGGCGGCCGCCGTCTTGAGGCCCGGCGGCACCCTCGTCTACAGTACCTGCACCCTCCTCGCCGAGGAGAACGAGGCGATCGTCGCCGCCTTCCTCGAAGAAGCCAAGGACTTCGCGGTCGCCGCACGGGAGACCCTACCCGGGGCGGTGTGGCCCCTGGTGGGAGAAGAGGGCTTCTTGCAGACCTGGCCCCACCGTCACGAGACCGACGGCTTCTTCGCCGTCCGACTGGAGCGCACGACGTGAGTCGACCCCCGATCCGAATCGCGCCCTCGATCCTCGCCTCCGATTTCGGCCGGCTCGCCGAGGAGGTGGCTGCCGTCAGCGATGCCGGCGCCGATTGGATCCACGTCGACGTGATGGACGGCCACTTCGTTCCGAACCTGACGATCGGCCCCCCGGTGGTCGAGGCCGTGCGCCGCGCCACCGAGCGCCCTCTCGACGTGCACCTGATGATCGAGGCACCCGAGCGCTCGATCCCCGACTACGTCGCAGCGGGCGCCGCCCGGGTCGGCGTCCACGTCGAGACCTGTCCGCACCTGCACCGCACCCTGGGGCAGATCCGCGAGCTCGGAGCCCGGGCCTGCGCGGTGCTGAACCCGGCCACCCCGGCGAGCGCAGTGGAGACGGTGATCGAGGACGCCGACCAGATCCTGATCATGAGCGTGAACCCGGGCTTCGGCGGGCAGTCCTTCATCCCCCAGGTCCTCGACAAGGCGCGCCAGATCCGGGCCTGGGCCGACCAGCGGAACCCGGAGCTCGAGCTCGAGATCGACGGCGGCATCGGCATGGCGACGATCGCCCAGGCGGCCGCGGCCGGCGTCAACGCCTTCGTGGCGGGGACGGCGATCTTCCGCGAGGACGACTACGCCGCCATCATCGAGAGCCTGCGCAAGGAGGCCGAGCGGGCCCGGTCCTAGCCGGCTCCCTCCGGAACCCGGGATCGGCTAGCCTTGGGAGCCGGGTCGGTAGGAACATCCACATGCGCGCGCCCTCTCCCAGGACTGTCCTTGCGGCGGCCCTCCTGTGTTTCTTCGTCCTTGCCTCCCTGGGCGCGGGCCCGACGGGGGCCGCGGAGGAGCCCTCCACCGCTCCGGCTACCGCCCTGGGGGAGGATGCCCAGGCTCCCCAGGACGACCTGACGGGCCGGGACATCTACCAGTGCGTGCTGGACAACCGCTTCGCATCCTACATCCAGCACTCGAGCCTGCTCTCGGGAGATCGCGGCGGGGCGACCCAGACCTCGAAGCTGCGGATGACCTGGCGGAGCTTCCGCGAGAAGGAGAAGAAGGTCCTCTCGCGCACGCTCGTCAAGTACCTGGATCCCTTCGACCTGCGCTTCTCCGGCTATCTGATCCAGAACAACAACATGCGACCGAACGACCAGTTCGTCTACCTGGCCGCCACCCGCCGGGTGCGCCGCGTGAACCTGCGCCGCGAGGCGGTCTTCGGCACCGACTTCACCTTCGAGGACGTGGTGCCCAAGGAGATCGAGGACGGCGACTACGAGCGCCTCCCCGACAAGGTCCAGGACGGTACCCCCGTCTACACCGTCCAGGTGACACCCAAGGAGCACGCCGATTCCGACTACTCGAAGTACGTCGTGCACGTCGAGAAGGAGCACTGCGTCCCGCTGCTCACCCTCTACTGGGACGACAAGGGCATCGAGATCAAGAACCTGACCGCGCCCTTCTCCAAGGTCGAGGAGATCGACGGCGTCTACGTTCCCATGGAGCTGACGATGCGCAACCTCCAGCTCGACACCTTCACGACCCTGACCATCACGGATCTCGAGCCGAATCCGAAGCTGCACCGCAAGGTCTTCGACCTGTCCCGGCTCGAGTCCCACTGACCCCGGGGCTTCGCTCCGTGCTCTCCCGGCCTCAGGCCTTCGTCCGCACCAGGAGCGCCGGCAGCAGCACCAGATCGTTGATCAGGCAGACGCCCATCGTGATGGCGGAAAGCACGCCGAACTGACGAAGGGTCGCAAAGCCCGAGAGCGCGACGACCAGGAAGCCGGCCATCAGCATGACCGAGGTGATGGCGATGGGACGGCCGATCCGGCGGCCGCAGATCGCGGTGGCCTCCTCCGGTGAACGGCCTGCGCGGCGCTCGGTGCCATAGCGCACCAGGAAGTGGACCGTGTCGTCGATCGCAATGCCCAGCGCGACGCTGCCGATCAGGCTGGTGGCGAGAGAGAGAGGCGCTGCACCAAAGCCCAGGATCCCGAAGTAGATCGCGACCGGCACCAGGTTCGGCAGCATGGCCACGGCCGCGAGACGCGGCGATCGGAAGGCCAGCACCACCAGGACGAAGATCGCGATGGCCGCCAGCCCCACGGTCCGAGGCTGGCCCTGGGCGATCCCATCGGCGCTGTGGGCGAGCAGCAACGCATTGCCCGTCACGTGCGCGGAGACGTCCGGGGGCAGCTTCAGCCCGGCGACCAGCTCGTCCAGCTCCCCGGTCACCTTGCGAACACGGGCCGTGCCGACGGCGCCCGTGCGGACGAGCACGTTCGCGCGGCTGTGGTTCACGTTCGCGTACTTGTCGAGGTGGCCCTTCGGCGCCATGAAGAGCAGCTCGGCGGCTCCGCCCCGGGTGTCGGGAATGCGCTCGAAGGCCGGATCGTCCCGCGCCATGGCCCGGTTCATCACGCGCACGGTGTCGACCATCGAGAGGGTGCGGCCGACCTCCGGGATCTCGGCGGCCGCCGTCTGCAGGCGCTCGATCTCGCGCAGCAGCTCGGGCTCCCGGAACGCGCCCGGCCGCTCGCTGTCGAGGGAGACGTACAGGGGCACCACGCCGGCGAGTAGCCGGTTCACGGCTTCGAAGTCCATGCGAACCGGGGCCTTCTCGTCGAAGAAGGAGAGGTAGTCCGTATCGATCACGATCCGCGGGATCGCCGCGAGCGAGGCGGCCAACGCCACGGCGAAGAGCAGCACCCAGAGACCTGCCCGGCGGCCGGTGAGGCCGGCCAGCCGCCCGAGGGCGGTGTCGAGGCCGGCGGCGATCCGGGCCGCCAGGCGCGTCCCGGCTCCGGCCTCGCGGAGCGGAAAGAGAGCCAGCAGGGCGTGCACCATCGTCAGGGTCAGGACCGTGATCGCCCCGACCCCCAGGACGGCGAAGGCGCCCACCTCGAAGACGGCCGGCACGTCCGTGATCAAGAGGGCCGCAAAGCCCACCATCGTGGTGAGACCGGCCACCGAGACGGGCAGGCGCATGTGGTGCAGGCTCGCGTAGGCCGCCTCCTCGGGCGTGGTGGCCGTGGGAACCTCCTCCTCGTAGCGCGTCACGGCGTGGATGCCGTATACACTGCCGATCGCCGCCAGCATGGGCGCGAGCAGCGTGGTCAGCACCGTCAGGGGACGCTCGAGGAAGGCGATGGCTCCGAAGGTCCACAACGTCGCGACGAGGATCGTGCCGAGCGGCAGCAGCACCCCGCGACGGGTGCCGAACACGATGTAGAGCCCGATCGCCACCACGGCGAGGGCCGCCGGGATCAGCAAGGTCATGTCCCGCAGCATCAACTCGTAGACCCGGTTCTTCACGTGGGGACGGCCCGCGACGTAGAAGCTCGCACCCGGCACCCGCTCGGAGTCGACGATCGCGAGGATGCGCGCGTCGAGCCGCGACCGGATGAACTCCTCGTCGGTCATCTTCCGAAAGGTCACGTTGACCGCGGCCGTGCGCGCGTCCGCGGACACCACGGTGCGCTCGTAGAGCGGGTCCGCGAGCGCCCGCTCCCGGACTCCGGCAAGGGCCTTGGCCCCGGTCGGGATCTCCTCGATGAAGTCCGCCACCTCGATCCAGTCCGCCTCGGGGTCGTAGTGGAACGACACCACGTCGGTGAGGCTCTGGACGGTACGCACCTCGGGCAGGTGGGCGATGGCATCGGTGATGCGCCGCAGGCGCGACAGGCCCTCGTGGCTGAACAGGTCGTCGGACTCCATGGCGATGACGAAGACCTCGTCGTCGCCGAAGTTCCGGACCGCGGCCCGGTAGACCTCCTGGGCGGGGTCCTTGGCGGGCAGCAGCGGCTCGGTGGAGGGATCGATCCGGAGGCGCAGCCCGAGGGGCTCCAGCCGCACCAGCGAGAGGGCCGCCAGGACCGAGAGCGCCGCGATCCCGGCGAGCACGGTCCGGGGCCTCCTGACCACCCAACGGGGCTTCAGCAAGGGCGTGAGCCAGAGCACGGCGAGGGCGCCAGAGAGCGCGATTGCGAAGAGCCAGGGGTCCAAGGTGGCCCCATGGTAGGGGGCCGCGGCGGCTTGTGGCCCCCCCAGAAACGGGCATATTCCGGCCTCGGCGAGGGCCGGCCATCGGGGCGTGGCGCAGCTTGGTAGCGCGCTTCGTTCGGGACGAAGAGGTCGCTGGTTCGAATCCAGTCGCCCCGACCAGGCCTCCTCCCCCGCCACGGACGGGTTCGAATCCAGTCGCCCCGACCAGGCCTCCCCCTCTGCCCCCTCCCCGCAGGCGACCGCGGTACTACACCCGTTGCAGCCTGGGCCCGACCTTGCAGCCTGAAAGCCCCCGCGCCCCGGTTGAGGCTCCCCGGCGACCTCTCGTGGCACTTCCCTTGCACCGTCCGCCCCCATGGCCGACCCGGCAACCACCCTGCGCGGGAACCTGGCGCGCTTTCGGAGCCAGGAGCCCGAACTGGCCGAGCGGGTGGCCCATGCCGAAGGATGCGACGCCTCCATCGTCGCCGGCCCGCGCGGACAGTGGACCGTCGCGTGGCAGGGCACCCTGCTGGCCTCGGCCTACGACCCCCGGCGAGAGGGCGAAGCCCTCGCTTCACGCGTGCCCGAGGACACCGACCTGCTGGTGGCCCTCGGCTTCGGAACCGGCCACCAGCTCGACGCCCTGCTGGGCCGACGCCACCTGCGCGTCCTCGTCTTCGAGCCACGCGTCGAGGTGCTCCACGCCGCCTTCTCTGCGGCGCCCCTGCCCTTCCTCGGCTTGCGCGGCCTCCAGATCACCGATCGCATCGAGGATCTCGTGGCGCTGCTGCAACAGTCCTACCGTCCCGGGCTCCGCCTTCACGTCGCAGCGCACCCGAGCCTGGCGCGCACCGATCCGGAGCTCGTGCGCGAGGTCACGACCCGGATCGGACGCACCAAGGATCTTCTCGACATCGACCGGAGCACCGTTCGCCTCTGGGCCCGGCCCTGGGCCGACGCGACCATCGAGAACACCCGGCCGGCCCTGGGCCGACGCGACCATCGAGAACACCCGGCCCGCCCTGGACCTGCCGCCGGTCGGTCTCCTGAAGGGAAGCCTTGCGGGGGCTCCGGCCGTCGTGTGCGCCGCGGGGCCCTCTCTCACGAAGCAACTGCCCTGGCTGGCCCGGAATCGCGAGAAGGTCGTCGTGCTCGCCATCGGCCAGAGCCTGGCCGCGCTCGAAGCGGCGGGCATCCGGCCCGACCTGGTCCAGATGATCGAAACCCAGGACGTCAGCCACCAGCTCACGGCCGTCCAGGCCCTCGCCGAGCAGACCCTGGTGCTCTCGGTCCAGGCCCATCCGAAGCTCTACCAGCTGCCGGTCGCTCGCCGGATCGTCGGCTGGGACCGCAGCAACCCCATCGGCACCTGGCTGGCCACGCTCTCTGGCGAGCCCCGGACCCTTCGCACCGGAGGGTCGGTCGCGGTCTCCGCGGTCTACCTGGCGGCCTTCCTGGGCGCGCCCCGGGTGCTCCTGATCGGGCAGGATCTCGCCTTCACCGGCGGCGAGCGTTACGCGAAGGACTCGGTCTACGGGGGAATGGGCGTCGAGGAAGACCCCGATGGCCAGATCTTCTACACGAACCTGAAGACCAAGGCGGATCTCTTCGACCGGCCGACTCCCGAGCGCGAGCTCGCCCCCGGCACCCTCCGGGTCGAGGGCTGGGACGGCGGCGAGGTGCTCACCGATCGCAACTACGCGAGCTTCCGCGAGGCCTACCGGAGTGTCGGCGCGCAGCTCGCCGGCGAGGGCTGCGAGGGGCTCAACTGCACCGAGGGCGGCGCGCGCATCCCGGGTCTCGAGCACCTTCCCTTCGCAGCAGCCCTGGCCTCCCTCCCCGAGGCGCCGGTGCGAGCGCGCGAGCGGATCGACGAGGCGTTGAGCAGGGCGCAGCCCGCCGAGCCCGGCCGAGTCGACGAGGCCATCCGCAAGGTGCGCGTGGAGCTCGAAGGCACCCGGCGCCTGGCAGCCCGTTGTCGCGCTCGCTGCACTGACGCCCTGCGCCGGTCCGGCTCGACCGTCGAGGTGGGCCGACTTCGACGGGTCCAGAAGGTCGAGAAGGAGCTCCGGAAGCGGGTGAGCCGCCTCCCGATGCTCGAGTTCCTCATGCAGCAGGAGCTCCAGGAGCTCGTCGCGTCCTCCCTGCGCGGCCCGGAGCTGGGCGAGCGAAACCGGATCGAGCGTTCGGCCCAGCTCAGTCTCGCCGTCGAGGGGGCGGTCGATCGACTGGACCCGCTCCTCCAGACGCTCTTCGCGTCGGATTGAGGAGACGGCTTCTCGCCTGGCGGCGCGATCGGCCTCAGAAGCTCTCCTTGAAGGGACGGAGATCGAGCTCCAGGGTCCAGGTGCTCCGGGGCTGGCCGTGCAGCATCCAGAAGGCGTCCGCGATCTCGTCCACCTGGAGCATGCCGTCCGCGCCGAGCCGCTCCTTGATGACGGGCATCCGGGTGTTGACCATGTCGCCGTCGATCACACCGTCGATCACGACATGCCCCACGTGCAGACCGGCCGGGCCGAACTCCCGCGCCATGCCGTGGGCCAGGGCTCGCAGCGCCGCCTTCGCCGACGCGAAGGCCGTGAAGGGCGGACGCGCCCGCAGAGAGGCGGTGGCGCCCGTGAAGAGAACACTTCCGCCGCCGGCGGGCACCATCCGCTTCGCCGCTTCGCGCCCGGTCAGGAAGCCCCCGAAGCAGCACAGGCGCCACAGGTCCTCGAAGAAGGCGTCGCTCATCTGGAGCAGCGGACTGAACTGGTTGTTGCCCGCGTTGTAGACGACCAGCTCGGGCACCGAGCCGGCCTCTTCGGCGGCGTCGAAGATCCGCTCGACGTCCTCGCGACGCGTCGTGTCCATGACGACGGGCGTCGCTTCCCCGCCCGCCGAACGAACGCCGGCGGCCACCTTCTCGATCTTCTCGGCCGTTCGCCCTCCGACGAGGACGTGCAGCCCCTCGCGCCCGATCCGCCGACAAAGGGCGCCGCCCACACCGGTCTCGGCGCCAACTCCCACCACGATCGCCGTCCCACTCATGACACCTCCATCCGCCCCTCGGGCCACGCGTAGCGATCCTATTTCACCTGGCCCGAGAAGTCCTCACCAGCCGGCTCGGCCTGAGGGGCCGCTTCGCTTCTTTCTATGACGCGCGGCGGGGCGGGGTTCATTCCTCGGAATGGCTCGGCCGGGACAGGGTGGCCCGCGCAG
>NYZB01000219.1 GCA_002687015.1 Deltaproteobacteria bacterium
CGCAGAGCCTGCAAGCCGCGTCGTCGGCTAGCCCCGCCTGGAAGAGGCGCTGCTGCGGCCACTGCCCGTTCGAGGTGGCAGACCGAAGGTACGGCAGATGTTCCCGCGCCAGGGCGGGGACGCCCGCCACCACAGGCACACGTTTCCGCCGCCGCGTGAGCTTGGCGACCCCCGCGTAGAAGTAGATGACCACGAGCTGGAAACGCAGCAGGGCGACGTTCCAGAAGGGAACGGTGGCGCCCGGAGAGGCTCGCAAGCCGAACGCCCGCCCCGAGTGCATCAAGGCCAGCTGCAGGAGCATGAGGGACATGACGTAGAAGTGGTTGTTGTAGAGCGCCGCGTCGAGGAGCCAGATGCCCGACCAGGTGAGGAAGGCCAGCCCGGCGGCCAACCGGGCGGCCACGCCCAGGAAGAGGGCGGTCGAGGCCAGGCCCAGCACCAGAACCCACAGCCCGAGCCAGGGCTCGGGGAGACCGGTCCACCACTCGAAGCCCGGGTAGGCGATCTTGACCGGCACCTCTTCGAGCGAGAACCAACGGTGGAGATCGCTGCCCGTCGACCGGGGCCACACGAGCCGCAGGACCTCGATGACCATCACGAGCCCGACGGAGATCCGGAAGATCGCGAGGGAGCCGGCATCGACCGGTCTGCCGAGCCAGGTCGAGAGTCGCGCGATCACGGCGCCGGACTCCGAGCGGTCTCCAGGCGGAGGGCTCGGATCCCCGAGGCCCGGAAGCTCGCACCGAGCTCTTCGGGGGGTGCGCCCGGCCCCTCGCTTCGCGCGCCCACCAGGAGATCGATGGCCCCGTCACCATCGACGTCCCCTGCATCCAGGGTCATCCAGCGCGCGAGCGGAGCGTGGGGCAGCACGTGACGAGAGACGCGCAGCCCGCCCTCGTTGTCGAAGAGCACGAAACCCTCCCGGGGCGCCTCCGCCCAGCTCGCGAACCAGGCGGTGGCCGCCAGGTCCAGGTCGCCGTCGCCATCGACGTCCGCCAGCCGCAGCTGTGTGGCTCCGTACAAGGGCAGGAAGCGCGCCTCCGCGAAGGCGAGCGGCCCCGTCTGCCTGTAGAGGCGGAGGCCGTGGTACGGCTTGGGAGGCGATTCGTACTCGCCGTTGTCCCCATTCGCGATGACCAGCTCCTCCCTTCCGTCTCCGTCCAGGTCACCGAATGCGAAGTCGGTGTGTCCGAAGACCGGCGATTGCGGGAGTAGCTGCTCCGCCTGGAAGCGGCCGGTGCCATCACCCCGGAAGACCCACAGCGCTTCGAAATGTTGAGCCAGGAGCGCCACGACGTCCAGGTGTCCATCGCCGTCCACGTCGCGGATCTCGCTGCGGAGGGCCCCGGGCCCCTCGTGGAGGAGCTGCTCCTCGAAGCCCCCGCCCTCCTTCGCCCGGAACCAGGAGAGTCGGCCCGTGTGGTAGCCGAACTGACAGACCACGAGATCCCGGCGCCTGTCGCCGTCCAGGTCGGCCTGGGCCGTGTGGGTGGGCCGCGCGAGGCCCTCCAGCAGGAGACGCCCGTAGGCCAGGCCGTCTGCGCTGCGACGCAGGGCGACGACTTCGCCGTGCCGTCGCTCGCGGGGGACGAAGTCGCCAATCGACGTGAGCAGAGCACCCTGCTCGGTCTCGACCAGATGGACGGGCACGTTCCCGACGTGGAGACGACTCGCTTCTCTTCCCGTCCGATCGTGGACGACCAGCTCGCGACGGGCGGCATCGCCCAGGACGAAACCGCCCTGCGCCCGCACGTGCACCAGGGTGGTGGTGGAGACCTGGTCGGGACTCGCCACGACGTCGAGCTGCAGGTCTGTCAGCTCTTCCGCAGGGAGTGGGCTGCGCAGGGCAAGTGAAGCGGGTGCATGCTCCGCGTAGTAGTCGCGGATTCGCGCGAACACGTCCTCCGGGATCTGCGGCGATGCCGGAAAGACCCCCAGCTTGCGGTAGAGCGCCGCGTCCGGGCTCTCGGCGACCCGCCCGGGCTCGAGCCCCAACAGGACCCGCATCCACGGCAGCACCTCCTCCAGCCAGGTGGCTCGATCGAGCAGGGTCGGATCGGGGAAGCCGTGACAGCCGGTGCAGTGGCGGCGGGCCAAGGCCTCTCCGTCCTGGGCCGCGTGGGAGGGCGCGCCGGTGAGGATCGCGAGCGCAACCCAGAGTGCCGCCCCAGTCGATCTCGGAAGGGAGCTCACATGACGCGCGCCTCGTGCGTCCACGATGTCGACTCCCGTTCCTCGCTGGCCGCCCAGGAGGCTGTTTTCCCTGCCGCTTCGGGTCCTTGGAGGTCGTTGCTGCGGTTGGTCGAACGCTCGACGCGAGCCGTGCGGCTTGACGTGCGGACTCTTCTTCGCGGAAGATGACCGATCGTTCAGCTGGGGCCAGGCCCAGCCCATGGATGTCGAGGCGGTTCGCGATGCAGTTCGGTCGCTGGGGATGGAGCGCGAGGGATGTCGGGATCGGGCTTGTCCTGGCGTTGGCCGCGGCGCCGGCCGCGGGCCAGATGGTCTTCACCGAGGTCAGCGCCACGGCGGGCGTGACCTACACGCAGCAGATCCCCGTTGCGGAGCCCGGCTGCTTCTACACCCTCCTCTGCGGAATGGAGCGGATGACCGGTGGGGCGGCGGTCGCCGACGTGGATGGGGATGGCGATCTCGACCTCTTCGTGACCCGTCTCGACGCCCACGACCTTCTCTTCGTGAACCAGGGCAATGGGACCTTCGCCGACGGATCCCTGGCCGCCGGACTCTCGGGCTTCGATACCCAGAGCAACGGCGCGGCCTTCGCCGATGTCGACAATGACGGCGACCCCGATCTGATCGTCGGCGTCGTCGGCGAAGCCCTCGACCCCGCCAACAACCGCAACTACCTCTTCCTGAACGACGGCAGCGGAGTCTTCAGCGAGGATGCCGTGGCGCGCGGGATCGCGGACGCCGACGTCGACGAGCGTGCCATCCAGAGCGTGGGCGTGGGTGACTACGACCGCGACGGTTACCTGGACCTGCACCTGACCGATTGGCTGGTGGGCGCTCCCCACCAGCGGCTCTTTCGCAACCGGGGAGCGGCCCAGCCGGGCTTCTTCGACGAGGTCACGGCGGCCGCCGAGGTGGACGACACGTTGATACGCGGCTTTGCCTCCTCCTTCGTCGACGTGGACGACGATGGCTGGGAGGACCTCGTGATCGCGGCCGATTTCGGAACCAGCCGCCTCTTCTGGAACGACGGCGACGGCACCTTCACCGACGGAACGGCCCTGGCGGGGGTGGGCACCGACGAGAACGGCATGGGCTCGGCCCTGGGCGACTACGACGGTGACGGTGACCTCGACTGGTTCGTGACCTCGATCCACGACCCGGCCCAGACCTGTGAGACGGAGAACTGCAACTGGGGCTACAGCGGAAACCGGCTCTATCGAAACGACGGCGCCCGCCTCTTCAGCGATGCGACCGACGCGGCCGGTGTGCGTGCGGGCTATTGGGGCTGGGGAGCCAGCTTCCTGGACGGCGACCTCGATGGCGACCTGGACCTGGTCATGACCAACGGCGTCGATTTCCCCGGTACCACGGTGGATGCTCCCTGGGTGGCGGATCCCATGCGGCTCTGGGAGAACGACGGTGGCCTCATGACCGAGGACTCGGTGGCTTCGGGAGTCACCGACACGGGTTCGGGGAAGGGCCTCGTGGTCTTCGACTACGATGCGGACGGCGATCAGGACATCTTCGTGGTCAACAACGCCGCCGGCCCCAAGCTCTACCGCAACGACACCCCCGCGAACGGCAACGCCTGGCTGCGCCTGCGCCTCGAAGGCGGAAGCGGAGGCCAGGGCTACGGCGCCCGGGTCGAGGTCTGGACCCACGATCTCCAGGAGACCCCCCAGATCCGACGAGTGGGCGCGTCGAGCCTCTACCTGGGGCAGAGCGAGCGGACCCTCCATTTCGGCCTGGGTCCTGGCGTCGGCACGATCCGACGCGTGAGGGTGCGCTTCCCCAACGGCCTCACCCGAACCCTCGAGGGGCCCCGGCCCAACCAGGAGATCGTGGTCCGGGCGAGCGGCGCCTGCGGGTTGCTCGGGTTGGAGCCCCTGCCGTTGGTCGCCTGGATCCTGGCCCGCCGGCGCTCCGGGGCTCGCCGCCGCTAGCGCACCTGCACCTCTCTCTCGAAGTGCAGCTCGACGCGCTCGCACAGATCGCCGGTGCAGACGCCGACCTGGAGCGTGCCGTGGATCGTCGCCTTGCCTGGGGCCTCGGCGTGGAGAGGCGCGGCGTAGTCGATGGCCTTTTCGTCGAGGCGCTTCGCCTCGCTCTTCTCCAGGCGCCCCGGTGCCGTGATACCGCCATCGGTCCGGAGCTCGAGCCGTGTCGGGAACTCCGTGGAGAGATGGCGGCCCGCCTTGGGACGAACGGCGAGATCGAGGGAGCCCGCCTGACCCACCGAGAGCGCCGACGGCGCCTCCAGGGCGACCGAGTAGCGGCGGTCGCCGAACTCGTCGGCAGCCGGGAGCTCCGGCGAGGAGCACGCGAGAGCGGCGAGAGAGGCGATGAGGGCGATTCGCACGAGGTCCATCCTAGCCAGGGTCGAGCCTAGCCGGGCCCCAGGTGGGCGGTGGTCACGCCGGCGCCGCCGGCCTCCGGGTCCCCGCCGTGGAAGTGGTGGACATGGGGCAGCCGCTGGAGATGCTCGCGGATCGCACTCTGCAGGGCGCCCGTGCCGATTCCATGGACGATCTCGAGGCTCTCCGAGCCCAGCCTGGCGGCGTCGTCGAGGGCGCGCTCGACCCGAGCAAGCGCCTCGTCGACCCGCTGGCCTCGCACGTCGATCCGTGCGCTCGCGCCCGGCGGCGGCGGCGCGGTCTGCACGTGTTGCACGTGCCCCCTGGGCTGCTTCGCCTGGCCGGGCTCCACCTGCTCGGCACGAAGGGTGAGGCGGGCATTCCCCGCCAGGACGGTGACGCGGCCGCGTCGATCGGGGAGGGTCTGGAGCGTGGCGTCCATGCCGCCGGGCACGGTCACGGGATCGCCCGCCTTGGCGCGGGTCCAGTCGACCTTGGGGCGGGCCGCGGCCGGCGGCGTCCTCTTGCGCTGCTGGCTCTCGACCTTCTTGGCCTGGCTCTCGAGGGCGAGGAGCTTCTCACGGGCCCGCGCGGCCTCCTGGGCCGAGCCCTTGCGCTGCAGCTCGCGAATCACGCCGGCCACCTCCGCATGGGCGTCCCGGAAGGCGCCATCCAGCTCCTGGCGCATGGACTCGAAGAGCTGGTCCCTGCGTGCCTGCAGGCGCTCGAGCTTCTCCCTGTACCGGTCGCGGGCCGCCTCTCCTTCTTCGCGGAGACGCGTCGCCTCGCCGCGCTCCCGCTCGAGGGAGGCGCGGTGGTCGGAGAGCTCGGAGAGCAGACGATCGAGCTGCCGGTCCTCGCGTTCGAGCAGGGCGTTGGCGCGCTCCAGCACTCCGTTCGGCATGCCCATCCGCGCGGCCACCGCGGTGGCCGAAGAGCTGCCGGGCGTGCCCAGCTTCAGGCGGTAGGTGGGCGCCAGGCTCTCCGCGTCGAACTCGACGCAGGCGTTGGCGAAACGTCGGTCGACGTCGGCCATCTCCTTCAGCAGGTTGTAGTGGGTCGTCGTGATCACCCGCGCGTCGGCGTCGGCGAGATACTCGAGCACGGCCTGGGCGAGGGCCGCGCCCTCACCCGGGTCGGTGCCCACGCCGATCTCGTCGAGCACCACCAGGCTCTGCGCTCCAGCCTCGTCGGCGATCCGCGCCAGGTTTGCCATGTGCGCCGAGAAGGTCGAGAGGCTCTGGCGGATGTCCTGCTCGTCGCCGATGTCGGCGAGGACCCGATCCACGGCCGCGACGCGTGCACCCGGCGCCGCGGGAACGTGCAGCCCCGCGCGGGCCATCAGCGTCGCCAGCGCGACGGCCTTCATGGCGACCGTCTTCCCGCCCGCATTGGGTCCCGAGATCACCAGCACCTGATGGTCGCCGCCCAGCCGCAGGTCGTTGGGGACCGCTTCGTCGACCGGCAGCAGGGGATGGCGGAGCAGCGGCAGGTCGAAACGTCCCTCCCGATCCAGGTGCGGCTCGGAGGCGCAAAGCTCCTCGGCCAGCCGCCCGCGGGCGAAGGCCAGGTCGATCTCGCAGAGCAGCTCCAGGTTCGAGCGCAGGTCGGGCACGATGGGCAGCGCGCGATGGGAGAGGGTCTGCAGCACCCTGCGCACCTCGCGTGCCACGGTGAGCTCGGCCTGCTTCAGGCGGTTGTTCATCTCCACGAGGGCCTGGGGCTCGATGAAGACGGTGGTGCCGCTTGCCGACGCGTCGTGCACGATGCCGGCCAGGCGCCCCTTGAAGTCGGCTCGCACCGGCAGCACGAAGCGGTCTCCGCGCACGGTGTAGTAGTTGTCCTGGAGCACCTCGCGGATCTCGGGCTGACGCAGCATGCGCTCGACGCGCTCCTGCGCGCTGCCCGAGATCTCGCGCACCTCCCGCCGTGCCGCCGAGAGCTCCCGAGAAGCGCCGTCGCGCACCTCGCCCTCTTCGTCGATCGAATCGTCGATGGCGTCCGCCAGGGCTTCGTGGCCCACCAGGCCGCTCGCCAATGCGGCCAGGCCCGGAGCCAGCTCGTGACGGCGTTCGAGGAAACGCGCGGTCTGGTGACTGGCATCCAGGTTGGAGCGCAGGGCCAGGAGCTCCGAGCCCGCGAGCACCCCGTCCTTCGCCAGGCGCCCGAGCCACGGGTCGTTGTCCCTGAGCCCTGCGAGGGGCGGCACGTCGCCCTCGGCCAGGATCCGCCGCGTCTCCGCGGTCTCGGCCAGTCGCGCCTCGGCGGCTTCGACGCTCCCCTCGAAGAGGCCCGCCGGCTCGGCCACGAGCCGAGCACCGGCCGGAGCGGTTCGGAGATGCCCGGCCAGACGCGCCACCACCTGCGCCCACTCGAGGCGTTCCAGGGTGCGATCCGTGACGGAGAAGGCCATCGGCGGAGTCTAGGGGCGAGGCGGGCGGGGGCGAAGCCCGCCGCTCAGCCCGCACCGGGGTCTGGCCGAAAAGGGGGCTCCCATGGCCGAGAGCGCACCTCCCGACGAGCTGCTGACCGAAGCGATCCTGGAGTCCACCCGGGACCTCGACCAGCGCTCCACGGGAGAGGTGCTCGCGGCCATCCACGCCGAGGACCGGAACGCGGTCGAGGCGGTGGGCCGGACGCTGCCCGCCATCGAGCGGGCCGTGGACCTGCTGGTGCTGGTCCTGAAGGGTGGCGGGCGCTGGTTCAACGTCGGCGCTGGAACCAGCGGGCGAATCGGCGTGCTCGATGCCTCGGAGATCCCTCCGACCTTCGGCTACCCGGCGGACCGCGTGCAGGGCGTGATGGCCGGCGGTGAGGGGGCCCTGGTGCGCGCGGTGGAGGGCGCCGAAGACGTCGCCGAAGACGCGCGCCGCGTGCTCCTCGAGCGCGAGCTCGTGCCTGGCGACGCCGTGGTGGCGCTCTCGGCGAGCGGGCGCACACCCTTCGCCCTGAGCGCCCTGCAGGCCGCCTCCGAGATCGGCGCGCGGCGCATCGCGATCACCTGCGATCCCTCCTCGCCCCTCTCCCGGTCTGCCGAGATCTCCATCGCGCCCCGCGTGGGGCCCGAGGTGATTGCGGGCTCGACGCGCATGAAGGGTGGACTCGCCCAGAAGATGGTCCTCCACCTGCTCTCCACCACCGTCATGGTGCGCCTCGGCCGGGTGGAGGGAAACCTCATGACGAACCTCCACCCCGCGTCGCGCAAGCTGCGCCGGCGCGCGGTACGAATCGTCATGAGTCTCGGCGAAGTGGACCAGCCGACCGCAGAGCGGCTGCTGGACGCGACCCACGGCAGCGTCCACGACGCCCTGCGCCTCGCCAGGGGGTAGGAGCCCGTGTGTTGGAGGCGAGAGCCGCGACGTAGAGCCGGATTCTCGCTTGCCGCCTCCCCCCTTCATGCCGCCCCCGCGAAGGCTCGCCGGGCGCGGGGCCGGGCGCGGTGTGGTTGCCGGAGGGTTGGTGAGGGCAGGGGTCGTGGGGTGTCAAGAGCGCCGACGGTAGGGGCCCATGGCCCGGGCCTGCGAGGTCGCCGGACGCCGCCCGGTGGCTCAACCCGGGCACTCCGCTGGATCCAGCACCCCCCCACCTTCGCGCCACCCCTCCTGGAGCAGCCAGGTATGCGGCCACGCCACCGCATGCACCCGCCCCCCAGGCCGCTCCCGCGCCTGCCTCACGAGA
>NYZB01000220.1 GCA_002687015.1 Deltaproteobacteria bacterium
AAGGGAGCTGCGTCCGGCGACCTCGCACCCCCAGAGCCATGGGCCCCTACCGTCGGCGCTCTTGACACCCCACACCCCACACCCTCACCAACCTTCCGGCGACCACCCTATCCGTCCTATCCATCGCGCGGCGGTCTGGCGGTGAGCGGGCGTTCGCTGGGGCGGCGGGGTAGGCGTTGCCTCGGGGTCTCGGATCTCGCTTCTGCCGCGCAGATTGCTGGGGAGAGCCGTTCCGCCGGAGCGGCTAGCCTCTCCGGGGTGCGGATCTACCTCGACCACAACGCCACGACGCCCCTTCGCGAGGAGGTGATCCAGGCGATGATCGAGATGCTGCGCGACCACTACGGCAACCCCTCGAGCAGCCATCGCGAGGGGGCCGAGGCGCGCCGGCGTCTCGACGGCGCGCGCGAGGCCGTCGCCGCCCTGGTCGGCGCCGGCCCCGGGCAGGTCGTGTTCACCGGCAGCGCGACCGAGGCGAACAACGCCGCGATCCGGGGCGCGCTGCGCGCGAGGCGGCCGGGACGCGTCGTCACCACCACCATCGAGCACCCCTCGGTCAGCGAGCCGCTCGAAGTCCTCGCCGGGGCCGGTACGGAGGTCCTCTGCGTTCCGGTGGACGAGACCGGGCGGGTCGAGAGGGAGGCCCTGGCCCGCGCCCTGCGCGAGCCCACCGACCTCGTGGTCGTGATCCTGGCCAACAACGAGACGGGGACGATCCAGGACCTGCCCGCCATCGCCCAGCTTGCCCGGCCCGTGGGTGCGCACCTCCACGTGGACGCCACCCAGGCGCTGGGGAAGATCCCCGTGTCGCTGGGAGACCTGCAGGCCGACTCGCTGTGCGGCTCGGCCCACAAGTTCAACGGGCCCAAGGGCGCGGGCTTCCTCGCCGCGCGCGACGGCGTGAACCTCTCGCCCTTCATCCTCGGCGGCCCGCAGGAGCGACGCCGGCGCGGCGGGACGGAGAACACCGCCGGTCTGGTCGGCCTCGGAAAGGCGGCCGACCTGGCCGGGCAGGCGCTTCCCGAGCGCGCCAGGGAGATGGCGCGGCTGCGCGACCGGCTCTGGGAGGGGATCGTCGAGAAGGTGCCTGGGGTCCGCCGCAACGGCTCCGCCGAGCACGTGCTTCCGAACACCCTGAACGTCGAGTTCCAGGGCGCGGCGGGGGACGTACTGCTCGAAGCGCTGGACCTCGAAGGGGTCGCGGTATCGGCCGGCGCCGCCTGCGCCTCGGGCTCGATCGAGCCCTCCCACGTCCTCTCCGCCCTCGGGCGGAGCCCGGAAGAGGCGCGTGGCGCGCTGCGCTTCAGCACCGGCCACGGCAACGACACCCAGCAGATCGATCAGGTGCTGGCCCTCCTGCCGGACCTCGTCGCGCGTGCGCGCGAGGCGGCCGGGTGAGCGAGAGAATCCGCCCGCGCTGGGTCGTCGGGATGAGCGGCGGTGTCGACTCCTCGGTGGCCGCGGCGCTGCTGGTCGAGCAGGGTGCCGAGGTGATCGGCGTGACGATGCACCTCGCCGGGAGCCAGAGCCGCTGCTGCTCGCTCGAAGATGCCGACGACGCCCGCCGCGTGGCCGACCAGCTGGGCATCCGCTTCTACGTGGCCAACTACAAGGATCGCTTCCGGGAGGAGGTGATCCTCCCCTTTGCGGACGCCTACCTGGCGGGTCGCACCCCGATCCCCTGTGTCGCGTGCAATCGGCACTTCAAGTTCCGCCACCTCGTGGAGCGGGCGAAGGCACTGGGCACCGCCGGCGTGGCGACGGGGCACTACGCCCGTCTGGCCCTCGACCCGGAGACCGGCGAGCGGCGCCTGCTGCGCGGCGTCGATCCGGGCAAGGACCAGTCCTACTTCCTCTTCGATCTCGGCCAGGAGCAGCTCCGGAGGATCGCCTTTCCGCTCGGCGACCTCACCAAGGACGAAGTGCGGGAGAAGGCGCGCGAGCTCGGGCTCGCCACGGCCGACAAGCCGGAGAGCCAGGAGATCTGCTTCGTGCCCGACGGCGATTACGCGCGGGCCGTCGAAGAGCTGCGCCCCGCGGCGATTCCCGGCGCCGGCGACATCGTCGACGGGAGCGGCCGGAAGCTCGGCCGCCATGGCGGGATCCACCGCTTCACCGTGGGCCAGCGGCGCGGACTCGGCCTGACGAGTGCCGAGCCCCGCTACGTCTGCCGTCTCGACGCCCAGACCAACCAGGTAGTGGTCGGAGACGCCTGCGACCTCGAGACGAAGAGCGCATGGATCGAAGAGGTGTCCTGGACGCGGGGGCGCGCGCCGCAGCCGGGGCGCCGGGCCCAGGTGAAGATCCGCCACCAACACCCCGGCGCCGAGGGCACCCTCGAGCCGGGCCCGAACGGGCGGGTGCGCGTGGCCTTCGCCGAGCCGGTGCGCGCGGTGGCCCCGGGCCAGGCGGCGGTCTTCTACGACGGAGACGAGGTGCTGGGCGGCGGTTGGATCGCGGGCTCGGGCCCGTGAACGATCGTCGCGAGCCGGACGAAGAGCTCTCCCGGGCGTTGGGCCACCGTTTCTCCTCGCCGGATCTTCTCCTCCGGGCGCTGAGCCACGCCTCTTCGACCGAAGGCGGGGTCGAGAGCAACGAGCGGCTCGAGTTCCTGGGCGACGCCGTCCTCGATCTCGTGATCGGCCAGCACCTCTACGCGATGTGGCCCGACTGGCGCGAGGGCAACCTGACCCGCGCGCGCGCCGCGATGGTCAACACGAAGTCCCTCGCGGATCGCGCCCGCGAGCTCGGCCTGGGCGCCTACGCGAGGCTCGGCAAGACCGAGCAGCACAGCGGCGGCGCCGACAAGGACCGGGTGCTGGCCAACCTCTTCGAGGCCGTGGTCGGCGCCCTCTATCTCGACGGAGGGCTGACGGTGGTCGAGCCCTTCGTCGAGCGCGTGTTCGGCGCCCTCCTGCGCGCAGGGGACGAGGTGCTCGAGCGCGACCCCAAGACCCGGTTCCAGGAGTGGTCCCATGGGGTCTTCCGGGAGACCCCGACCTACCGCGTGGTGCTGGACACGGGCCACGAAGGCGGCGACGAGCGCTTCAGCGTCGAGGTCATGCTGCGCGGCGAGCGCTGGGGCGGCGGAGTGGGGCGCTCGAAGGCCGCCGCCGAGCGCAAGGCGGCGGCCGAGGCCCTGGAGCGAGCCCAGGCCCACGGGGATTCGCCGTGAACGAGCGGCCCCATCGCTCCGGTGTGGTCGCGCTGCTGGGTCGACCCAACGCCGGCAAGTCCACCCTCTTGAACCGCCTGCTCGGCCAGAAGCTCGCCATCGTCACGGCCAAGCCGCAGACGACGCGCAGTCGCATCCTGGGCATCGTCACCCGCGAGGACGCCCAGCTGCTGCTGCTCGACACCCCGGGCTTCCACGCGAGCGAGAAGGCCCTGAACCGCGCACTGATCGAGGTCGTGGACGATGTCGCCCAGGACTGCGACGTGGCCGTGCTGCTGGTCGACCCCCGCCACGGCTGGGACGAGGCGCACGAGGCCCTCCGCGAGCGTCTCCGGGCGCGCCACACCCCCTGCCTGGTGGTGTCCACCAAGGCGGACCTGCGGGCGCCTCCCGAGGATGCGCCCATCGATCTGGCCCTGTCGGCGCGTACGGGCGAGGGCACCCGCGGCCTCGTGGATCGGCTGGTCGAGCTGCTGCCCGAGGGCCCCGCCTTCTACGACCCGGAGCAGGTCACCGATCGCTCCCTGCGCTTCCTGGCCGCGGAGCTGGTGCGCGAGGCGGCCTTCGAGGCGCTCTCCCAGGAGATCCCCTACGAGACGGCGGTGGAGATCGAGTCCTTCGACGAGAGCGATCCGCGGGTCACGCGGATCCGCGCGACCCTGCTGGTGGAGAAGAAGTCCCAGAAGGGCATGGTGGTGGGGAAGGGCGGGCGCATGATCCGCGAGATCGGCATCCAGGCCCGCCGGGGGCTCGAGGAGCTGCTCGAGAAGCAGGTCCACCTGGAGCTCTGGGTGAAGGTGGAGCCCCGCTGGACGAAACGGCCCAACCGCCTGAAATCCCTCGGCTATCATTGACTGCCAGTCAGGCGTAACGTCACGGGTCGGCGCTTTGACGCCACTCAGGTAGGGTGTGCCGTTTCGGCAGGGTCCTTGCCAATATCACGTCTCTCAGTCGCCGCACCCGCGGACGCTCCGCGGGCCGGAGGAGCCCGGATTCCATGCCCGCAAGCAGCCAGCTCAGTCCCGCCCAGGTCCGGGAACTCGCCCGCAGCCGCAACCTCCAACACGTGGTCGTGCTCGGCGCCAACGGCACCATGGGCTTCGGGAGTGGCGCCCTGTTCACCCAGGCGGTCCCGCGGGTCACCTTCCTGGCGCGATCGAAGGCCAAGGCCGAGGAGGGCCTCGCCGCCGCCATCGGGCAGGGGCGCTCGCCCACGGTGGCCTCCCGGGTCGAGTGCGGAGACTACGACGGCGACCTGGAGCGCGCCGTCGGTGAGGCGGATCTGGTCTTCGAGGCCCTCACCGAGGACTTCGAGATCAAGAAGGAGATCTTCGATCGGGTGGAGAAGGCCCGTCGGGACGACGGCATCGTCGCGACCGTCACCTCGGGCCTCTCGATCAACGCGCTCTGCAAGGGCCGCAGCGATTCCTTCCGCAAGAACTTCCTGGGGCTCCACTTCTTCAACCCGCCGAACGTCATCACCGGAACCGAGCTGATCGCAGGCGACGACACCGATCCGGCGGTCGTCGACTTCGTCGAGGCCTTCTGCCGCGCCCATCTGGGGCGCGAGATGATCCGCACGGCGGACACGCCGGCCTTCGCGGGCAACCGGGTGGGCTTCAAGGTGCTGAACGAGGCCGCCCAGCTCGCGGACGAGCTCGGACCGGTGCTGGTGGACCGCCTGGTCGGTCCCTACACGGGTCGCGCGCTGACGCCGCTGGCCACCATCGACCTCGTCGGTTGGGACATCCACCGCGCCATCGTCGACAACGTGTATGAGAACACGAACGACGAGGCCCACGAGACGAACAAGCTGCCGGAGACCATGGCCAAGCTCATCGAGAAGGGCGTGCTCGGCGACAAGACCGACGGGGGCTTCTTCAAGAGGGACGGCAAGGCCCGCCTGGTCCTCGACCCGGTGAGCGGCGACTACAAGCCCGAGGCCGAGATCCGCCTGCCGGATCTCGGCTACATCGACCAGGTCTCCAGCCTCTACTCGCAGGCGCGCTACGGCGAAGGCCTGCAGGTCTTCCTGGCGGCCGAGGGCGAGTACGCCGCGATCGCACGGAAGGTGGTCGCGGGCTACATCAGCTATGCCTTCCACCGGGTGGGCGAGGTCACCGACACCATCAACGGCATCGACCGGATCATGGGCATGGGCTTCAACTGGGCCCCGCCGTCGGTGCTCGTCGACACGATGGGCTCGGCCTCCGCCGTCTCGATGATCGAGGGCGCGGGCCTGCCCGTCCCCGAGCTCCTCGCAGAGGCTGCGCGCTCCGGTGAGCCGAAGCGCTTCTTCCACCATCCCACCATCAACGCCGGGCGCTTCTTCGTCGCCGGCTAGGCGACCGAGAGCTGCAGGAGGATCCCATGGCCGCTGGTTCTGAAGTCTACGTGCTGGGTGGTTTCCAGACCGATTTCGCGCGCAACTGGACCAAGGAGAACAAGCACTTCTCGGCCCTGATGCGCGAGAGCGTGCTCGGCGCCCTCGAGGCCTGCGAGCTGGCCCCCGAGGAGATCGAGAGCGCCCACGTCGGCAACTTCGCCGCCGAGCTCTACTGCATGCAGGGCCACCTCGGCGCCTTCTTCACCGAGGTGCATCCGGCCTTCAGTGGGCTCCCCACCGGCCGGCACGAGGCCGCCTGCGCCTCCGGGAGCATCGCGCTCCTGGCCGCCTCGGCCGAGATCGAGGCCGGGCGCTACGACCTGCAGGCCGTGGTCGGCATCGAGCAGATGAAGACCGTCTCCGCCTCCGAGGGCGGCGCCTACCTGGGCACGGCGGCCTGGTACGCCGAAGAGGCCGACGGCATCGAGTTCCCGTTTCCGAAGCTCTTCGGGCGCCTCGGGGACGAGTACGACAAGCGCTACGGGCTGAAGGACGAGCACCTGGCCGAGATCAGCCGGCTCAACTACGACAACGCCAAGCTCAACGCCAACGCGCAGACGCGCACCTGGTACATGAACAAGGAGCACGCGCTCTGCCGCACCGACGACAACCCGGCGGTGGGTGGACGGATCCGCATCGCGGATTGCTCCCAGGTCACCGATGGCGCCGTCACCATGTTCCTGGCCTCCCGCGACTACGCCGAGAAGTACGCGAGGGGCATGGGCAAGAAGCTCGAGGACATCCCCCGGATCAAGGGGTGGGGCCACAACACGGCCCGCCTCCGCTTCGACGACAAGGTCGCCGAGAGCCAGGACGACCGCTTCGTCCTGCCCCACGTGCGGAGCACGGTGACCAACGCGATGAAGCGCGCGGGCATCGCGGACGTGAACGGCGTGGACGGCATCGAGACCCACGATTGCTTCACGACCTCCGAGTACATGGCGATCGACCACTTCGGCATCACCGAGCCCGGCGAGAGCTGGAAGGCGGTCGAGGCGGGCTGGCTGGAGATCGACGGCAAGCATCCGATCAACCCGAGCGGCGGCCTGATCGGCGCCGGACACCCCGTGGGTGCCACGGGCGTGCGCCAGCTGCTGGATGGCTACAAGCAGGTGACGGGCACGGCCGGCGACTACCAGGTCGAGGGAGCCAAGAACTTCCAGACCCTGAACATCGGCGGCAGTGGCACCACCAGCGTCAGCTTCATCATCGGCCGCTGAGGCGGGCCTGGAGGTCCGGCTCCACGAGGTCGGCGCCCGCGACGGGCTCCAGAACGAGCCCGAGGCGCTGCCGACCGGCGTGAAGCTGGAGCTGCTCGCGCGGCTGGCCGACGCGGGCTTGCGCTCGATCGAAGTCACCTCCTTCGTCTCGCCCAGGTGGATCCCCCAGCTCGCGGATGCCGACGAGGTGGTGGCCGGTCTCGAGCGGCGCCCGGGTGTGAGCTACGCGGCCCTGGTCCCGAACCTGGCGGGCTACGAGCGCTTCACCGGCCGGGGCCTCGACACCCTGGCCTTCTTCGTCTCTGCGAGCGAGACCCACAACCGCGAGAACGTGAACCGCTCGGTGGCCGAGCATCTCGACCGCTTCGCCCCTGTAGCGGAGCGGGCACGCGCCGACGGTGTGCGGCTGCGCTGCTACGTCAGCACCGTGTGCGGCTGCCCCTACGAGGGCGACGTCTCGCTGGAGGCCATCCTGGCCCTGGTTCGTGCCGTCGATGCCCTGGGAGCCGAGGACATCTCGCTCGGCGACACGATCGGCGTGGGCACACCGGACCAGGTGCGGAGGCTCGTGGCCGCGGTGGCCGGGGTCGTCCCGCTCGAGAGGCTGGTCCTCCACCTGCACGACACCTACGGTCGCGCCCTCGCCAACGTCCAGGCGGGCTTCGAGGAGGGGGTGCGCCGCTTCGACAGCGCACTCGGCGGCCTGGGCGGCTGTCCCTACGCGCCGGGAGCGTCGGGCAACGTGGCGACGGAGGACGTCGTCGATCTGCTCGAGCGCCAGGGGGCGGCGACGGGAGTCGACCTCGACGCGCTCGTCGAGACCACGGCATGGTTGGAAGCGCTGCTGGGGCGCGACCTGCCCGGGCGCGTCTATCGGGCTCGCCGCGGCGAGGCCCGACGCGAGCGCGAGCTACGCAAGAAGGGGAAGACATGAAGACCGGGAACGAGGTGGGTGAGGAGCTGGCGAGGATCCGGAGGGGCGGCGGCGAGCACTACCACGAGAAGGCGAGAGAGCAGGGCAAGCTCTTCTGCCGCGACCGCCTGGCCCGCCTGCTGGACCCGGACTCCTTCGTCGAGGACGGGGTCTTCGCCAACGCCCTGGACGCCGGCCTCCCGGCGGACGGCGTCGTCACGGGCACCGGACGCGTCGAGGGGCGCCCGGTCTGCGTCATGGCCAACGATTCCACGGTGAAGGCCGGCTCCTGGGGCAAGCGCACGGTCGAGAAGATCCTGCGCATCCAGGAGCGCGCCGAGCGGCTCTCCTGCCCGCTCCTCTACCTCGTGGACTCGGCCGGCGCACGCATCACCGACCAGATCGAGATGTTCCCGGGCCGGCGCGGTGCGGGGCGCATCTTCCACAACCAGGTGCGGCTCTCGGGCCGCATCCCCCAGGTGTGCCTGCTCTTCGGCCCCTCCGCCGCCGGAGGCGCCTACATCCCGGCCTTCTGCGACGTCGTCTTCATGGTCGAGGGCCACGCCAGCATGTACCTGGGCTCGCCGCGCATGGCCTCGGAGGTGATCGGCCAGGAGGTCAGCCTCGAGGAGATGGGCGGGGCGAAGATGCACTGCCGGGTGTCGGGCTGCGGCGACCTGCTCGCCGAGAGCGAAGAGGAGGCCCTCGACGCCGCCCGTCGCTACCTGGGCTACCTGCCATCGGCCTGGGACCAGGCGCTGCCGGTCGTCGCCCCGCGCGCCCCGGCCGAGCCCTCCGAGGATCTCGAAGCCCAGATCCCGGAGAACGAGAACAAGCCCTTCGACATGCGCAAGATCGTCGACCGCCTGATCGACGCCGACTCGTGGTTCGAGGTGAAGAGGCTCTTCGCCGGCGAGCTGCTGACGGGCCTTGCGCGCATCGACGGCCACCCGATCGGCGTCATCGCGAACCAGCCCAAGGTGAAGGGCGGCGTGCTCTTCGTCGATTCCGCCGACAAGGCCGCCCGCTTCATCGGCCTGTGCGACGCCTTCGGCCTCCCCTTGCTCTACCTGGCCGACGTGCCCGGCTTCATGATCGGCAAGCAGGTCGAGCGCGAGGGGATCATCCGGGCCGGTGCCAAGATGATCATGGCGATGAGCGCGGCGACCGTCCCGCGCATCTCGGTGATCGTGCGCAAGGCCTACGGAGCCGGTCTCTACGCGATGTGCGGTCCGGGCTTCGAGCCCGACGCCTGCCTGGCCTTCCCCTCGGCGATGATCGCGGTGATGGGGCCCGAGGCCGCCGTGAACGCCGTCTACTTCAACAAGCTCCAGGCCATCGAGGACGAGACCCAGCGCGCCGAGGAGGTCGAGCGCCTTCGCGCCGAGTTCCGGGAGGATGTCGACGTCCGACGCCTGGCGAGCGAGCTGGTGATCGACGCCATCGTCGAGCCCGCCGCGCTGCGCGGGGAGCTCGCTGCCCGCTTCGCAGCGGCCCAGGGCCGCCGGGATCGGCCGGAGCCGAGGCGGGGCAGGGTGCTGCCCATGTAGCCCGCTGCGGGCGCGGGGGCCGAAACCTCGCGAAACGGTTCCGGAAGCCCCCAGGCTTGCGACTGAGAGTCAACTTCGATATCGTTCCCGGGTAGCTTGCCAGCTAACGTTAACTGGCATATTGGCCGATGAGGAGCCATGCCCGAAGTCGAGCGACACGGCATCCGCGAGGTGTGCCGCCAGACCGGCCTCTCCGCCCGAACCGTCCGCTACTGGGAGGAGCTGGGCCTCCTGCCCGGCGTCCGCCGCCGGGAGGCGGGACGACGGGTCTATGGGGAAGACGAGCTGCAGCGGCTTGGCTTCATCCAGCGCCTGAAGGCGCTCGGCCTGTCCCTGGCCGAGATCGGCGAGCTGAATGCGGTCTACGGCATCGAGGGCTCCACGGCCGCGATGCTGCTGCGCCTCGACGAGCTGCTGGGGCGGCATCTGGGCGAGCTGGGCGCGCGCATCGAGGAGCTGGGCACCCTGCGGGACCAGATCCAGAAGTACCGGGACCACGTGGGCGAGCGGATCGACGCACTCGCCCAGTCCGACGAGGGTTGAGAAGAGAACATGACCGCCTCCGCCGAAGTCACTCCCCTCCACGCCGGACCGGAGCGCGTGCGCGTCGTGACGGCCGCGTCGCTCTTCGACGGGCACGACGCCGCCATCAACATCATGCGGCGCATCCTGCAGGCGCAGGGGGCGGAGGTCGTTCACCTGGGCCACGACCGCTCGGTGGCCGAGATCGTGGAGGCCGCCATCGAGGAGGACGCCCACGCCGTGGCGGTGTCCTCCTACCAGGGCGGCCACATGGAGTTCTTCCGCTACCTCGTCGACGAGCTCCGCGAACGCGGCTCGGGTCACGTCCGGGTCTTCGGCGGCGGCGGAGGCACCATCGTCCCGGAGGAGATCCAGGCGCTACACGACCACGGCGTCGCCCGCATCTTCAGTCCCGAGGACGGTCGCGAGCTGGGCCTCGAGGGCATGATCCGTCGGATCCTCGACGACTGCCGCGGGCGGCCCGCGCCACCGCTGGGCGACGCACTCGACGAGCTGGCCAGCGACCAGCCCGGCCACGTCGCGCGCCTGATCTCCTGGCTCGAGACGCATGGCGACGCCGGCGGCTCCGAGGTCGAGCGCGTCCGCGCCGTCCTCTCGGAGGCCGCGGTCGGAGCCCCGGTGGTGGGATTCACGGGCACGGGAGGCGCCGGCAAGTCGAGCGTCGTCGACGAGCTGGTGCGCCGCTTCCGCCTGGGCTTCCCCGACAAGCGCATCGGTCTGCTGCTGGTGGATCCCTCGCGGCGCCGCTCGGGTGGCGCGCTGCTGGGCGACCGCATCCGCATGAACGCGATCCAGGGCGACGCCGTCTACGTTCGCTCCCTGGCCACCCGTCAGGCCCACCTCGCCCTGTCGCGCTCCGTGCAGGACGCGCTGCGGGTGCTGCAGGCGGCCGCCTTCGACCTGATCCTGGTCGAGACCGCGGGGATCGGGCAGAGCGACTCCGAGATCATCGACCTGGCGGACACCTCCGTCTACGTGATGACGCCCGAGTTCGGGGCGCCCTCCCAGCTCGAGAAGATCGACATGCTCGAGCTGGCCGACCTGGTCGTGCTGAACAAGGCCGACCGTCGGGGCGCCGAAGATGCGCTGCGCGACGTGCGCAAGCAGTGGCGCCGCAACCACGCGGGCTTCGAGCTCCCCGATGCGGAGCTGCCGGTCTTCGCCACCGTGGCGAGCCAATGGGACGACCCCGGAATCGACCGGGTCTACGAGGCCTTGCTGGCCCGCCTGGCCGGGCAGGGCACCCGGCCCCTCGGCGAGGCCGCCCATCGGGAGGCCCCCGGTGCGGCCTGGCCCCCGGCGTTGATCCCGGCGGGGCGCGAGCGGTACCTGGAGGAGATCGCCACGGCGGTCCGCGGCTACCGCCAGCGCGGCACCGAGCTCGCCCAACGAGCTCGTGAGCTGCAGAGCCTGGAGCGGGCGGCCGCGAGCCTGCCCGAGGCCGCGGACGAGGCGCAGGCGGCGCTGAAGGCGCGCGGGGAGGAGCTGGCCGAAGAGCTCGACCCGGCGCTGCGCGAGGCGCTCGCGCGTTGGCCCGAGACCCGCGCCAACTACCAGGCGAAGGAGCAGACCTATCGCGTGCGCGACCGCGACATCCCGGTCCGCAACCACGTCAAGACCCTCTCGGGCACCGAGCTGCCGCGCGTGGCCGTGCCGACGACGGAGGACTGGGGAGAGCTCACGCACTACCTGCGCCAGGAGAACCTGCCCGGTCGCTTCCCCTTCACGGCGGGCGTCTTTCCCTTCAAGCGCGCCGAGGAGGACCCGGCTTGGATGTTCGCGGGGGAGGGCGGGCCCGAGCGCACGAACCGGCGCTTCCACCTGCTGTCCGCCGGCCAGCCCGCGACCCGGCTCTCCACCGCCTTCGACAGCGTGACCCTCTACGGCCGCGACCCCGCCGAACGTCCGGATGTGTACGGCAAGGTCGGCACCAGCGGCGTCTCGGTCTGCACCCTGGATGACGCCAAGCGGCTCTACTCGGGCTTCGACCTCTGCGACCCGGGCACCTCCGTCTCGATGACGATCAACGGACCGGCGCCGATGGTGCTGGCGCTCTTCCTCAACACCGCCATCGACCAGGGCGTGGAGAAGCACCTGCGCGAGACGGGCCAGCTCGAGGCCGTCCGCGCCCGCTTCGGCGGCGAGGCGCTGCCGACCTACCGGGCCGAGCTGCCGCCGGGCCACGACGGCCTCGGCCTCGGGCTGCTCGGGATCTCGGGCCGGAAGGCCGTCGATCCCGAGACCTACCAGCGCATCCGCCAGGAGGTCCTGCGGCAGGTGCGGGGCACGGTGCAGGCCGACATCCTGAAGGAGGACCAGGCCCAGAACACCTGCATCTTCTCCACGGCCTTCGCCCTCAAGGTCATGGGAGACATCCAGGGCTACTTCGTCGCGAACGAGGTGCGCAACTTCTACTCGGTCTCGATCTCGGGCTATCACATCGCCGAAGCCGGTGCGAACCCGATCACGCAGCTCGCCTTCACCCTGGCGAACGGCTTCACCTATGTGGAGGCCTACAAGGCGCGGGAAATGGAGGTGGACGAGTTCGCGCCGAGCTTCTCCTTCTTCTTCAGCAACGGGCTCGACGCCGAGTACAACGTGATCGGCCGCGTGGCGCGGCGCATCTGGTCCATCGCCATGCGCGAGCGCTACGGCGCGAACGAGCGCAGCCAGAAGCTGAAGTACCACATCCAGACCTCGGGCCGTTCCCTGCACGCCCAGGAGATGGCCTTCAACGACATCCGAACCACCTTGCAGGCCCTGACTGCGATCCAGGACCACTGCAACAGCCTGCACACGAACGCCTACGACGAGGCGGTGACGACCCCCACTGAGGAGTCGGTGCGCCGCGCCCTGGCGATCCAGCTGATCATCAACCGGGAGCTCGGGGCTTCGGCGAACGAGAACCTGCTGCAGGGCTCGTACCTGATGGAGTGGCTCACGGACACGGTCGAGGAGGCGGTGCTCCAGGAGTTCGAGCGCCTCTCCCAGCGCGGCGGCGTGCTCGGCGCCATGGAGACCCACTACCAGCGGGGCAAGATCCAGGACGAGAGCCTGCACTACGAGTCCCTCAAGCACACCGGCGAGCTGCCCGTGGTCGGGGTCAACACCTTCGAGAATCCGGAGCCCGCGGAGAGCCATGGACCCGTGGCCCTGATGCGCGCCTCGGAGGCGGAGAAGACCGGCCAGATCGAGGGGCTGCGGGCCTTCCAGGCCCAGCACCGCGAGGCGTGCGCCGGGGCCCTGGCGCGCCTCCAGGGCACGGCCAGGGAGGGAGGCAACCTCTTCGAGGAGCTGATGGACACGGTCACCGTGGCCAGCCTCGGGCAGATCAGCGAAGCACTCTTCCGGGTAGGAGGGCGCTACCGGCGCTCGATGTAGCAGTGGCTAACGTTCTCGACCGCGAGCCGGAGACCCCCTGGGCTCCCAGCGACGGGCGGAAGGAGCAGGCATGACCGATGCGAAGCAGTGGCGAGAGGCGGCGGCCAAGGAGCTGCGCGGCCGCGATCCCGAGGAGCTGGTCTGGACCAGTCCCGACGGCCTGGAGATCAAGCCCCTCTACACGGCGGCGGACCTGAGCGGCCTCGAGAACCTGGACACCATGCCCGGCTTCTTCCCCTTCCTGCGCGGGCCGCGGGCCACGATGTACGCCAACCGCCCCTGGACCGTGCGCCAGTACGCCGGCTTCTCGACCGCCGAGGAATCGAACGCCTTCTACAAGGCCAACCTGGCGGGGGGCCAGCAGGGACTCTCGGTGGCCTTCGATCTCGCCACCCACCGCGGCTACGACTCGGACCACCCGCGGGTCACCGGGGACGTGGGCAAGGCCGGCGTCGCGATCGATTCGGTCGAGGACATGAAGATCCTCTTCGAGGGCATCCCCCTCGACCAGGTGACCGTCTCGATGACGATGAACGGTGCCGTCCTTCCCGTCATGGCCTGCTTCATCGTGGCGGGCCAGGAGCAGGAGGTCCCCACGGAGAAGCTCGCCGGGACGATCCAGAACGACATCCTCAAGGAGTTCATGGTCCGGAACACCTACATCTATCCGCCCGAGCCCAGCATGCGGATCGTCGCGGACATCATCGCCTACACCGCGCAGAAGATGCCCAGGTTCAACTCGATCTCGATCAGCGGCTACCACATGCAGGAAGCCGGGGCGACGACGGCCCAGGAGCTGGCCTTCACGATCGCCGATGGGCTGGAGTACGTGCGCGCGGCGCTCTCCAAGGGACTGGACGTCGATGCCTTCGCGGGCCGCCTCTCCTTCTTCTGGTGCATCGGCATGAACTTCTACCTGGAGGTGGCCAAGATGCGCGCCGCGCGACGCATCTGGGCGGAGCGCATGCAGGCGGAGTTCGCTCCGAAGACCCAGCGCTCACTGATGCTCCGCACCCACAGCCAGACCTCCGGAGCCAGCCTCACCGAGCAGGACCCGATGAACAACATCATCCGGACCACGATCGAGGCGATGGCGGCGGTGTTCGGCGGCACCCAGTCGCTGCACACCAACGGCTACGACGAGGCCGTGAGCCTGCCCACGGACACGGCCGCACGCGTCGCGCGCAACACCCAGCTGATCCTCCAGGAGGAGTCCGGCATTCCCGCTGTGGTCGACCCCTGGGGCGGCTCCTACTTCATGGAGTCGCTGACCGAGAGCGTGTACCTGGCGGCGAACCGTCTCATCGACGAGGTCGAGGAGCTGGGCGGCATGACCCGGGCGATCGTGGCCGGCATGCCGAAGCTGCGCGTGGAGGAGGCCGCGACCCGGCGCCAGGCGCGGGTCGACAGCGGCGAGGACGTGATCGTCGGCGTCAACAAGTACACGATCGACGAGAACACCGAGATCGAGATCCGCGACATCGACAACACGGCCGTGCGCGAGGCCCAGGTGAAGCGCCTCGAGGAGATCCGCGCCCGCCGCGATGCGGGCGACGTGGAGCGCTGCCTGGCCCGGCTCACCGAGATGGCCGAGTCCGGGGAGGGGAACCTCCTCGAGGCGGCCGTCGAGGCGGCTCGGGCCCGCGCCACCGTGGGCGAGATCTCCGAGGCCCTGGAGAAGAAGTACACCCGCTATCGTGCCGAGGTGCGTTCCGTATCCGGCGTGTACGGCAGCGTCTATCAGGGCGACGAGGACTACGACGCGATCTGCCGCGAGGTCGAGGCCTTCGCCAAGCAGGAGGGGCGCCGGCCGCGCATGCTGGTGGTCAAGCTCGGGCAGGACGGGCACGACCGGGGCATCAAGGTGATTGCGACGGCCTTTGCCGACATCGGCTTCGACGTGGACATCGGCCCGCTCTTCCAGACCCCCGAGGAGGCGGCCCAGCAGGCCATCGATGCCGATGTGCACGTCGTGGGCGTGTCCAGCCAGGCCGGCGGACACAAGACCCTGGTGCCGCAGCTGATCCAGGCCCTGAAGGACCGGAAGGCCGCGGACATCGCCGTCGTCGCGGGTGGGATCATCCCGCCCCAGGACTACGACTTCCTGCGGGAGCAGGGCGTGGCCGGCGTGTTCGGCCCTGGCACCCAGGTACCCAAGGCGGCCCGGGAGGTCCTTCAGGTGGTGAGAGCTCGGCGCGGATGAGCCAGGCCGAGCGCCACGCGGCCGCGATCCGGGATGGGGACCGCCGCAGTCTGGCCCAGGCGATCACCTGGATCGAGAGCACCCGCGCCGACCACCAGGCCCTGGCCCAGGGCATCCTCGAAGAGCTGGTCGGCGAGACCGGCGGCTCCTGTCGCGTGGGCATCACGGGCCCGCCCGGCGTCGGCAAGAGCACCTTCATCGAGTGCTTCGGCCTGCAGCTGCTCGAGGCCGGACACCGGGTCGCAGTGCTGGCGGTCGACCCGTCGAGCCCGGTCACCGGGGGCAGCATCCTCGGCGACAAGACGCGCATGGAGCGGCTGGCCGTCGACGAGCGCGCCTTCATCCGGCCCTCGCCCTCGGGCGGCGCCCTGGGCGGGGTGGCCCACCGCACCCGCGAGGCGTTGCTGCTCTGCGAGGCGGCCGGCTTCGACGTGGTGATCGTGGAGACCGTGGGCATCGGTCAGTCCGAGGTGGCGGTGCGCTCGCTCGTGGACACCTTCCTCGTGCTCCTGCAGCCCGGCTCGGGCGACGAGCTGCAGGGCATCAAGAAGGGCGCCCTCGAGCTCGCCGACGCCCTCGTCGTGAACAAGGCCGACGGGGAGCAGAAGGCGATCGCGGAGCGCACCAAGGGCGAGCACGAGCTGGCCCTGCAGCTGCTGCGCCCCACCTCACCCGCGTGGACACCGCGCGTGCTGACGGTGAGCTCCGTCGAGCGGACCGGCATCGCCGAGGTCTGGGAGACGATCCGCGCCCACCGGAGCGCCCTCGAGCAGAGCGGCGAGCTCCTGGCCCGGCGCCGGGCCCAGGCCCGGGAGTGGATGTGGACCCTGCTCGGCGAGGGCCTCCAGCTGGCCTTCCGGGAGCATCCGGCGGTGGCCGCCGCGATCCCAGGCTGGGAGGCGCGCGTCGAAGCCCAGGAGGCCACGCCCGCCGCCGCCGCCCGGGCCCTGCTGGAGGCCTTCCGAGAGGGGTAGCGCTGGCGGGGGTGTCGCCCCTCAGTTGCCGGTGGCCTGCCGCTCGCGAACCGTGCGCGGTGCCCTTCATTTCTGCCAGAGGTCTGCCGATGAGTCCCGCGGAGGGGTTGCACCCCGCCCGGAGAGTCCTCGATGGTGCAGATCAACATGGCCGGTCGGGAGATCGTGCTGAAGCTCGTGTACTACGGGCCCGCGCTCTCCGGAAAGACCACGAACCTGCAGAAGCTGCACGAGCTGCTCGATCCGGGCACCCGCGGCAAGATGGTCACGCTCGATACGGCCGACGACCGCACCCTCTACTTCGACTTCCTGCCGGTCTCCTTCGGCACCCAGGGCGGCTTCACCATGAAGCTCAAGCTCTTCACGGTGCCCGGCCAGGTGATGCACAAGGCGACGCGCAAGGTCGTGCTGGCCGGAGCCGACGGCGTGGTCTTCGTCGCCGACTCGCAGCGCTCCGCCGCCAGTGCCAACGCCTACAGCTGGCGCGACATGGAGGCGAACCTCAAGTCGAACGGTATCGACTTCGAGGGCATCCCGAAGATCGTCCAGTTCAACAAGCGCGACCTGCCGGACGTGAAGCCCCTCGACGAGATCCGGGCCTCGTGGGGAGACATCGCGACCTTCCCGGCCGTGGCGACGGCGGGCGAGGGCGTCGTGGAGACCTTCCGCGAGCTGCTCCGCCAGGTGTACCGCGTGCTCGACGAGCGCCACCACTTCCACGAGAAGTTCAGCGTGAGCGAGGACGACTTCCTGAAAGGGGTTCTGAAGAACCTCGAGTAGGGCCGCCGGTCAGTCCTGGCCGGCGAAGTAGGGTCTGCCGCGGTGCACGATCTCGAAGTCGTGGTCCAGGACGTAGGCCAGGATCGGCGCCTCGGACCATTCGGCCGCGGCATCGTCGGCGTGGTCGCGCGCCGCCGCCAGCCGGCGGAAATCCGTGCAGCTGTGTCGATCGCCGGGGCTCAGGACGACCACGCGGTAGCGACCGCGGGGTAGAGGGCCGGCGCCGCGCGCGAACTCGGTGGCCTGGTCGGACATGACGCCGCGCTACCGCCCGTCGGCCGGAAGGTGCAGGTCGGCGAAGTCGAGGAAGCGCTCCCAGTCCCACACCGTGAGGTCGTGCTCGCCGGTGCGCAGGTGGTAGCCGACGCGCCGGTGCACGGGCTGGTCCACAGGGGGCGGCTCGTCGTCCCGCAGCCCCTCCATGCCCAGCAGCTCGTACGCCCTCGACGCCTCGCGCACGGCCAGGTACTCGCCGCGGGGATCCGCCCAGAGGTCGTCGCTGGCGCTGGCCACGTACAGCGGGCGCGGCGCGATCAACGCGAGAAGCTGATGTTGATCGACGGGCAGGCCGTCCTCCCGGCCCGCGTAGCGCTCGGCGAAGCGCGGCGGGAACCAATGCGGGAAGTTGTCGGTCATGAGCGCGAGGGTCTCCCCGAAGCGGCAGCGGCTCAGCGCGGCGCCCAGGCAGCCCGAATCGTTCGAGAAGACCGCCGCGAAGCGCTCGTCCTGGGCTCCGGCCCAGAGGGCGGCCTTGCCCAGGCGGGAGTGGCCAACCACGAGGAGGGGACCGACCTCGTCGGGCCACGCCACGAGGGCGTCGGCGATGCGGCGCAGGCCCCAGGACCAGGTCGTGAGGGCACCCTCTCCGCCGAACTCCGGGCCCACGCCCCGGGTGTCGACGTCGGCAGCGAAGTCGCCCGCGAACGCCGTGGCGAGACCGTAGCCGCGCGAGAGCAGGGCCCGGACGGGCCAGCGGCTCTGGCTCTGGCCGCGAGAAGCCTCGGTCGCGCGGTGATCCTCGATCCCGCGATCCGGTGCGTGTCGCATCCAACCGCTCTCGAGCAGGATCGCCGGGTCGGGGTGGGTGGTGTGGTTGCCCCAGAAGTTGAGGCCCACGAAGACGGGGACCGGGCCCGTGCGCGCGGCGGGGAGCCAGAGCAGCAGCTCGGCGGAGGGCTGCTCCCGGCCGCCGGGCCAGACCCGGAGCTGCCGGCGTTCGGCGAGACCCTTCAGTGCGCCGGACTCGTGATCGAGGATTTCGACCGGGGGCGCACCGACGTTGGTTGGGGCGCGGCCGTAGATGTCGTCGCGGAAGGTCGCCAACAGCTGCGCACGCCGCGCGCGCCAGGCACGGCGGTCCCCGATCGGCTCACCGGCTTCGGTGGCGAGCAGCTCTGGGAGGTCGAAGGCCGGCACCTCGGCTTCGTCGAAGCGGGCCTCCCAGAGCACCCGCGCCACCAGGGCCGCGTAGGAGAGGCGACTCCTCCCATCCTCGGTCGCGACGAGCGCCAGCAACCCGACGATCGCGATGGCCAGGAGCGCCCCCCAGATCCGCATGCCGGTACTCTAGCTACGAGCACGAGCCGCCTTTTGACACGCTGATTGACACTACAATCAACTGCTGATAGGGTGCTCAGCACGTGCCCCCCCTGCACACCCAGGCGAATGCCGCGCGCCCGACGGAACTGCCTCCGAGTCCGTACGGAGATCCCAGATGAGCGACCCGCGACCCGGACCCGAGCCTGGCGAGAGCGACGCCGCCGCCGAGCCGACCCCGTTGCATCGCAGTCCCGATCACGACGTGGTCGTGTCGGTGAGCGAGGCCCTCGACGAGATTCGCGCCGGCCGGATGGTCATCCTGGTCGACGACGAAGATCGCGAGAACGAGGGGGATCTGTGCATGGCGGCCGACGCCGTCACCCCCGAGGCGATCAACTTCATGGCGAAGTACGGCAGGGGCCTGATCTGCCTGCCCATGACCGAGAGCCAGCTCGACCGGCTGAACCTCTCGATGATGGTCCCGGACGCCGAGAACAACTCCGGGTTCGGAACCGCCTTCACCGTGTCGATCGAGGCCCGCGAAGGGGTCTCCACCGGCATCTCGGCCCACGACCGGGCCCACACCATCCTGACCGCGATCGCCGAGGACGCCCGGCCGCGGGACATCGTACGCCCCGGCCACGTCTTCCCCCTGCGGGCCCGGGAGGGCGGAGTGCTTCGCCGCACCGGCCAGACCGAGGGCTCGGTGGACCTGGCGCGCCTGGCGGGTCGCAAGCCGGCCGGCGTGATCTGCGAGATCATGAACGACGACGGCACGATGGCCCGCATGCCGGACCTGGTGGAGTTCGCGCGCCACCACAAGCTCAAGATCGTCAGTGTCGCAGACCTGATCGAGTACCGGTTGCGCCACGAGCGCCTGGTCCGCGGCGCGGGCGAATGCGGGCTGCCGACCCGCAGCGGCGGCGAGTTCCGGGCCGTCGTCTACGAGAACGACATCGACCACATCGACCACATCGCGCTGGTCAAGGGGGAGATCCTCCCCGACCAGGAGATCCTGGTGCGGGTGCACAGCGAGTGCCTGACGGGCGACGCCTTCGGCTCCCTGCGCTGCGACTGCGGCGAGCAGCTCGAGGCGGCGATGAAGATGATCGAGAACGAGGGCCGGGGCGTGATCCTGTACATGCGCCAGGAAGGCCGCGGGATCGGCCTCAAGAACAAGATCAAGGCCTACGGCCTGCAGGATTCCGACGGCCTCGACACCGTCCAGGCCAACGAGCGACTGGGCTTCGCCGCCGACCTCCGCGACTACGGCGTCGGCGCCCAGATCCTTCACGACCTGGGGGTGCGCAAGATGCGCATCATCACCAACAACCCGGGCAAGCGGGCTGGGATCGAGGGCTACCGGCTCGAGATCGTCGAACGGGTGCCCCTCGAGATCGAGCCCAACGAGAGGAACTTCGAGTACCTCCGCACCAAGAAAGAGAAGCTCGGTCACGTCCTGCACCTGATGAGCTAGAGAGGAACTTCATGTTCGAGTCCCCCGAAGCCGTGATCGAGCAGCTCGACCAGCAGGGCTACATCTGCGACAAGAACATCGCGACCGTGGTCTTCCTGGCCATGAAGCTCGAGAAGCCGATCCTGGTCGAGGGCCCCGCTGGCGTGGGCAAGACCGAGCTCGCCAAGGTGGTCTCGGCCGCCTCCGGCCGGCCCATGATCCGCTTGCAGTGCTACGAGGGGCTCGACGAGGCCAAGGCCCTCTACGAGTGGGAGTACTCGAAGCAGCTCCTCTACACGCAGATCCTGAAGGAGAAGTTCGCCGAGGCCATGGCCGGCACCACCACGGTGGCCGGGGCCGCCGACCGGGTCGGCCAGGAGGACAGCGTCTTCTTCTCCGAACGATTCATCGTGCCCCGCCCGCTGCTCCGGGCAATCCAGGCCGATGATCCCTCGCTTCTGCTGATCGACGAGGTGGACAAGTCCGACCCCGAGTTCGAGGCCTTCCTGCTCGAGGTGCTTTCCGACTTCCAGGTGACGGTGCCCGAGATCGGGACCCTCGACGCCCGCCACAAGCCGATCGTGTTCCTGACCTCGAACGATGCCCGCGAGATGAGCGACGCCCTGAAGCGCCGCTGCCTGCATCTCTACATCGACTTCCCGAACGAGGAGCTCGAGGTGCGGATCCTCGACAAGAAGGTCGACGGCATCGAGCAACGCCTGGCGGAGGAGCTGGTGGGCGTGATGCAGCGCCTGCGCAAGCTCGACCTGAAGAAGACCCCCTCGATCAGCGAGACCCTCGACTGGGCGCGGGCGCTCCTGGCCCTGAACGCCCAGGACCTCGACGAGGCCCTGGTGCGCGACACCCTGAACGTCATCCTCAAATACGAGGGCGACATCAAGAAGGCCCAGAGCGAGCTCGGGCGGCTGATCACGCGCAAGGCGGAAGAGGGCCAGGCCGAGGGCGGCGCCCCGGCCAAGGCCGAGGAGAAGCCCGCCGCGGGAACCCCGGCGAAGAAGGGCGTCCTCCACTAGCACCCGAGGGGCCAGGCCGTGCAGCAGAAGATCGTCGAGTTCACGAACCTGCTCCGCAAGAGCGGGGTGCGGGTCTCCGTGGCCGAGTCCATCGACGCCTTCATGGCGCTCGACGAGCTATCGCTCTCGGACCGGGAGATCTTCAAGGACGCGCTTCGCACCACGATGGTCAAGCGCTCCGAGGACATCGCGACCTACGACCAGCTCTTCGACCTCTACTGGTCCGCCTTCTACGACGGCCTGAAGAACTCCTTCGAGCAGGCCGCCGGCGACATGGAGGGTGAGTTCGACCTCGAGCAGATGATGAAGGCCATCCAGGAGGGCCTCCAGAACATGGAGGGGGACCCGGGCGAGCTGGACCTCTCCGAGCTCGCCAAGGCCCTGCTCAGCCAGGACATGGACAAGCTCGAGCAGCTGATCCGGGAGGCCGCCGAGGCCGCCGGGACCGAGCGCATCGAGAACATGCTGCAGCTGGGCTTCTTCACCCGGCGCACCATGGAGCAGATGGACGCCGAGGGAGCGGGCGACCAGCTCCGCGACCTGGCCCAGCAGCTGCGCGAGTCCGGCATGTCCGACGCCCAGGCGGACGCCCTGCTCGAGCTGATCGACAAGTTCCTGGAGGCCCTGCGCAAGTCGGTCCGCAACTACACCGAGCGGGAGCTCCAGCAGCAGAACTTCGACTACATGGAGAAGTTCCGCCGCGAGAGCCTGCTCGAGAAGAGCTTCTACAACCTGACGGAGGACGAGATCAAGAAGATGCGCGAGGTGGTGGTCCGCCTGGCCCAGCGCATCAAGAACGTGCTCTCGATCCGCAAGCGCCGGCTGAAGCGGGGCAAGCTCGACCTCCACACCATGCTGCGCCGGAACATGGCCCACGGCGGCGTGCCCTTCGACCTGATCTTCAAGCAGCGCCGCAAGGAGCGGCCGAAGCTGGTGATCCTCTGCGACGTCTCCAGCTCGGTGGCCAACGTCTCCCGCTTCATGATGCAGTTCATGTACAGCTTGCAGGAGTGCTTCACGAAGATCCGCGCCTTCGTCTTCGTCTCGGAGCTGGGCGAGGTGACCCAGGTCTTCAAGGACAAGGACATCAACGACGCGATCGAGAAGGCGCTGGACGGCGGGGACGTGATCAACGTCTACACCCGCTCCAACTTCGGCTTCGCCTTCCACCACTTCTGGCAGAACTTCTTGTCCTCGGTCGACAACAAGACCACGGTCCTGATCCTGGGCGACGCCCGGAACAACTACAACGATCCCCGCGCCTGGTGCCTGCGCGACCTCCACAACAAGGCCAAGGACGTCGTGTGGCTGAACCCCGAGAGCCCCTCGGCCTGGGGCTTCGGCGACAGCGTGATGGACAAGTACCTCCCCTACACGGACGTCGCCGAGGAGTGCCGCAACCTCAAGCAGCTCTCCCGGGTCGTGGACCGCCTGGTCCTCTAGCGCGTCCGATGAGGGGGCTCCTCTGGACCGGCGTCGCGCTCGTCGTCCTCGCGGGCCTTGCGTCCTGGGTGCTGCCGGGCCAGGTGGACCGCCGACTCAACCAGGTCGAGCGCGCGGGCCCCGACACCGCGAGTCCCGCCGCGCAGGAGGCACTGGCCAGGGCCCGGGTCGTCGATCTCCACGCGGACCCCCTGCTCTGGGACCGCGACCTGCTCGAACGCCTCTCCCACGGCCAGGTCGACCTTCCCCGGCTCCTCGAAGGACACGTCGCGATCCAGGTCTTTGGCCTCGTGACCCAGTCCCCGAGCAGTCAGAACTTCGAACGCACCCCGGCGGAGGATCCGGACACGGTCACGCTGCTGGCCGTGCTCCAGCGCTGGCCCCTCGCCACCTGGCGCAGCCGCTTCGCCCGCGCCGTCCATCAAGCCGGGAAGCTCCACGACGCCGCGGAGCGCTCGGAGGGTCGGCTGACGGTGATCCGAACCCGCGCCGACCTCGAGGAGCTGCTGGCCGCGCGGGCCGCGGGCGAGCGCCGTGTGGGCGGGCTGCTCGGGCTCGAGGGCATGCACGCCCTGGATGGCGAGCTCGGCAACGTGGATCGGCTCTTCGAGGCCGGTCTCCGCATGATGGCGCCCACCCACTTCTTCGACAATCGGATCGGCGGGTCCTCGGCCGGCGTGGCCAAGCACGGCCTCACCGAACTCGGGCGGCAGGCCATCGGGCGTCTCCAGGAGCTGGGCATCGTCGTCGACGTGGCCCACGCCTCTCCCCGGACGATCGACGACCTGCTGGGCCTCGCGACCGCACCGCTGCTCGCCAGCCACACAGGCGTGAAGGCGACCTGCCCCGGGCCCCGCAACCTCTCCGACGACCAGATCCGGGGCATCGCCTCGACGGGAGGCGTGGTCGGGATCGGCTACTTCGAGGGCGCGGTGTGCGGCACGGAGCCAGCCGCCATCGCCGCGGCCATGGCTCACGTTCGCCGGCTCGTCGGCTCGGCCCACGTGGCCCTCGGGTCGGACTTCGACGGCGCGGTGACGACGGCCTTCGACACGACCGGGCTCGCGCTGCTCGTCGATGCCCTGCGCGCCGAGGGCTTCGACGGGGACGAGATCCAGGCGGCGCTCGGTGGCAACGCCCTGCGGGTCTTCCGGTCCGTCCTTCCCGCGGAGTGACGGCGCGCCCGGGCCCGGCGCGGCGGCCACCCGCGGACCCCGTCGCTGGACCGGCCCCCTGCGAAAAGAGAAACCCCGCCAGCAGCGGCTGGCGGGGTTTCGTTCAGGGCGGAGGGGCGGTGGACAAATGATGGGGGGTGAGAGGTTGGACATTTCGGAGAGAAATGCCTTATCCACCGCCACTCCATGAACCTGTGGAGTTGGTGAATCGCAGTATGTTCCAGCCTCCCCCGCGTTGTCAAACAGGATTTCATCACGACGGGCCGGAAGCGGAGAAAGGCCTCCCATCACGGCCCCTTGCAAGCGAAACCGAATCCATGGGTTTCGGTTTCGTCTTCAATTCCGCGAACTTTGACGGGTGCTCGACGGCTCGGGTAGGCTGCTCGCGGTGAGGCGGCGATTCCGGATCCGCACCTACGGGTGCCAGATGAACGTCCACGACTCGGAGAAGGTCGCGAACCTCCTGCTGCACGCGGGCTGGGAGGAGGCGCCCAGCGAGGACGCGGCGGAGCTGCTGGTGATCAACACCTGCTCCGTCCGCGCGAAGGCCGAGAACAAGCTCTACAGCGACCTGGGGGCCCTTCGGGCCTGGAAGAAGGCCGAGGCGGGCCGGCTGCTGGCCGTGGGGGGCTGCGTGGCCCAGCAGGAGGGGGACCCCCTGCTGCGCCGCTTCCCCCACCTCGATTTCGTGTTCGGCACCCACAACCTGCGCTGGGTGCCCGCAATGGCCGACGCCGCGGCCCGAGGCCACCGCGAGGCCCGGACCTCCCAGAGCGACTCGCCGGCGAGTGCCCTGGAGCGCTTCGACCTGCCCGAGCGCCATCCGGCCTACCGGAGCCAGACCCCGGGGCGGGCCTTCCTCACCGTGATGGAGGGCTGCGACATGTTCTGCAGCTTCTGCATCGTGCCCACGACCCGGGGCCGGGAGGTCAGCCGGCCTGCGCCGCGCGTCCTGGAGGAGGCCCGGGAGCTGGCGGACCGGGGCGTGTGTGAGCTCACGCTCCTGGGCCAGACCGTCAACGCCTACGGTCGCCACGACCTGCGGCGGGGTAGGGCGGAAGAGGCCGCGACCCTGGCCTTCGGCGAGCTCCTCGCGCGCCTGGCGGACATCCCCGGAATCGAGCGGATCCGCTACACGAGTCCCCACCCCCTGTTCTTCGACGCGGCCCTCGTGCGCGCCCACGGCGAGCTGCCGGAGCTCTGTCCCCACGTCCATCTGCCCCTGCAGAGTGGCTCCGACGCGGTCCTGCGGGCGATGCGCCGCCGCTACGGCGCGGACGACTACCGGCGCTGGGCCGACCGGCTGCGCGAGGCCCGGCCGGACCTCGCGATCACGACCGACCTGATCGTGGGCTTCCCGGGCGAGACCGACGCCGACTTCCGGCTCACCCTGGAGCTCGTCCAGGAGATCGGCTTCGTGGACTCCTACAGCTTCAAGTACTCGGCCCGCCCCGGCACCGCGGCCCACCAGCTCGATGCAAAGCCCGTCGACGGCACGACGGCCCAGGCGCGGCTCGAGGAGCTCCAGACCCTACAGCGCAGCCTGACCCTGGCGGCCCACCGCAAGAGGGTCGGGGGGCAGACCGAGGTCCTGATCGAGGGCCCGAGCCGCCGCGACGGTGCCCTCGGCCCGCAGCTCCAGGGCCGCGACCCCTACCACCGGGTCGTGAACCTCTCGGGGGCCCATCTGCCCCCCCGGGGCCCGGGCGCCGCCGATGAGGGGCGCGGGATCGGAGAGATCGTCCGCGTCGAGATCGTCGAGGCCACCCCGCACTCCCTCATCGGGGAGCCTCTCGGCAGGGGGGCGGATCGGCACTCGGGGTTGAAGCACACGGGCCGAATGGCCGATGAAGAGGGCCGGAGAGAAGCTCTCCCGTGAGGGGAGGAGGGCGCGCTCGGCTATGGGCCCAGGGCGCCGGACAGGGAGGGACCCTTTGAAGCAGGCGCTCCAGGCCCGGATTCTCGCGATCGACGACCAGCTCTACTTCCGGGTCTTCCTGGAGGACATGCTCGAGCAGGAGGGCTTCGAGGTCGCGACCGCGGGCAGCGGCGCGGAGGCCCTGGAGCGTCTGGAGGCCGCCCGTCCGGATCTGGTGCTCACGGACCTGGTGATGCCCGGGATGGACGGGCGCGAGCTGGTGCGCGAGGTGAAGGAGCGCTGGCCCGACCAGGAGATCGTGGTCATCACCAGCGTGGGCGACGTGAAGACCGCGGTCGAGGCGATGAAGCTCGGCGCGACGGACTACCTGCTCAAGCCCATCGACCGCACGGCCCTGCTTCGCGCGATCGACGCGATCCTCGATCGGCTGGCCCTCCAGGAGGAGCGCGACAAGCTGGTCGCCGAGAACCTCTCCTACCTGGGCCACTTCGCCCAGTACGAGCGCGCCCTGGGCCTCTTCTCGACCCTCGCCCTGGAGCCCCTGGCCGATCGGCTCGTCGAGGTCCTCTGCCTCGAGACCAACGCGCACTCGGGGGTGGCCTGGTTCACCCAGCCCGAGGAGAGCGGCGGCCCGCTGCGCCTCGCCGGCGTGGGCGGGCTGGTGCGCATCGAGGACGAACGGCCCGCTCTCGACCCCGCATCCCTCCCCGACGAGCTCGCGGGCTTCTCGGAGGCGCGCTGCCGCTCCCTGCTCGTGCCGCGGGAGTCGAGCCGAGAGGCCCTGTACGTGGCCCTGCGCATCCAGGACCAGCTGCTCGGCATCGTGCGGCTGACCGATCGGCTCGACGGAGCCTCCTTCGACGGCGCCGATCGCGAGGTGGCCGAGCGCTTCGCCCTGTTCGGCAGCCAGGCACTCCACAACGCCCTCGAGTTCCGCGGCCTCCAGCGCAGCTCGCTCCGGGACCCGACGACGCGCGCGTACACGCGCGAGTACTTCCAGGATGCCGTGCACCACGAGCTCACCAAGGCCAAGCGCTTCGGCCGCAGCCTCTCGCTGGTGCGGGTCCAGCTCGATCCGATCAGCCCGCTCCGTGCCTCTCAGTCGCTCGAGTCCTTCACCCGCTGGATCCAGGAGCTGGTGGGCGAGACCGAGGCTTCGCTGCGCACCACGGACCTGCTGGCCACCGAGACCGATCACCAGTATCTCGTGATGCTCCCCGAGTGCGACAGCCTGGGTGCCGTGGTGGCCAAGAGACGCATCCGCCGGGCGGTCGAGCAATCGGCGGCCCTCCAGGGCATCGAGCCGGCCGAGCGGCCCGTCGTGCTCTCGGCCATGGCCACCTTCCCCGCCAACGGCTCGGATCTGGACGAGCTGGGCGCCTGCCTCGACGCGCGCATCGAGGAGGACCGGCACAGCGTGGTGCGCAGCTTCGAGCTCGAGTCGGTGCCCTTCCGCGGACTGCTCGAGACGCTGCTGGCCGAGGGGGCGGAGGGACGTGCCCGGCTGGGCGTTCAGATGGCCCACGCCCTGCTCGGAGAGGTCGGCCGCAACCCCCACCACCGGGGGCTCCTGTTCCTCGCACCGGAAGGCGGGCAGGCGGACGGCCTGCGGCCGGGGCTGGAGCAGCTTCGCGGAGTTCCGCTGCGCACCGAGGTGGTCCTGGTGGCCGATCGGGACGACCAGCTGCTGCCGGGGGTACCCGTCACCTGGGTGTCGCCCCTGCGCGTCGGGGCCGGCCAGCCCTTCCTCGTCTACCTGGGCGAAGGGGCTTCCTACGCCTTCGCCCAGGACGGGACGATCGGGGAGGGCGGCACCACCTACCACACGGCCGACCCCGTCGTGGTCGAGCAGCTCGCCTTCCAGCTGAGCCGAGACCTGGGGATTCCGATCGGTGAGTAGGCCCGCCCAGATCCTGATCGCCGGCGACGACCAGCGCCGCGCCGTTCGGCTCGCCGAAGCCTGCGGGGCGCGGGGCTACTCGACCGCCTTCGCTCGCCACGGGGCGGCGGCCCTCGAGGTCGCGCTCGGCGACGTGCCCGACATCCTCGTCGCCCCCGTGGACCTGGAGCTCATCGAGGCCCCGAAGCTGGCCGAGATCCTGCGCGCAAACCCCCGCACCCAGGCCGTGCGGGTGCTCTTCCTCGGTCATGATCAGTCGGCCGCCCGCGAACGCGGCTACTTCGACGACACCATCTCGCTGGGCGCCGGCGCCGAGGACATCGCCCTGCGCATCGAGGCGATGCTGGCCCAGCGCGATCGGATCGATGCGGTCCAGCGCGAAGCCGATGCCGAGCAGGAGGTGCAGGGCAAGCTCGCCCAGATCCCGCTCACGGACCTGCTCCAGCTCTTCCACATGAATCGGCGCACGGGCACGATCGAGCTGGTGCGCACCGAGGCCGCCGGCCGCGAGGAGCGAGGTGCGCTCGTGCTGCGGGACGGCAACCTGATCCAGGCCACCACGGGGCGGGTCGACGGCGAGAAGGCGCTGTTCCGGCTGCTCGCCTGGAGCGAGGGCAGCTTCGCCTTCACGCCCGGGCCCGTGACCATGGCCCCGCGCATCGTCACGCCGACGCGCGCCCTGCTGATGGAGGCCATGCGGCAGATCGACGAGTGGGACCGCGTGAAGGAGAGCCTGCCGGCCCTCTCGGGGCGAGCCCGCCTGGCGCTGCCCCAGGGCGAGGTGCCGAACGCCGTCCATCCGGTGACCCAGGAGGTGCTCGGTCTCCTGGAGCACCACGAGGAGATCCGCGACCTCCTCGACCAGAGCCGCTATCCGGACTACCAGCTCCTCCGCACCCTCCAGACCCTGGCCGAGCGCGGCTGGATCGAGCTCCTGCGCGACGGCACCCGCGGCGAGGAGGGGCCGGACGAAGGGCTCTTCGACGCGGCCGGCCAGCGCCGCCTTCGCGAATGGCTGCAGGCTTCGCGGCCCCGGGACATGGCCGTCGGGGATGCCAAGCTCCTGCTGGCCGCGGCCGATCCCGGCTCGGCCCGGGACTTCGTGAGCCTGCTCGGCGCCCTGCCGGGGATGCGGCTCGAGCCCGAGATCGCCAAGGGCGCCTTCCGCGGCGACGACCTCCTGTCCGTGGGTCGCCTGAAGGTGGACGAGGGCATCGGCATCGAGATCCTCCACGTGCCGACGGCCCCGGAGTTCGCCGCCTGCTGGCCGGCGCTGGCGCAGGGGGCGCTCGGGACCCTGCTGCTGGTGAGCCAGCCGGTCCGCGACCGCGAGGAGAGCCTGCGGCCGTTGATCGAGACCCTCTCGCGGAGCGCTCCGGTTCGCCTGTTCCACGTGGTGCTGCTCCGCAAGGGCGAGCGCCTGGCCCGCGAGGAGGTCCAGGCGAGCGTCTCCCTGCTCGATGAGTCCTCCCTGTTCCTGGTGCCGCTCGAGGAGGACCGCGAGCCCTCCAGCCTGCTGCGCACGATGCTGGCCCGGGTGCTCCCGTGAGCGAAGTCGATCTCAAGCCCTTCGCCCCCTTCGCGGAGCTGACCGATGCGGACCGCGACGTCCTGCTCGACCTCGTGGAGCGCCGCGAGCTCTCGGCGGGCGAGGTCGTGCTGAGCGAGGGCGACGAAGCCGACGGTCTGGTGCTGGTCGAGCGAGGCCTCCTCGAGGTCAAGAGCGAGCGCGCCGGCGAGCTGGCGACCCTCGAGGCGGGGCATCACCTCGGAGGGTTGTCCCTCGGCAGCATGGGCCGCCGCGAGGTCACGGTGACGGCCTCGGAGCCCTCCTCCGTCCTCCTGCTGTCGCGAGAGGCCTTCGTGCGGCTCGTCGAGGATGCTCCGCGAGCCGCGACCCGGATCCTCGAGGCCGTGCTCCACGAGCTCTCGACCACCCTGCGCAGCGGCCTCGACCGGTTCCTCTAGGGGGCTGTGCGGCAGAGACGAGAAAAGCCGCGCAGAGGTGGATTCGCGCCCGACTCGCAGCGTCGAAGCGCGAGTTCCCCTCCACCGTGACCTTCGCGGGTTTTCGCATGCATCCGCGCCGAGCTTCGAAGGGGCCGAGGTCCATCGCCTCGTAGGGCACGCCTTCGATGGGTTCCGGAGGGCTGGTGAAGGGGGTGGTGCGCGTTGCTGGGGGGTTCCTTTCGGGGCGTGCGGGCGGGCGCGGGCTGCCGAGCGTCCGGCACAGGGCGGAGGTGGCTTCGATGGAGGAATGTCGCCTGTCCGAGAGAAAGTACTTGACTGGGTTTATAGATCGCCGTATTCTACACCATCATGAGTCGACGTCGTGGCCCCCAGCAGCTCGAGCTCAAGCACTACGGCTGGGGTGGGAAGCGGCCCGGGGCCGGGCGGAAGCCGGGACCGAACCCCCGGGTGCGGCATCTGTCCCGGGCGGCACTCGCCTCGCGACATCCCTGCCACGTCACCCTCAGGGTGCGGCCTGGGGTGCCCTCGTTGCGGGCGGTTCGGTTGGTCCGGGAGGTGGAGAGGTCCTTCTCCCGAGCCTGTGAGCGGGGGGACTTCCGGCTCGTCCATTACTCGATCCAATCGAATCACATGCACCTGATCGTCGAGGCGCGGGATGCGGATTCTCTGGGGAGGGGGATGAAATCCCTGGGATCCAGGCTGGCTCGGGCGGTGAATCGGGTGTTCGGGAGGAAGGGAGCAGTGCTCTTGGATCGGTATCACCACGTGGTGCTGCGGACGCCGACCCAGGTTCGCAATGCGCTCAGGTACGTGCTGCTGAATGCGCGGCGGCACATGGGCCGGAAGGCCCGTGAGGGGGTCGTGCGGCTCGATCCGGCGTCTTCGGGGCGGTGGTTCGCTGGCTGGCGGAGATCAGCGGGAGAACTCGTGAGACAGGCGCGGGAGCGGCCTGGCGGAAGAGTGCATGCGGTGGCGTGGCCGCATACCTGGCTCTTGCAGGAGGGGTGGCGCAGAGGTGGAGGGCTACTGGATCCAGCGGAGTGCCCGGGCTGACCCGGCGGGCGGTCGCGCCCGCCGGCCTCCCCAGCTACGAAGCACCCAGCCCTACCTCCGGTGCACCCGGGCCCGAGCCCAGGCGGCGACCTCGCAGGCCCGAAACGAAGGAGCCCTAGGGTCGGCGCCTTTGACACCCCAGGACCCCTGCCCTCACCAACCTTCCGGCCACCACGAGGTTCGCCAGGGTCCGCTCCAGGCCTCCCTCACGACACCTACGAAGGGGAGAGGCCGCCCCCACCTCGCGGAATCTCGTCTCTGCCGCGCAGGCTGCCAGGCGGGGGTTTCCCGGGTCGATCTGGAGCCCCCCCACGCGGCCCTTGGTTGACCCTCTGTCGGCCTGGGCGTACACTCGGTCGCCAACCCGGGGGTGGGTGAGGGCGACGAGTTCTTTCTCCTCCCCTCGCTCCATCGGGACAGGTGCATCCACCGGAGGTTGGCGGAGTGGCCGAGAGTTCCTTGAGTCCGTTGGCAACGCGGATCCGCGAAGGCCTCACGTTCGACGACGTGCTGCTCGTGCCGGCGGCCTCCGAGATCCTCCCGAAGGACGTCGATCTCCGCACCCAGCTGACCCGCGAGATCGACCTCCAGATCCCGCTGGTCTCGGCCGCGATGGACACGGTCACCGAGCACGAAACCGCCATCTGCATGGCCCAGAACGGCGGCATCGGGATCATCCACCGCAACATGACCGTGGAGGAGCAGGCCGCGGAGATCGGCAAGGTCAAGCGCTCCGAGTCGGGCATGATCGTGGACCCGATCACACTGCGTCCCGAGCAGCGCATCTACGAAGCCCTGGACGTGATGGACCGCTACCGGATCTCGGGCGTGCCGATCACCCAGGGCGGCAAGGCGGTCGGCATCCTCACCAATCGCGACCTCCGCTTCGTGAAGGACACCTCCCAGGAAATCCGCACCCTGATGACGCGCGAGGGTCTGGTCACGGTTCCCCCCGGTACCACCCTCGACCGCGCGAAGGAGCTGCTCCACGAGCACCGGATCGAGAAGCTGCTCGTCGTGGACGAGAAGGGCGACCTGCGCGGGCTGATCACGATCAAGGACATCGAGAAGAGCGAGCGCTTCCCCAACGCCTGCAAGGACGGCATGGGACGCCTGCGCTGCGGCGCCGCCGTGGGCGTGGGGCCGGACCGCGAGGCGCGGGCGGCCGCGCTGGCCGAGGCCGGTGTGGACGTGATCGTCGTCGACACGGCGCACGGCCACTCGACGGGGGTGCTCGAGACGATCGCCGACCTGCACCGCCTCTACCGCGACCTCCCGATCATCGGCGGCAACGTCGCCACGGGGGAGGGCGCCGAGGCCCTGATCAAGGCCGGCGTCTCCGGGGTGAAGATCGGCGTGGGCCCGGGCTCGATCTGCACCACGCGCATCGTGGCGGGCGTCGGGGTTCCCCAGCTCACGGCGATCCTCGACGCGGCCCAGACGGCCGAGCGCTCGGGCGTCCCCGTAATCGCCGACGGTGGCGTGAAGTTCTCGGGAGACGTGGTCAAGGGGCTGGCCGCCGGCGCGGGCTCGGTGATGCTGGGCTCGCTCTTCGCCGGCACCGACGAGTCGCCGGGCGAGGTGGTCCTGTACCAGGGCCGCTCCTACAAGGTCTACCGCGGCATGGGCTCGCTCGGCGCAATGGCCGAGGGCAGCCGCGACCGCTACTTCCAGACCGAGGTCGAGGACGAGCGAAAGCTCGTGCCCGAGGGCATCGAGGGCCGCGTGCCGTACCGCGGCGGGCTCTCCAACAGCATCCACCAGCTCCTGGGCGGCCTTCGCTCGGGGATGGGCTACTGCGGTGCACCGAACCTGGCCCAGCTGCGGGGCAATGCCCGCTTCGTCCGCATCTCGGGCGCGGGGCTCCACGAGAGCCACGTGCACGACGTGATCGTCACCAAGGAGGCCCCCAACTACCGCCTCGAGTAGGCGCCCCCCCATCGCCCCGTCCGCGAAACCCGTTCGGCCCTCCTCCGGTCGAACCCACCAGGGACGCCCCCCTTGTCACCCGAGCAGAACGCGCACCTCGACCGCATCCTGATCCTCGATTTCGGTTCCCAGTACACCCAGCTGATCGCCCGGCGAATTCGCGAGCAGCACGTCTACTGCGAGATCCATCCGCCCACCCTGACCGCCGACCAGGTGCGCGCGTGGGCCCCGGCCGGGCTGATCCTGTCCGGCGGACCCTCGAGCGTCCTGGCCCAGGACGCGCCCCGGGTCGATCCCCAGGTGCTCGAGGTCGACGTGCCGATCCTCGGCATCTGCTACGGCCTGCAGCTGCTGGCTCACCAGCTCGGTGGCCTGGTCGAGAGCGCCGAGGACCACGAGTACGGCCGCGCGCTGCTCAAGCTCGAGGCCAACGGGCACCCGCTCTTCGAGGGCCTGGACCAGGGCTCCCAGCGCCAGGTCTGGATGAGCCACGGCGACCGCGTCCTGCGCCTGCCCGAGGGCTTCGGCGTGCTGGCCACCAGCGAGAACTCGCCCTTCGCGGCCGTGGCCCACCACGAGAGACCCGTCGTCGGCCTGCAATTCCATCCCGAGGTGGTGCACACCGAGGGAGGCGACCAGATCCTCCGCAACTTCGTGATGGGGATGTGCGGCTGCACGGGCAGCTGGACCATGGAGGCCTTCGTCGAGGAGGCCTGCGCCGCGGTGCGCGCCCAGGTGGGCGAGGGCAAGGCGATCTGCGGGCTCTCGGGCGGCGTCGACTCCTCGGTCGCGGCAGCGCTGGTGCACCAGGCGATCGGAGAGCGCCAGGTCTGCATCTTCGTCGACCACGGCCTGCTGCGCCTGAACGAACGAGAAGAAGTGGAGCGGGCCTTCCGCGACCACCTGGGCATCCCGCTCATCACCGTGGACGCCCGGGAGCGCTTCCTCCGCGCGCTTGCCGGGGTGACCGATCCCGAGCGCAAGCGGCGCATCATCGGCCACCTCTTCATCGAGGTCTTCGAGGCGGAGTCCGCCAGGATCGAGGGCGCCGACTTCCTCGTGCAGGGCACCCTCTACCCGGACGTGATCGAGAGCGTCTCGGTGCGCGGCCCCTCGGCCACGATCAAGACCCACCACAACGTGGGCGGGCTGCCCGAGGCGATGCGCCTCCAGCTCGTGGAGCCGCTCCGGGAGCTCTTCAAGGACGAGGTGCGCGAGGCGGGGAGGCGGCTCTCCGTGCCCGAGGCCATCGTGGGGCGACACCCC
>NYZB01000221.1 GCA_002687015.1 Deltaproteobacteria bacterium
CGTCGGCCGTCTGGCGGGCGACGAGCACGTGCCCCTGTTCAACAGCTTCCGCATGATGCGAGGCAGCGTGGCCCGCGCCGCGGCCGCCGTCTCCACCCACGACACCTACTTCGACGTCGCACTCGGTTGGTTCACCAATCGCGTCACCTCGCTGCCGATGGAGCTGCACGACACCCGCCCCGACATGGCGCGCGGGAGTGGCTACGGCCCTAGGGCGCTCCTCTCCCATGCGCGACGGATGCTCATCTCCTCGGACGTGAAGGCGCTGCGCATCGGAGCGTCGATTGGCGTCACGGCCCTCCTGACCAGCCTGGTCTCCACGCTCCTGGTCCTCGGGATGTGGATGGTGCGTCCCGAGTTCTTCGACGGGGTACGCGGTTGGCTCTCGCTCTTTCTCGCGATCCTCTTCTTCGGCGGGATGACGGCACTGCTGGCGGGAATCGCCGTCGAGTACAACGCCACCCTGCTGCGGCTCGCGCAGGGCAAGCCCACCTTCTTCGTCGTGGATCGGAGCAAGGACCGGCTCCTCGCACCACTGGTCGAACGAGACGGAGCCCCGTGATCCTGCTCCGCCAGCCGATGGATGCGGGCACACAGCTCGTCGCGGTCTTCGGCGTCGGCCTGATCGGATCGGCCCTTGTCGATGCCCTGGAGGCGAGAGGCGCGGTCCGCGAAGGGCGCCACGCCATCGCATGGGAGGATCCGCGCGAGCGGGCTGCACAGCTCGCATCCATCGAGGGAGAGCTCGCCGCGACCCTGCACTCGAGATCCTGCGAAACGCTGCAGGTGATCTGGGCTGCCGGACGCTGTGGATTCTCCGCCAGCGAGGAGGAGGCCAGCGCGGAGCGCGCCAGCTTCGAGGAGGCGGCCGCGATGCTCGAGGCCGTGGCCCGACGCTCACCGGGAGTCGCCCTTCGCTTCCTGCTGATCAGCACCGCGGGCGGGCTCTTCGAGGGGCAGCGCCGCGTGGATGGCCGCTCCTCTCCGACGCCGGCCCGACCCTACGGTCGCCTCAAGCTGGGCCAGGAGCAGAGGATCCAGGCCGAAGGCGTGCCGTGGAGGCCCGAGATCGTGCGGCTCACCTCCGTGGTCGGCCCGGCGCGCGCTGGCCAGCGGCGGGGGTTGATCTCCACTCTGGTCCAGAACGGCCTGCGCCAGCAGCCCACCCGGATCGTCGGCCGCATGGAGACGCTGCGCGACTTCGTCTGGGTCGAGGACGTCGCTTCCTTCGTGGCCCGGCGGATCGGCAGCCGCGGCGATTCGGGAGCGGACCGGGTCGTGACCCTGGCCTCGGCGAAACCTTCCTCCCTGGCCGAGGTCCAGAGGCTGGTCGAGAAGACGCTCGGCCGACGCATCTACGTGAGCTACAGCCTGGCCCCTTCCAACGACGTCGACATCACCTTCAGTCCGTCGCTCCGCCCCCCCGGCTGGCAGCCCTGCGATCTTGTCGCCAGCGTTCGACGCGTCCATCGCGACGCGCTCGCCCGTGGGGCGACGGCCTGATGGACTTCGATCCCTACAGCCCCGGGTACGCGGGCCACGTCAACGACGCACTGGCCTTCTCGGGGACCGAGCAGGAGCTCTACCTCCGGGCGAAGGCCGAGCAGATCGCGCGCCTCGCCCGAGAGCAGCTCGGCTCGGTTCGGAACCCGGCCCTCTTGGACGTCGGCTGTGGCGTGGGGCTCATCCACGCGATGTTGCGCGAGCGCTACCCCGGCCTGGTCGGTGTCGACGTCGCGGCGGGCGCCCTCCGCGAGGCCCGCCGCCGTGAACCCGGCGGGCGTTTCGTCCGCTACGGGGGACAGGGCCTGCCCTTCGACCGGGGAGCCTTCGACCTGACCTATGCAGTCAACGTGCTCCACCACGTGGCTCCCGCGGCCTGGCCCGCCTTCGCCGCCGAGCTGGCGCGGGTGACCCGGGCCGGTGGCCTGGTCGTGGTCTTCGAGCACAACCCCTGGAACCCCCTGACCCGCATCGTCGTGAACCGCTGCGAGTTCGACGAGCACGCCGTCTTGCTGGGCCACGGCAAGCTTCGAGCCCTCCTCGCAGAGAGCGGGCTTCGCGAGTGCGACCATCGCCACATCCTCTTCTTCCCCTGGGCGGGGAGCCTCTGGGCTGCGCTCGAGCGGGCCCTCGGCTGGCTGCCCCTCGGCGCCCAGCACCTGGTCGCAGCCCGCAAGCACGAGAGCGGTACCCCCGGATGAACGCGGCCAGCCACCCCCTCGATCCCCGCCGTCTCCTGGCGAGCCCGTGGGCCTACCGGACGGCCCAGGCGTTGATCCGGGGCGCGGCTTCCTATCGCATCCTCGCCGAGGAGTACCTGAAGGCCAGGTCGGGCGAGCGCGTCCTCGACATCGGCTGTGGACCGGCCGACCTGCTCGCCCATCTTCCCGACGTGGACTACGTGGGCTTCGATGCCAGCCCGCGGTACATCGAGTGGGCGCGGAAGCGCCACGGGGAGCGGGGGCGATTCCTGTGCCGGACCCTCGACGAGGCGGAGCTCATGGAGCTGGGGGCCGGCTCCTTCGACCTCGCCATCGCCTACGGTCTGGTGCACCACCTGGACGACGCAGAGGCCCGGAGCTTCTTCGAGCTGGCTCGTTCGGCGCTTCGCCCGACCGGGCGCCTCGTGACGATCGACGGCTGCTACCTCCCCGAGCAATCCGGCTTCGTTCGCATGCTGCTCCAGCGCGATCGCGGACAGCACGTGCGAAGGCCGGAGGCGTACCGCGAGCTCGCTGCCGCGGCCTTCGCCTCCGTCACCGCGGACCTGCGAGGGGACCTGCTCCGGATGCCCTACTCGCTGATCGTCATGGAGTGCCGAGAGTGAGCTCCTGTCCGATCTGCCACGGCTCCGACACGCGGTTGGCCTACGCCTTGATCGAGTGCAACCTGATCGAGTGCGGGAGCTGCAGCCACTGCTTTTCCGAGCTCCGGCCGGGCGCGGATCCCGAGGTCTACGGTGAGGACTACTACCTGGAGCAGCACCGCGAGTACTTCGAGAACCCCGACCGCTCGCTCTTCGCCCGGACCCTCGACCGCCTCGGAGACCGTTGGCCGAGCGGGGGAAGGATCGTCGACGTGGGTTGCGGCCCCGGCAACTGGCTCGAATTCCTGCGCGAGCGCGGCTACGCGCCCTACGGCGTCGAAACCTCGGCCGCTGCGGCCCAGCAGGCCCGCGACAAGGGCCTGGAAGTGGAATGCGTCGAGATCGCAGGCTACCGGCCTCCCGTACCCATGGATGGGATGATCAGCTGGTACGTCATCGAGCACATCGACGAGATCGACGCCTTCATCGCGGACTCGGCCCGGGTCCTGCCCGCTGGAGGGGTCGCCGTCTTCGCCACCGTCGACTCGGGCTCGACCATCTATCGCCTGGGCAAGCTGCTGCACCGTCTCAGCCTGGGACGCCTGCGCTGGCCGCTGCAGAGGATCTGTCAGGTCCACCACGTCCAGCACTTCACCCGCGCGAGCCTCGACCGGGTGCTCGAGGCCAATGGCCTCGAGGTCCTCGACCGCTTCTCCGCGCCCTTCCCGGTTGGCTCGGTGAACGCCTCGGCGCTGCAGCGATGGATGGTGCGCATCGCCTATGCGCTGGCGGCGCCCTTCGACAGCCACATCATCCAGGTCGCGATCGCCCGGCGCCGGCCGGCTTGAGCGGCCCCCCGGAGCCCCGATCGATCCACTTGTCGCCACCCGGCGGACTCCAGGCAGAGAGCCGGTCGAGCAGCAGCTCGGGATCCTCCTCGCGGAGCAGCAGGTCGCGATGGGGACTGCGAAGGAAACGCTCATCGACGAGCTGGTCGAGGAAGCGGAAGAGGCCGCGGTAGAAGTCCTCCACGTCCAGCAGGCCCGCCGGCTTGCTGAGGTGGCCGAGCTGCACCCAGGTCCAGACCTCGAAGAGCTCGTCCAGGGTGCCGACCCCGCCGGGCAGGCTCACGAAGGCATCGGCGCGCTCCATCATGATCCGCTTGCGCTCGAACATGTCCTCGACCACGAGCAGCTCGCTGACCCCCTCGTGGGCGACCTCCTTGCGAGCCAGGGATCGCGGGATGACGCCCACCACCTCGCCCCCACCAGCCAGCACCGTGTCGGCGACGATCCCCATCAAGCCGACGCAGCCACCGCCGTAGACCAGGCCGAGGCCACGCCCCACCAGCGCCTGGCCGAGGGCGACGGCGGCGCTCGCGTAGGCAGGGCGGGCGCCCGGGCTCGAGCCGCAGAACACGCCGATGCGTTGCAGCTCCTGGGGTCGGGTCATGCGGGGTTCCTCATCGTCGAGCGCCGCGACGCGGTCGACGGTGGCGCCCCGTCGGCTGCGATCGGTCTCCATCGCTCGGCTAGGGTACGGAGATGGACGTAGCAGGGCGAACCGCCGTCATCACGGGCGCCAGCCGTGGGCTCGGTGCGGGACTGGCCGAGGCCTTCCACGGTTGCGGCATGCAGCTGGCTCTCTGCTCGCGGAGCGCTCCCGCGCTCGCCGAGGGGGAGCGCGTGATGGCGAGATGCGTCGACGTCGTCGATGCCGAGGCCGTCTCGGCCTTCGCCGAGGAAGCGGCCGTCCGCTTCGGGCGCCTGGACCTGTGGATCAACAACGCGGGAGTGCTGGATCCGATCCAGCCGCTGCGAGATCTCGACCCCGGGGCCGCGAGGCAGCACCTCGACGTCAACGTGATGGGCACCCTGCTCGGCTGCCAGGCCTATCTGCGCCAGGTGCGCCGCCAGGCGGGAGGAGGCGTGTTGGTCAACATCTCGTCGGGCGCCGCTCGCAAGCCCTACGCGGGCTGGTCGGTGTACTGCGCGGCAAAGGCGGCCGTGGACCGCCTCACGGAGTGCATCGACGTCGAAGAGCGCGACGGTGGGCTGCGCGCCTACGCGGTGGCCCCCGGCGTCGTCGACACTGCCATGCAGGCGCAGATCCGAGCCAGCCGGGTCGAGGACTTTCCCGAGCGCGAGCGCTTCGTCGCCATGAAGCGCGACGGCGCCTTCAGCAGCCCGGCCTTCGTCGCCGAGCGCATCCTCGAGCTGGCCTTCGACCCCGCCCATCGCCCCGACGGCGTTCTCGTCCGTCTCCCCTCCGAGCCCGCTGGCTGACGCGGTATCGAGGCCGCCGGGGCCACGCCAGGTGCCGTGGTAGCTTCCGCCCATGCCCTCTCTCCGATCGCTCCGGCCCTTCCTGCTGCTCGCGGTCCTGGCCGCGCTCTACTTCCTGCAGGAGCCCGGGAGCCTGCCGGTGCGCCCGGCCCGGGAAGCCCAGCCGGTCTCGGGCACCGGGGCCCGCGACGTGGTGGATCCGGTTCTCGAGGCGTTCCGCGCGGGCCACAGCGACCTCATCGTCGAAGGTCGCGGCGTGGTGGAGAAGGTGCTGCGAGACGACACGAAGGGGTCTCGCCACCAGCGCTTCGTGCTGCGACTCGATTCGGGCCACACCGTCCTGATCAGCCACAACATCGATCTGGCCCCGCGCATCCCCGCGCTGCGGCGCGGCGACGAGGTGCAGTTCAAGGGCGAGTACGAGTGGAACGACCGGGGGGGCGTCGTCCATTGGACGCACCGGGACCCGCAGGGCCGCCATCCACACGGCTTCTTGGTCCACGGAACCAGAAAATACGAGTGATTCCAAGTAGTTGCGCCCAGACAAAAGGGGCGCAACCGAGCGGGCCCAACCGGGTTGGAAGCGTGGAGTACCCACGTTCCGAACCCCGGGGAGCCCGAACATGAAGCCCGTCCGTACCCTGACCTTGAGCGCGGCCGCCGCCGGCCTCCTGCTGCTCGCCGCGGCTCCGGCCCTTGCCGGCGCCGAGGAGTTCTTCGACAAGAAGGGCGATCGCATCGAGGACCGCCTCGACCGACGAGGCGACAGGATCGACGAACGCCTGGACCGGCGCGGCGACCGGATCGACCGGCGACTCGATCGCCGCTCGGACCGCGCCGCAGCCCACGGCAAGGACCGCCTCGCCCGGCGACTGGATCGCAAGGGCGACCGGATCGACCGGCGACTCGATCGCAAGGGTGACCGGATCGACCGGCGACTCGATCGCAAGGGTGACCGGATCGACCGGCGACTCGATCGCAAGGGCGACCGGATCGATCGGCGACTCGATCGCCGGGGCCGGCGCATCGACCGCCGTCGCTAGCGCGAAACACCCGTTCCCCTGCGGTCGCCCTTCCTGACCCACCCCGACCGCAACCCGAGCAGGCGTCGCAGGTGCGGCGCCTGCTCTTCATCTACGCTCCCTCCATGTCGGCTGGTCGCGGTGTCCTCGCCGCGCTGATCGCCCGCTTCGCGGGCGGGCTGCGCTTCCCGACCCTCTTCCTGGTGTTGGGAGCCGTGTTCCTGCTCGACCTGCTGGTCCCGGACTCCATCCCCTTCGTCGACGAGATCCTGCTCGGTCTGGGCACGCTGCTGCTGGCCTCGCTTCGCTCCCCTGATGAACCCGAAGAGGACGACGCGGAGAGCTGAGCTAGGAGCCCCCCTCCGATGCGGCGGCGCCGGGCAGCTTCCCGCCCGCGGCCAGCCATCGCTTGACCACTGCCTCGCCTTCGCGGGGGTTGTAGAGGTCTTCCTGCAGGGACCAGAGCCCCTCTCCCGCGTACTCGAGCACGGTCACGCAGCCGAAGCGGTAGATCTCGGCTCCTCCCCTGGGGTCGGGGAAGACCTGCCACGGGTAGAAGACCACCCGGTGGCCCTCGATCACGTGCCACTCGACCGGGAACTCCATGGGCGGGGCTGCGGCCATGGTCTTCTTGATGGTCTCGCGGATCGCCTCCCGACCCCGGATCGTGCCCAGGTGGTGCTCGATCCAGACGCCGTCCTCGCTGTGCAGGTCGGCCCAGGCATCCCAGTCCTGGCTGTCGCCGACGGCCACGAAGTGTCGATAGGCCTGTTCGATCTCGTCTCTGGAGAAGCTGTTCATCGGATCCCTCCACGCGCCCCGAATGGTGCCTCAATCCGCTCCCGGATTCGCCGTCCCCGTGACTTCCGTGCCATCATGAGCGCCTGCCGGAGGAGAATGCCTTGAAGTCCATCATCGTCGAACGGAGCGAGAACGGGGTCGTCACCGTCACCTTGAATCGACCCGAGAAGAAGAACGCCATCGACATGCCGATGTGGGAGGAGCTTCTCTCGACCTTCAACGCGGTCGCGCGCAGTGAGACGGACCGGGTGATGGTGCTGACGGGGGCTGGGGGCGCCTTCTGTGGCGGTGCGGACCTGGGCGCGAGGGACGGCGCGGATTGGCACCAGCTCGATCGCATGCAGTTCTACAACAGCATCGGAGTCGCGCTGCACGAGATCCCGAAGCCGGTGGTCGCGAAGGTCGGCGGCGTCGCGGTGGGCGCGGGGCTCAACCTGGCCCTCGGCTGCGACCTGATCGTGGCCGGCGAGAGCGCGCGCTTCTCCGAGATCTTTGCGAGGCGGGGGCTGTCCCTGGATCTCGGCGGGTCGTGGATCCTCCCGCGGCTGGTGGGTCTGCACAAGGCCAAGGAGCTCGCCCTGCTGGCGGACATCATCTCGGCCGACGAGGCCGAGCGGATCGGCATCGTGAACCGGGTCGTGCCCGACGACAAGCTCGACGCCTTCGTGGACGATTGGGTGCAGCGGCTCGCAGCGGGGCCGCCCCTGGCCCTGCAGATGACCAAGCGCATGCTGACCGCCGGGCTCCAGTCGAGCTTCTCGGAAGCCTTGCATGCCGAGGCCATGGCGCAGACCGTGAACGCGTCGTCGAAGGACGCCCAGGAAGCCATGCAGGCCTTCTTCGAAAAGCGCGAGCCGGCATTTCGGGGGCGCTGAACGTGTTCGACTTGAGTGGACGCGTGGGGCTCGTGACCGGGGGAGGGCAGAACGTCGGGGCCGGCATCGCTCGAAGCCTCGCGGCCCAGGGTGCGGCGGTCGCGATCAACGACCTCGTCGAAGAGCGGGCGCGCGTGGTCGCCGAGGAGATCGCGGCACAGGGAGGCAAGGCCGTGGCGGCGGCCTTCGACGTGAGCTCTGGCGCGGCCGTGGCCGAGGGCATCGCGGTCGCAGAGCAGGCTCTCGGCCCGATCGACATCCTGGTCAACAACGCCGGGGTGCCGCCGGGCATGGGCCTGACCCCCTTTCGCGAGCAGGACCCGGACGATTGGACCCCGTTCATCGATCTCAACCTCTACGGCGTGCTCCACTGCTGCAAGGCCGTCATCGACGGCATGTGCGAGCGCGGATTCGGGCGGATCGTCACGATCTCGTCGGGCGCGGGCCAGGTCGGGATTCCCCTGGGCATTTCGACCTACGGGGCCGGGAAGGGTGGAGCGCTCAGCTTCATGCGCCACCTGGCCATGGAGGTCGCGGGCCAGGGTGTCACGGCCAACTCCCTCGCGCTCGGGCTGATGGCCAGTGGAACGGGCGACGATACCGCTGCGATCGCGAAGACCGTGCCCGTGGGACGGGTGGGGTTTCCCGAGGACATCGGCGCAGCAGTCGTCTACCTGGCGTCCAACGAGGCCGCGTGGGTGACGGGCCAGACGATCGGCATCAATGGAGGCAACCTCACGTCATGAGCGAACCCGTCCTGATCGCCGGAACCGTGGACGTCGATCCCGAGCGACGGGACGAAGCTCTCGAAGCGGGCAAGCCGCACATGGCCGCGACCCGGGCCCAGGACGGCTGCATCGACTACGTGTGGAGTGCCGACCTGCTGACACCGGGCCGCATCTACGTGTTCGAGCGCTGGCGGGACCAGCAAGCCCTGGCGACCCACCTGAAGGGCCCCCACTACCTGGCCATGCGCGACACCATCGCGTCCTTCGGCCTTCACGCCGCCGACGCCATCAAGTACCGGATCGATCTCTCGGAGCCCGTCTACGATCCGACGGGCACCCCGAGAGCCGACTTCTTCACCGACCCCGCCTGACGGCGGCGCGGCGTTTCACGAGGGGGGAAGACCCCTTCGTGAGCGCTTCAGGCCTGGGAGCTGGGGCGGGCCTTCGTGGCTTCGAACCAGGCATTCAGGTTCGCGAGACCCGCGTCGATCGGCTGGCCGACCTGAGCGCCGAACTCGGTGAAGGAGAAGAGCGCCACATCCGCCAGCGTGAAACGACCCGGCACGATCGTATCCCGGCCGGCGATCTGCTCCTCGAGCCACCTCATGCCCTCCTGCGCGACCGCCTTCAGCCCGTCGGCGGCCTCGGGAATCGTGAGGATGCGATCCTTGAAGAGGGGAAGGCCCTCCGAATTGCGGAAGGCGGCGGCCAGGGGCCAGTTGATGCGCTCCTCGATCCGCCGCACCCACATTCGCGTCTCGGCTCGCTCCTCGGGATTGCTTCCGATCAGCGGCGGCTCGGCCTGCAGATCCTCGATGTACTCGCAGAGGGCGATCGTCTCGGCGAGAAAGCGACCATCATCGAGCTCCAGACCGGGCATCTGGGCACCGGGGTTCTTCGCCTTGTAGGCATCCTGGCGGTTCTCTCCGCTCATGATGTCGACGTCGACGGTCTCGGGAAAGGTGAACCCCTTTTCTGCGGCGAACATGCGGACCAGCTTGGGGTTGGGACCAATCGAGTTGTAGAACTTCATGTCGGGTCTCCGTCTCGGGTCGGGGGTTGGGACCGGCGAGTCTACCATCGAATCGGCTTTCCTGGCCCGGGCGCCGCGGCCGCGTGGCGGCGCTTCAAACATGGGGCACTCAGGAAGAGGCCAGGCGCTCGGCGAAGCGACGGCAACCCTCGAGATAGTCCTCGAGCTCCTCCCGCTCGAAGGCGGCCAGATCCCAGTCGCGGCCGTCGAGCAGCCCTCCGTGCTCGGAGCGGAGCACGTAGACCGCGGCATGCTTCACGCCCTCGCTGGTCTCGACGACGCAGGGCCTCCGCACATAGCGTTCTCCCTCGAAGGCATCGACCCGCGCCAGCTCCTCCTTGCTGAGACCCGGGTAGAGCTGGCCCAGGGTCTTCTCGCTGTGGCGGGGCACCAGGGCCGGGTACACGGCACCGTGCAGGCGGCGCCGCACATGGCCCTCGAGGACGGCGCGGCTGCCGGCCACCCGACGGCCGACCACGAGTTCGAAGACCTCGGGAACCAGCAGGGTCCCATAGGCGAAGAGAGCCTGGTCCACGCCGGCCTTCTCCTAGTCTCCGGCGGCGCCACTGCCCAGGGCCATGAAGCCCATGGCGGTGCGGACACCACCGAGCGGGTCGAGATCGATCCTCTCGAGCATTCGCTGCTCCCGGGTCGGGTTCCTTCTCAAGCGACCTTGGAGATCACGGCATCGGCAAAGCCCTTCAACGCGTCGATCTTCTGCTGAAGGGGCATCGTGTCTTCTTCGTAGGCATTGCGGAAGCCCACGATGCAGTCGGTGACGCCCTTGTCTTCGAGCCGCTTCACACCGTCGGCGGTGTAGGCGTCCATCGAGATCACGTGGACCTCGAAGGGCTCCTGGTCCCGGCCGTACTCCGCACGAAGGTCGTTGATCCTCGAGATGGCGGCATCGAAGTCCGTGGCTTCCCCGCCGCCTGCATGCATCCAGCCGTCACCGAGACGCGCCGCCCGGCGCAGGGCCAGTTCCGAGTGACCGCCGACCAGGATGGGAATGGGTTGGCTCGGCGCGGGGCAGAGCTTGATGGGTTCGAGGTCGAAGTGCTCGCCGTGGTACTCGAAGAACTCGCCGGTCTCGAGGCCGCGCAGGATCTCGATCATCTCGTCGAGACGCTTGCCGCGCCCCTTCCAGGGTACGTCCAGCACGCGGAAGTCGTCGGGCCAGGGCGAGAGACCGACGCCGAAGCCCAGCCGGTTGTTCGTCATGACGGCAACGGAGATGGCCTGTTTCGCAGCATGGACGGGGTGTCGCATCGGGAGCTTGACGACGAAGGTGGTGAAGCGCAGCCGCTCGGTCACGGCCCCGAGCGCACCCATCAGGACGAAGGGATCGATGAAGGGCTTGTTCTCGAGGAACTCGCGGTTCCCGTCCGGCGTGTACGGGTACTTCGAGTCCGACTCCTTCGGGTACATGATGCTCTCGGGAACCGAGAAGGAGGAGTAGCCCGCCTGCTCGGCCTCGACGGCGAGAGTGGTGTACTGCTGGGGGTCACACATCGACTCGGCGAAGGTGAAGCGCATCGTTGCTCCCGAAACGGACGAAGAGAGGATTCGACGGTATGGCTTTCTCGGAACCTACGCCACGCCGCCACAGCCAGGGCTCAGTCCCGTTGGAAATGGCTCGTGCGCAGCGGCTGACAGATCTGCAGCTCGTAGCTCTCGTAGAACTCCTCGCGGCCACGACGCTGGGCCACCAGGTGCTCCGCGTCGCGCTTCCACGAATCCAAGGCCGCCAGGCTCTCGAACTCGAAGATCGAGACGCGCTCCCCGTCCTCCGCGGCGAAGCTCTTGATGCCGCGAAAGCCAGGCACCCTGGCCACCAGCTCCACCATCCTCTCGGCCACCGCGGGATAGTCCTCCGTACCGGTCTCGCGCAATCGGCTCCGGAAAATGCCGATGATCATCCCTCTTCCTCCTCTTCCCCATTGCCCCAGTAGTGCCCCATCTCGACGTACGCGAAGGATGCCGTCCAGGCAATCAGCACCAGGCCGGTGATCCCCTCGATGCCCGCCAGCAGGCGAAGGGGCCCCGTCGCCACGATGTCGCCACGATGTCGCCAAAGCCCAGGGTCGTGTAGGTCGAGAACGAGAACCTTGAGGCGCGCTGCAATCGCCAGACGGGGAACCACCGCACTCAGGAGCCGGAAGAGCTCGTAGTGGACTCCGATCGAGATCATCACGAGCGCGAGGCTCGTGGCGAGTACCGGCAGCGAGTTCACGAGCGTGTCTCCTCGAAGGCCGTCGCGAGAGCATCGAGATCGGCGAAGGTCGGACAATCGATCGGGCCCCAGTCGTCCCAGGGATCGAGCAGGGCCTGGTGGATACCGCACGCGCGCGCGCCCAGAACGTCGGCATGGTAGAGGTCCCCGACGTGCAGGGTTCGCTCGGGCGCGGCCCCCGCCCGCTCGAGCGCGGCCTCGAAGATCCCTGCAGCGGGCTTCTCGGAGCCGACCCGATGGGAATCGACGATGCCGGAGAAGAAGCGAGCCAGGCCGAGTGCAGCGAGGCCCTGCTCGACCGTGCCGTCGGAGTTGCTGACCACGAGGAGATCCAGGTCGAGGGCTCGAAGCCTCCCGAGTGCCGCCTCGGTGCCCGGGAGCACCCAGCACCAGAGCCGATCGGAGGCGCCGGGCTCCTTGAGCTCCCCGGAGAGCGCGCCCGCGAGCGCCTCCGCACCCTCCGAGACTCCGAGATGACCGAGCACGAAGCCCAGGTACGCGGCGAAGGCGTCCTCCCCCTCGCTGCGGCCTCGTTCGTGGATGCTGGCAGAGATCTGGGGGCGCGCCCGCGCCTCGGCCCGGCGCAGGCCCGCGGGCGTGCAGGCGATGCCCCGTGCAGCGATCGCCGGAGCCACCCGGTCGAAGTCGATCGAGACCAAGGTGTTGCCGGCGTCGAGGAAGACGGTGTCGATGCGATCGAGAGGAAGCGCGGGCGGCACGACTCGAGCGTAGCGGAGGCGGGTTCAAGGCTCTGCAAGAGGCGCCCAGACGACGAGAGCGAAGGCGACGAAGAGAGCGCTGATGGCCAGGGTGCCGACCGCCAGGCGACGCACGGCCCGGTCTCCGCGAGCCACGAGCCACAGGCTGCCGAGCAGCAGCATCGCCAGCTCGGCCACCATGAAGAAGCGACCATGGTGCGCGGGATCCCAATAGGAGAGGGGGCTTCGGAAGCGCCACTCGGAGAGCGGCAGGAAGTGGCGGTGGGCATCGTCGGGATGGGTCAGGAAGTCACCGCCTGCATGAACGGCCATGCTCAGGAACAGGATCTCGAGGAAGACCGCACCGCGGAAGCGCGCGCCGGCCCACGCCACGAAGAGCAGGGGCAGGGAGTTGAAGAGATCGACGAAGAGCTGCCACCCCTCCGCGAAGTAGCGCTCCTGCCAGATGACCACCTCGGGCGTCCCGAGCAAGCCGCGCTCCACGACATACATCAGCAGGATGGGCAGGTCGGGGAGCAGTGCTCCCAGAAGAATGGGCTTCCACGCCTCGCCCCGGCCTCGCCCGACGACCAGGAGATTCAGGACCACATGGGCGGGGGTGTTCACGCCTGGAGCATCCGCCATCCATGGCCTTCAGGCGAACGGCGACCAGGCCCACCTGGCGGTCGATTTCATCCCCTGTCGGTTGGGGGCCGCTTCGCTCCTATGCTTGACGCGCGGCGGGGCGGGGTTCATTCCTCAGAATGGCTCGGCCGGGACAGGGTGGCCCGCGCAGCGGCGTGGACAGCGTGTCGCCTACGCGGCTTTC
>NYZB01000222.1 GCA_002687015.1 Deltaproteobacteria bacterium
CCGCGCAGCGGCCCCGTCCAGCCGCTTTGAGCGGCTCACCTGATGCCCCCGGCTTTGCCGGGGGAGCAGTCACCGGGCTTCGACGAGAATCGCGGTGAAGACGTGGGCCGGGCCGAAGGCGAAGCGCCCCGTCACCTCCCGTCGCCCGGCGAGAGCCGGCTTGTCCTCGTTGCACATGCAGAGGCGGAACCCCTCGCCTGCAGGGTCGATCTCGACCTCGGCCTCGCGAAACCCGAGCCCGACGTGCTCGCGCGGGAAGTAGGCCTTGAAGAAGCTCTCCTTGGCGCTGAAGACGAGCTTGGCCCAGACCTCCACCGGGTGATCGCCGAGCGCGGCCAGGTGCGCGCGCTCGTCTTCACTGCAGATTCGCCGGACGATGCCGTCCTTCAGCGGTGTGCGGCCTTCGACGTCGATGCCGACGGCGACGATCCTCCGATCCCTCGCGACGGCCGCGGCGCAGTGGCCGCTCGTGTGGGAGATGCTTCCCACCATGCCGTCGGGCCAGGCGGGAGTGCGATCCGGGTTTCGGGGGATGATCGCATCGGAGAGCCCCAGCTCCCCGAGCGCCAACCGCGCACAGCTTCGGCCCGCGGCGAACTCGCGCCGCCTCTTCTCGGCGGCCCCCTCGACGGCCGCCGCCTCCTCGGGCGGGAGCGGCGTCTCCCGCGGGTCGTCGGTCTCGGCGACGGCGACGTCCGGGTGATCGAAGAGGTCGGCGAACACGACGAGACGGTACGGGCTGCGCCTGGCGGCGCCAGCGGGAGGCTCTAGGGGTCCGCATGGCAGGGCCGCCTCGAGTTCCAGTACGTCGTCTTCACATCGTGCACCCCGTGGATCACGTGTCGAGCCGCAGCGGAGCGAGTCCATGGCAAAGGCAATCGTGTCTTCTGGCCGCAGCGCATGGAGGTCTGGGAGATCGAGGAGAAGGAACCCGATGACGAGATCCGAAGAAGGCTGGTTCCTTCCATGCGGTATCACCGCCACCGAGTAGGTCACATCGGGGGTCTTGATGTCACTCGTGTGCGGGCTCTCGATTCGCACCTGCTCGAAGGGGAGTCGGGCAAGAGCTACGACGAGGCCGACTTCCTTCGCAGCTCGAGGCTGGCCCTGAAGGCGGGGTATTGTCGCGGCTCGGCACATGGCATACCCATTCGTTCCATTCGCGGTGTGCCCCGGAGGAGCGACGTGGAAGGCCGAACCCGCCAGGCTGGCATCGACGGTCGTCATCCCCTCGACCGCCGATGAGCCGGGCGCTCCCGCTCCACCTGCTCGCGGGCGTGGTCGCCGGCGAGGTTCCGCGGGGCTTCCTGCTCGCGGGGGCACCGCTGCTGCTCGGCGTTCTCGTCGACCACCGCGGCTTCGGAAAGGACGGCGCCGCCACCCTGGTGTCGATGGAGATGCTGGCGGCGGCGCTGGCGGCCATTGGCGTCGCCGGCCACATCGCGCGGAGCTCGCGCGTGGCGACGGCCTCGCTGGGCTTTGCTCTCGTGATCCTCGGGCACGGCGCATCGGGTTGGGTGCTGGATCCGGCCTGGCTGGCTGCGTTTCGCGTGGTGGCTGGCCTGGGCGCCGGCCTCGCCGGAGCGGCGGCGACGGCGGCCGCCTCGGGGGCGCCCGATCCCGAGCGGCTCTTTGCCGTGGCCAGTGTGGTCGGCGGAGTGGCGGGCAGCTTTGCCGTGCTTCCCCTGGGCAGCGCGATCGCCGCAGCCGGGGCCGACGGCATGTTCCTCTTCATGGTGGTGGCGACGGCGGTGGTCGCCCCCCTGCTCCGCGGTCTGCCGGCTCCCGCTTCGGCCGCCGCGGGCGCAGCCCCGCGGATTCGCCGCGCGGGGGCGGCGAGCCTGGTCCTGGCCGGCTTCTTCCTCTTCGCCCTCGGTCAGAACGCGGTCTGGGCCTTCACGGAGCGCATCGCCAAGGATCTGGGCATCGACGTCGAGACCATGGCCATGATCCTCGCCGTCACCAACCTGCTCGGCCTCGCCGGTGCGGGCGGCGCGGCGCTCCTGGGGCTGCGAGTCGGGCGGCGCGTGCCGCTCCTGGGCTCGGTCGCCGTGACGATGGTGGCCACTGCCTTCCTCGTCGAGGCCCGCGGGATCGGGGGCTTCGTCGCGGCCAACCTGTTCTGGGCGCTGGGCTTCTTCTTCGCCATGCCCTACTTCCTGGGGACGCTGGCGACCCTCGACGACCGCGGGCGTTGGGCCGCGATCGGTACCGGCCTGGCCTCGGTCGGGGCGGCCCTCGGCCCGGCGGCCGCCGGGTTGGTCCTGGCCGAGCAGGGCTACGGGCCGCTCCTCGGGTTGGTGCTGGCCTGCGGTGGCGTCGCCGTGGCGCTGCTCGCCCCGGTGCTCACCAGGCTCGACAAGGAGTCGGCGCTGCTGGCGGCGGGCGAGGCCTAGCGCGGCTTGCGGTAGCGGTGGACGAAGGCGTCACTCGGCGTGTCCATCTCGTAGAAGAGAGCCGTGCGCGGGTCTTCCGGGTTCCGCATGAAGCCGGCTTCGGCCTCGAACTGGAAGCCGGCCGCTTCGATCTCGCTGCGCAGGAGGGCCTCGGGAATCCGGTGCAGTGTCTCCGCCACCTCGGGGCCCGCATCGCTCTTGGCGTGATGGTCGACCACGATCAGCGCCCCCCCAGGCGCCATGGCGTCGAAGATCCTCCGGTTCATCGCCGCGCGATCGGTGTCTCCGATCAGGGTGTCGTGGTAGACGAAGACCATCGTGACGACCTGGAGCCCACTCGTGCCCTCGGGCAGCGGGTCTTCGAAGCTGCGGTCCGCCCTCACGACGTTCGCGAGCGCGGGCTTCGCGAGCCGCGCAGGCCAGCTCTCCTTCACGTACTTCTCGATCACCCTGGGCGTGTTCTGGCCGATCACCGAGCCCTCGGGGCCCACCGCACGAGCCAGGAGCTCGGTGGTGTAGCCGCTTCCGGCGCCCAGGTCGGCGACCTTCATGCCGGGCTCGACGCCGCTGAAGACCAGGAGCAGGGCGGGCTTCCTGCGCTCGTCCTTCTCCCGGTCTTCGGCGCTGCGATCCGGGGCGGCGACGATCTTCTCGGCGTCTGCCTTCGACAGGGCGAAGGCGGGGCTTGCGGGCAGGGCGAGGAGAAGGAGGGGGACGAGGAGGAGTCGGGAAAGGTGGGTCATCTGACTAGGAGCTCCCGCCGGGGTCGGCACCGTGCTCGCCCAGGTAGTGGGTGGAGAGCGGGGGGTTCTCTTCCAGGGCCTGGTTGGTCTCGTAGAGGCGCCGGTAGCTCGTGTCCTTGATCAGCCAACGACCCTCCACCTTGAGGTAGCGGTCCCAGTAGAGGGCCGTGCCGCCCGTGAAGAACTTGTGGTCGAGGATCCACATGTTGTCCGCCAGGTACCAGATGCCCGTGGCCTCGCTCTCGCCCAGGATCTGGATCTCGGGGTGGTGCCCGTTGTGGTGGCCGAGGCTGCCCTTGTGGAAGGCCTGGCCGACCGCGCCCAGGTACTCCTCCTTGCCCTGGAGCTTCCACTCGTAGCTGCCGCCCTTGAAGTGGACCGACACGTCGTCGTGGAAGAGCGTGCCCATCTCTTCCCAGTTGGCGGTGTCGAGGCAGCGGAAGTAGGCGTGCTTGAGCTGCTTGATCGCCTCGATGTCCATCAGCCGCTGGACGTCGCGGCGCAGCTCGTCGAGGCCTCCCTGGGAGACGTTCAGGGGAAGACCGTCGGCAATGCCCATGGCGGACCGGGTCAGGGGCTCGCTCATCATCGTGCTCCTTCTTCTCTCACGGTCGGGAAGCCCAGCTCGCCAAGGCGCTTGGCGATGTCCTGGCCGGCCGATTCTACACGGATGTCCTTGTCGATCGCGCGGATCACGCCCTCGCGGTCGATGTAGAAGGTCCAGCGCTTCGCGAAGAACCCGCCGAGGCCGGCCACGCCGTAGGCGTCGGCCACGTCCCCGCTCGGATCGGAGAGCAGGATCTGGGTGGTCTCGAGGGAGTCGGCGAAGGCCTTGTTCTTCTCGGGCTCGTCGAGGCTCACCATGAAGACGGCGGCTTCGTAGGCCGCGAGCTCCTTGGCGCTGTCACGCAGCGCGGCGAGCTCCTTCGTTCAACCCGGGGTGAAGGCCTTCGGGAACCAGGCGAGCACCACGCCCCGCTTGCCCACGTAGTCCTCGAGGGCGTGGCTGGCGCCGTCCGTGCCGGGCAGTCGGAAGGGAGGTGCCGGCGAGCCGACCGCGAGGTCGGCGGCGGCCGCCGCGTGGCCCAGCAGGCCCACCAGCAGGGCGCTTGCGACGGATCTGCAGAGCATGGGCTCCTCCTTCGATCAACGATAGCGCCGAACCCGGCTTCGATGCCCGAGCGGGCTCGGCGCCGTCGGCGCTAGCATGCGCGTTGTGCCGCGCGGCCCAGCGGAGGGAGGACGAGGATGTCGGGAATCCAGAACGAGAGCCGGAAGGCGCTCCACGAGCTGCTCGACACGCTGCGGGACGTGGACGAGCGCTACCTCGGGCCCGAGTACCTGATCGAGAGCTCCGAGGACGTGGCCGACGGCGTGCGGGCCATCGCGCACATGCTCGAGGGCGGCCTGGCCAGCTACTTCGAGCAGCACGAGAGCCACCCCACCTTCCGGCGCATCGTCTCGCCCTCTCGGAAGTTCACCGGAGACAACGCGGACGCGGTGTACTACGACGCGCCGATCGACCCCGCCCGCAGCTACGTGGTGCGCGGGAACCTGGCCGGGGCGATCTACACCTCCTTCACCCTCGAGGTCGGCAGCCGGGACGGGCAGATGGGCACGCGCACCGCCGGGGTCTTGAACGACGAGGAGTTCCAGGCGGACGCCGACGGCAACTACGAGATCCACCTCGGCGGCGAGAAGCGCGACGGCGCCTGGCTGCCCCTCGACCCCGAGACCTCGCGTGTGACGACACGCCACTACTACGAGGAGGCGCATCCGGTCGCGGCGGACGCGACCCACCACATCCCGCTCTCGATCGAGCGGCTCGGCGAGGCGCCGCCTCCTCCCTCCCCCGACGACGCGAGCGTCGCCGCGGGGATCCGCCGGGTCACCCGCTTCGTCCAGTCGCGCACCCTGGGGATGCCGCCGCCCGGTGAGCGGGAGCTGCCCCCCTTCGTGAGCCGCAACCCGAACCAGTTTCCGCAGCCGGTCAAGCCCGGGGACTTCGGTCTCGCGGCCTTCGACGCGGCCTACTCCCAGGCGCCCTTTCTCCTCGGCCCGGAAGATGCCCTCGTCATCACCGGACGCTGGCCCGCGTGCCGCTGCGCCAACGTCAGCCTCTGGAACCGACACCTCCAGACCTTCGACTACGCCAACCGCTCGGCTTCGCTGAACCGCAAGCAGACCGTGCTCGAGCCCGACGGCTCCTTCCGCATCGTCATCGCCCACCGGGATCCGGGCGTGCCCAACTGGCTGGATACCGAGGGCCGCGCCTTCGGCATGGTGTTCTGGCGCTTCATGCTGCCGGAGGGGGAGATCGCGAAGCCCGAAGCTGAGCGGGTGTCGTTTGCGGAGGTCGCGCGCTAGCAGGCCGACGCGGATCCTCGCAGGGCGCGAGTTGAACCCTGGCCGCGGTGGGTGTGACCCACGGGCATGCGACGAACTGCTGCCTCGGCCGCCGTGTTCCGGGCCTCCTTCCGGGTGCTCGTGCTGCTCCCCGTGGCGTTGGGCCAGGGCTTGCCGGCGGCTGCCGATCCCAACGACGAGCCCCGACCCGGCGATCGGGTCGTCCAGTCCGATTCGCTGGACTTCCACGACCGCATCCGCGCTGCGACGTGGGATCCCCAGGCCGACGCGGCGGCCGATCGCCGGGCCCGGAGCGAGCTGGACGCCTACAGGGCCTTCCGCGCCGCCGAGCAGCAGGAGGCGGACCTCGCCCAGAGGGCTCTCTGGGCGGCCGCTCAGCAGGCGAATCGCGACAACGACTCGTTCCGCCACGTCTACGCGAAGGACAGCTGGCACCGCGCCGACCTGCGTCGCCTCCAGGAGCAGATCTCGGAGGCGAAGCGCATCCGGAACCTGCAGAAGAAGGACGAGGCGCTGCTCGCGCAGTTCGAGGACTTCAGCAAGGAGCTGCAGCGGCGCTGGGACGAGCTCTCCCCGTTCCACAAGCTCGGGAAGAGCGGCGACGAGTTGATCGCTCTGGCCGCCAAGACGAGTCGGGAGAAGGCCGAAATCCGGCGGCGGATCGGCTCGGACGAGCAGAAGCTCGCGATGCTCCACGCGGAGAGGCGGGTGCGCTGGCTGTCCGACGCGGAGTTCCCGGAGTTCGTGCCGAGCTCTCCCTTCGGGCCGGTCCAGCGGACCATCGGCCCGACACCCTCCTCGGTCGGCCAGGCCCGGCCCCCTGCCGCCGATCCCTGCCTGGGCCCGGTCCACCAGCGCGACGCCGTGCGGTGCCACATCGAAACGTGGTCCAGCCCTGGCGGGTTCCTGAAGGGCGCGCTCGGGGGCGGCCCGGCCCACCGGGAGCCCGAGCCTGCTCGCCCACCGCAAGGGCCCATCCAGCTGAACATCCCGTCGGACTAGCTGCGGGGAGCGGCCCCGGCGTCCGGGGCCAGCTCCAGGCGGTGGCGCACGCGCTCTGCGCCCCGCGGTGCCTCCGGCTCGGTACGCAGGAACCGGCGCATTGCGCCCCAGCCGAAGCGCTCCTGCAGGGCGACGAAATGGGCATCGCGTCGGACCCAGAAGAGGGCGCGGCGGGCGGCGCGCTGCGGGTCCACCGGCGACTCGTCCCCAGTCCAGAGCGTGCGGAAGCAGACGCGCACGTCGTCCCGGTAGTGGCGAGCCTTCGCGTCGTTCCGGCTCGGGCGCAGGGCCCATACCTCGGGCGGTAGCTGGCGCTCGCGGGTGGCGGTGAGGAAGGACTCCACCGGTTCGTCGAGTGGAGCCGCCTCGTCGAGGAGGACCAGGACGTCGGCCTCCTCCGCGTCCTCGACCTCCGTTCCACCCAGGGCCTCGACCTCGCGTCGCAGGGCGGTCCCGAGTGCGTGCGCGGGCCCCTGGAACCGATAGCGCCTCTCTGCGATCTCCGCGCCGCCGCCCACAAGTCGGTCGACGAGCTTCGTGTAGGAGCTGAAGTAGGCGTTCGGCCAGGCGTGGTGGAGGAGGTGGTAGGAGGGCGGCGTCCGCCAGCCCGCAGGGTGGGCGTCGATGCGCGCGGTGGGCCGGTGGTTCAAGTCCAGGCCTCGGAAGTGGAGGATCCCCAGGAAGACCGCGGTCTGGAGGACGAAGAGCACGAGCGCAAAGGCCAAGGGGAGCACCCACGCCACGAGCGCCGTGAAGAAGAGCTGCGTCAGGTACTCCGGCACGATGTGGCACCAGATGTTCGCGGATTGCCTGTCCAGGTTCGTGACCAGGTTCCGATCGATCCACTCGTGGTGGACCTCGTGGGGTCGGGCGACGGACTGCAGCAGGGCGAGACGGGAGCGCTGCATGACGTGCAGCGCCCAGTGGACGCCGTCGAAGAGGATGGCGCCCGCGAGCCACAGGAGCGGGACGAGCAGCAGTGCGAGCAGGGTCGGAATCACCCTACGAGGATAGACCGCCCGGGCCGCTCGCCGGTCGCGAGAGGGGTACGCTCCGCCCATGGCACGGCGCGCGCTCGTCCTCTCGGTCCTCGTCCTCGTGGCTTCTTGCGGGCTCGGCTGTGCGGCCCTCTTCCGTTGGTGGATCACGCCGGCTCCCTTCGACACCCACACCCCTCCGCCCGCTCCGGACTACGCCGAGCTCGCGACCTGGGCGGCGCACCCCGAGCAATCCGACGCGGCCGACCTGGTACCACCGGGCTCGGGCGGGGTCGATCGCCAGGCCGAGGCCGCGATCGACGTCTTCTTCATCCACCCGACCACCTACTACGAGTCCGAGCATTTCAACGCGCCCTGGGACGACCCCTCCGCCGACGAGATCACCGACACCGGCGTGATGGCGCTGCAGGCGAGCAGCTTCAACGGCGCGGGCCGCGTGTACGCGCCCTACTACCGACAGATCGCCCTGGGCGGCTACTTCACGGCAGACAAGGAGAAGGGCCTCGCCCTGGCCTACGGCGACGTCGAGCGAGCCTTCGACCACTGGCTCGCCAGGTGGAGCGGGGGCCGCCCCTTCATCCTCGCCAGCCACAGCCAGGGGAGCCGACATGCGCAGACGCTGCTGCGCACGCGCTTCGCAGGCGAGGAGGGCAGGGCGCTGCGCCAGCGCCTGGTCGCGGCCTACCTGATCGGCGGCTGGATCCCGGAGCAGGACCTGGGCGCGGCACTTCCGATCCCCGCCTGCGAAGGCCCCCGGGACACGGGCTGCCTGATCGGCTGGCGTACCCTCAGCGAGAAGGCCGCCCCGCCCACGGGCCCGAACCAGCTCCCGCCCGGCCAGACCAACCTGTGCACGAACCCCCTCTCGTGGACCCGCGCCGCCACCCCCGCCCCGCGTACCGCCCACCTCGGCGCCCTGCCCCTGCTCCAGAACGACCGCACCGCCCTGCCTCCCGTCACCGCGGGCATGCTGGGCGCGCGCTGCACCGAAGGCTCGCTGCGGATCGATCCCGCGCCCCAGGGCAAGGGCTGGAACGTCCTCGTGCGCGGCGGCAACTTCCACGTCTACGACTACGCCCTCTTCTACATGAACCTGCGAGCCAATGCCGAGGAGCGGGCCGCGGCCCACCTGGCAAGCCCCGGGAGCCGGTAGCCCACCGGGATCGCTACCCTCCCGGCCACGGCGCCCCGGTAGCTCAGGTGGATAGAGCGGCTGCCTTCTAAGCAGCGGGTCGGGGGTTCGAGTCCTCCCCGGGGCGCCAGGACTTACTGGTCCATTCCGGAGACATGGTTTACAGATCATTCCGGGGACATGGTTGACACTTTTTCGGGCCTGAAAGGGTTCGGGGCCGGCTCGACCCGGCCCTCCTGCTGATCGAAGTAGCCTAGGTCGAAGTCGAGGAAGCTGACCAGCCAGACCTGGTCGTCGACCTCCCGGATGCCCACGACCTGTCCGGCAAAGACCGTGCTCAGGTTGAACTTGCGCTGCCCCATGCAGATGCGGCCACAATGGGTCACCCGGATGGCCTTGTCGTGGAAGGGGTACTCCGGCTCGGCCGGTGGCTCGTAGGCCCGAGCGGAGGGTGTATAGATGTCGCCCGGGTAGGCGCCGCCCAGGGCCTCGTGCGGGCGCTCGTGGTTGTAAACGGCGGTGAAGCGGTCGAAGCGTTCCTGCTGCTGGAGGAGGTTGAACGAGGCCGGCTTGGTGGCCTCTTTCTTGAGCGTGAGGTGCATGCGCTCGTGCCGACCGTTCTGCTGCGGGCAGCCGGGCTTGATGCGCTGGATCTGAATCCCGAGCCGAAGCCACCAGATTGCGAGCTTCGAGAGACCGAACAACGCGTTGGGGGAGGCGAAGGGGACGCCATTGTCGGTGCGGATCGCGCCGGGAAGCCCGAAGTCCCGGAACGCCCTCTCGAAGACCGAGAACGCGAACTCCGAGCGGGTCGAGGTGAGCCCCTCGCAGGCCAGGAGGTAGCGTGATCGGTAGTCCGTGATCGTCAGCGGATAGCAGTACTGCTTGCTGCCGAGTATGAACTCGCCCTTGAAGTCGGCGCACCACAGGCCGTTGGGTGCGTGAGCTGCCCGAAGCTCGGTGCCCTTGGCCTTGTGGCGCCGGCGCATGCGGCGCTTCACGAGGGCGTTGCGGTCGAGTACGGCATGCACCGTGCTCACCGCCGGCGGCCGGATCATCGGGAGCTCGCGGGTCAGCTTGTCGCGGATCTTGGGAGCGCCCCAGGAGGGGTACTCCTTCTTGATCCCCAGGATCGTCCGTTCGACCTGATACGGGAGCTTGTTGGCGTGGCGATAGGGCCGCCGGGAGCGGTCGTTCAGGCCCTCGAGCCCGCAGGCCTTGTAGCGCTCGTAGATCTTGTACCCGGTGACTCGGGAGATCCCGAACTCGCGGCACAGCGGAGCCATCTTCTCGCCCTCGAGGAGCCGGGCAATGAATCGGAGGCGTTCGTCCATGGGTCTACACGTTCTCCAAGGCATCCGGGGGCTCCCCAGATGCCGGTTGTGTAAACCATGTCTCCGGAATCAGGTGTCAGCGATGTCTCGCTAAGCACAACGCGATTCGGGAAACTGCCGGGTAAGCAGCAGGTAAGCAGAGCGGCCCTGCAGAACTGCCCAATCCGCGGGCAGGTAAGCAGGAGGCAAACTCCGG
>NYZB01000223.1 GCA_002687015.1 Deltaproteobacteria bacterium
AGGTGAGGAATGCGCTCAGGTATGTGCTGCTCAATTCCAGGCGACACATGAGCCGGAGGTCCCGGGAAGGGGTGGTACGGCTCGATCCGGCGTCTTCGGGGCGGTGGTTCCAGGGGTGGCGGCGCTCGGCCAGGGCTCTCGTGAGGAAAGCGCGGGAGCGGCCTGGGGGGCGGGTGCATGCGGTGGCGTGGCCGCATACCTGGCTCTTGCAGGAGGGGTGGCGCGAAGGTGGGGGGCTACTCGATCCAGCGGAGTGCCCCGGCTAACCCGAGCAGCCGGATCTGACGATCTCGCCAGCCCGAAGAAGCCCCGCTCCCCGGTCGGTGCACGCCGGTCCACCCCCCCTCTTTCCCTCACCAACCTTCCGGCAGCCACGGTGTTCGTGGGGGTGGCGTGATGGGGGGCGGCATCGCGCAGAGCGCGAACACGGGTGGCTGCGCGGCCGCCCGGACGGCGATTGTTGGAGGGGTGTGGGGAGGCGCGAGGGCCGGGCCCGCGGGAAAGGGCTAACCAAACAGGTTCGACACGATCTCTGCGCCGCCGACCCAGGTTCCGAGGATGCTCCCGAGCGTGGTGAGCGCGAAGACCAGGAAGATGCGCAGCAGCCGGTTGCGCCACCATCCGCCGGCCGAGCCGAGGTCGTCCATCACGCCGCCCAGCTCCTTGACGAGGGGTGGCTTGAAGTAGGACTGCACGAAGGCGGTGACGTAGCCCGCACCGATGACCGGGGTCAGGCTCGTGATCGGTGCGGAGACGAAGGCCGAGAGGATGGTCAGCGGGTGCCCCAGCGCCACGATGGCACCCAGCGAGGCCGGGATGCCATTGGCGAGCACCCAGAAGAGCAGGTTCTCCCCCGCGGCCTGGGCGCCCTGGCGCAGGCCGATGAAGACGATCGAGCCCAGGATCACGGCGGGGATGCCCCAGCCGACCCACTTCCAGGCGCCCGAGCCCGGCGGGACTTCCTCGAGCTTCGCCAGGTCGGGGCGCGTGCCCGTGCGCAGGGCTTCGAGCATGCCTTCGACGTGGCCGGCGCCGACCACCGCGACGGCCCGTTGGCCTTCGCTCCGGCGGATCTTCTCGGCGAGGTAGGCGTCGCGCTCGTCGATCAGGGCCTTCTTGGCGCCGGGGAAGGCCGCGCCCAGCTCCTGCATGAGGCGGGACAACACGTCCTCCTTGCGCAGCTCGCGAAGGTCCTCCTCGGAGAGCTCCTGCTTCTCGAACATCCCGCCCAGGATCGACGAGAGCAGCATGAGCTTCTTCCAGAAGCCCAGCGCCTTCCACGCGCGGCGTAGCGTGAGCCGCACGTCCCGATCGACCAGTGCGATCGGGATGCCGTTGGCTTCGGCGACGGTGGCCGCCTCCATGAGCTCGCTGCCCGGCATGACGCCCAGCTGCAGACCCAGGTTCCGCTGGTACGCGGAGAGCAGCAGGTTCATCATCAAGGTGGCGAGCTGCTGGCTGCGGATGATCTCCTTGAGGTCGAGGGCCTCGAAGCGTTGGGGCTTCTTCAGCGCCTCGAAGCGCCGCTCGTCGAGCTCGATGCAGACGACGTCCGGCTGCTCCCTCTCGATCGTCTCGCGTACCTTCTCCACCGATTCCCTGGAGATGTGGGCAGTGCCGACCAAGGTGATCCTGCGGCCGTCGGTCTCGACGACGTGGACGTCCTGGGAGGCGTCGGGGCTGGTCTCGGACGCTTCGATGATCGCCTCCGTGGGGCCTGCGGGCGGAACGAGGGAGCTTACCAGTGCCGGGCCGCACCGGCCCGGCCGCCCCGATCCGATACGATGGGATCATGGACGGCAGGTCCCTGGACGATCTCCCCCGCCGCGGTGCCTTCCGACTGCGCGGCCTCGAGATGACCCGGATCGAGACCTTCACCGACGCGGCCTTCGCCTTCGCCGTGACGCTCCTGGTGATCTCGATCGACCACGTGCCCACCAGCCTGGACGAGCTCGAGCGGGTGCTCCGCGAGATTCCGGCCTTCGCGATCTCCTTCATGCTCCTCGCCCTCTTCTGGTGGGGCCATCACACGTGGAGCCAGCGCTATGGGTTGCACGACGGGGTGAGCATCGCCCTCAGCCTGCTGCTGGTCTTTCTCGTGCTCTGCTACGTCTACCCGCTGCGCTTCCTCTTCGGCACCTTCATGAACTGGATCACGGATGGCTGGGCCTCGCCGGCCGCCTCGTCCTCCGAGGGTCGAAACCTCGATCGGATCTTCGTGATCTACGGGGTCGGTTACGCCGCCATGAGCGGTTGCATCTGCGCTCTCAATCTCCACGCCTGGCGCCTTCGTGAGGTGCTGCAGCTGGACGAGCGCGAGCTCGTCTCTGCTGGCGTCGAGCTGCGCGCCTGGGCGATCAATGGCGGGGTGGCATTGCTCTCGATCGCCCTGGCGTTGCTCGGGCCCGAGACCGACTTCGGGCTGCCCGGATGGGTGTATCTGCTCCTGGCTGTGCTCCTGCCGCTGGACATCAAGCGCACCCAGAGATCGCTCCGGGAATGACCGGCATCCCGTTCGCGAAGCTCCACGGCGCAGGCAATGCCTACATTGCGGTGGACGGCCGGGGGCGCGATCTCGATCTCCCAGCGCTGGCGCGTGCCATGACGGCCCATCACACGGGAGTCGGGAGCGACGGGCTCGTCGTGGCCCAGGCCGCGCGAGTCGCCGGAGCCGCCATCCGCATGCGCGTCATCAACTCCGACGGCTCGGAGGCGGAGATGAGCGGCAACGGCGTGCGGCTCTTCGCGAAGTACGTGCTGGATCGCGGGCTCGCAGCGGTCGGCGAGGAAGGCGGGCTCGTCGTCGAGACGGGCGCAGGGCTGCGCACGGTCTACCCCCGGATCGAGGGGGGCGTGATGGTCTCGGGCCGCGTCGCGATGGAGGTGCCGAGCCTCAGGCCGGCGGATCTCCCGATGGCGACGGACCGCACGCACTGGGTCGGAGAAGCGCTGCGCCTCCCGGACCGGGAGCTGCGGGTCACCTGTCTCTCCCTCGGCAACCCCCACGCCGTGCACCTGACGGAGCAGCCCGTGGGCGAGTTTCCCCTCCTGGAGATCGGGCCCCAGGTGCAGGGCCATCCCCTGTTCCCCAGGCGGGTGAACTTCGAGGTCGTCAACGTCCTCTCCCGAACCCATCTCCGCGCACGGGTCTTCGAGCGCGGCGAAGGCGAGACACCCTCTTCGGGCACCGGCAGCACCGCCTGCGTCGTGGCCGCGCGCGTGGGGGGCCTCGTCGAACCGGAGGTCGCCGTCGACCTCCCGGGCGGCACCCTCCACATCACCTGGGCCGGCGAGGACCAGCCTGCCTGGCTGGACGGCCCCACCACCCAGATCCTCGAAGCCCAATGGCCCCACCCCGAGGCCCGCCAACAACGGGGTCAGGCGCCCTCCTGAACAAGTTCACCCCGGCGCCTTTGGGGGCACCGGGGTGAACCGGGGGTAGGGTGCTGATGCGCTTGTTGTCTCTGGTCCTTGGGACGCTCCTTCTTGGGGGTGCTGGGTTGTGGGGTCCGGCTCGTGGCCGGGGAGTGGGTTGGGGCGCCCCCGGAGGGGTCAGGCCCCGAAAATCGTGCTAACGGGCGGCCAGGCGGGTCGCGGCGGCCCAGGGCCGGCGCTGGGGGACCACCGCGGGGCGGGGGCCCGAGATCCGCATGAAGCGGCCGGCGCCTGCGAACGAGGTCTCACAGCTGGGGCAAGACGGGCTGTCTTCGGCGACCAGCTCGACGCAGCGTGCGCAGAAGGTCTCGTGGTGGCGGTGGCTGGTGGACATCTGGGTTCCTCCTCGATCTGCCCAGTACGTCGCAGGCACCTGCCTACTGGTTCACCCGACTTGCACTTTTCTGTAGGGTGTCGGGGAGCCCCGCGGGGCTGCCGAGCGGGCCCTTGAACCGGTCCGCACCGACCTGTGACCCATGGGGTGAGATGAGCGAGCGCGTCCCCGACAGCGCCTCCGAGCAGGAGGCCGACTGGATCCGCCAGATCGCGGATGGGGACCGTCGCGCCTTCGAAGAGCTCTACGAGGTCTACGGGCCGCGGATCTTCCGCTTCGCCATCCGCATGGTGAGGGAGGAGACCAAGGCCGAGGAGGTCGTGAACGACGTGATGTTCGAGGTGTGGAAGAGTGCAGGCCGCTACGAGGCCCGCTCCAAGCCGTCGACCTGGATCCTGGGCATCGCCCGCTTCCGCGCGCTGAACGCGATCCGCGGCAAGAAGATCGAGACCCAGGAGCTGGACGACGCGACCCCCATCGTCGACCCCAGCGAGGATGCGGGCGAGCTGCTCGACCGGCACAGCCAGATCGAGCGGGTCAAGGAGGCGCTCACCCAGCTCTCGCCCGAACACCGCGAAGTCGTCGAGCTGACCTACTTCCAGGGATGCTCGTACAAGGAGATCGCCGAGATCGCCGGATGCCCAGAGGGGACTGTGAAGACACGCATGTACCACGCCAAGCGGCGGCTGGAGCCCCTTCTCGCTGCCGAGGCTGCCGGAGGATCCCCATGAGCCCGATGAACGAGAACGACGCCCGCGATCTGCTGCCCTGGTACGCCGCCGGCGCCCTCGAGCCCGAGGAGCGCGCCGCGGTGGAGGCCGCGCTCGAGCAGAGCGAGAACCTGCGCGACGAGCTCGCGCAGATGCAGGTCCTGCAAGAGGCCGTCACGGACACGGCCGGCGAGCCCCAGTGGAACCCGGCGCTGATCACCGACGCGCTGGCGCGCATCGACGCCTACGAGGCGGAGAAGGCCGCTCCCGGCCTGGCCGGCAAGCTCGGCACCTGGCTGCGCGAGAACTTCCTCACGGGATGGGAAGGCGTGCCCACCCTCGCCAAGGTCGCGGTGGGCGCGCAGCTCGCCCTGCTCCTTGCGATCGGCGGTGCCTGGCTGGGCCAGCCGTCGAGTCCCACCGACTCCGGGGCGTGGGGCGGCACCGTCGGCCTCGATCCCCACGCCGTGCACATCAAGCTCGGCTTCCAGCAGGGTGTCGATGAGGAGACCCTTCGGGAGACGATTCTCGGCATCGACGGCCAGATCGTGCGCGGCCCTTCGGCACTCGGTCTCTACACGGTCCAGATCGAGGGCCTGGCGCAGGAAGACGAAGAGGCCGTCGCCAAGCTGCTGGCCGACCTCCTGGCCAGGAAGGATGTCGTCGGGATGGCGACGAAGGGCTACTAGCCCGGGCTGAACCTCTCCCGCCCCGCTCGTGACTCACGGGCACACCGGTCTCGTGCCGGTGCCGGACACCGGGTCCGGCGCCGCCGGGACGATCCAAGGGAGACGTTCCATGTTCAAGTCCACGCCCGCCCGCATCCTGGCGGCGGCGCTGCTGGTCGGCGGCCTCGCGGCACCGGCCTTCGCCAACTCTCCGATGCGCAGCTACAAGCCCATCGGTGCCGGCTACGCGTCGCAGGCCAGTCCCGCACAGCAATCGCGTCAGGCACCCCAGGCCCGGCAGGCGGTCAACACCGGCCGCGATCGGGTCTCGCTCGATCGCATCTACGCCGGAGCCCGTGTGGGCGATTCGCTGATCCGGCTCGCGCCCACCACGAACAACGGGCACTTCACGCAGTTCGAGAACTACCAGGGCTACATCGCCTCCACCACCACGGTGAACGGCGACAACTACGGCACCGTCGTGACCAACCAGAACGGGAACATCCTGGGTCTGGTCGGCAACAACGGCGTGCTGGACTCGTCCGCCCTGGTCGGAGTCGATACCCAGGGCAAGTAGCCCGCCCCTCAGAGCGGCGGGGCGGCTGCCCGCCCCGTCGCCTCTCCCTTTCCCACCCGGAACCACGGAGATGGACCATGATTCGCCAACTTTCGATCCTCGGCCTGCTGCTGGCTCTCGCCGCACCGGCCTTCGCCGAGCAGGCTCCCCAGGGCTCGCCCCAGAAAATGACCCGCGAGCAGGCGGTCGCCCAGAACATCACCAAGATGCGCAACATCCTCGAGAGCGAGGAGGCCGCCGAAGACCAGAAACTGCGCCAGGGTGGCGGTCTCGGTGCCGTCAACACGGCCCCCGCCTTCGTCACCCCGCCGGTGACGGGCGGCCGCGTGCAACAGGAGCTCGCGGCCACGCTCGCCCGGAACGACTGGGACTTCCGTTGCCACAAGCTCAAGGTGAAGAACAACCAGGGCATCGTGAACGTCGTCTGCGGCGAGAACCTGGGCTCGGTCCAGGGCAACCAGGCCAACCAGTACGGCACGACCGTCAACACCACCCGCTAGCACCCAAGGAGACCTCCATGTCCCGACGAATCCTCCTCCGACTCGGAATGGCGACAGTGGTCGCAGCCTGCGCCGCCCTCGGTGCTTCGGCTCACGACGGCCACCGCAGAAGCCACGACCACGAGCGCACCCTCCGCGGTGGCAGCTGCCTGAGCGCGGGTGGCGATCGCTACCGCATCGTGGACGCCGTTTCGCTGCGACGCTCCGCCGAGCGCCGCCTCGACCGCCTGCCGCTTCGCCGCGAGCGCCTGGGCTACCAGGACACCCTGATCGTCGTCGAGCGCATCGAAGAGCCCCTCGAGCCGACGATCTACTCGATGGAGCAGCGCATCGCCCAGGAAGAAGCCCGGAAGGCCGCGATCGAGGCCGAAGAGGCCGCCGCCGAGGCCGCCCGCGCCGATGAAGCGGCCACGGCCGAGTAGGGATTCCTTCCCTCCCCGGGGAAGGCGCTCGGGTCGCGTCCGCTCCCGGCTTCAGCGCGCCTCGCGCTGGAGCCGGGAGGCGGACAGGAGCCGGTCCAGCTTCCGGTCCGGTGGTGGTGTCGCCACCGTCGAGCCCGCTTCGATTCGGCAGCCACCGTGCTCGGTGAAGGTCACGTGTGCGATCGGGATCAGCGCGCGCACCGGCCGCTCGGGGTCGTCGGGCCCGCGCGGATGGTCCGGCCGATCCTCGCTCCAGCGCAGCACGTGGTAGGCAGGGTGCGTCGGCTCGTCGTTCGCGTCGTAGTCGGCCTTGTACAGCAGCGCGAGGGTCTGGAGATCCAGGTAGAGGATCCTCCTCGAGATTGACGCCTCTTCGCGCGGCGTACCTTCAAGCACCAACGCGCGGCGCAGCTCCCAGCGGTCGCTCGCGAAGGAGAGCCCCCACGGTCCGTAGTCGCGGTCTTCGGTTTCCGGAAAGAGCGGCTCCCGCGCGTTCGCGATCGCCAGCAGGTCCCGCGTGCCGAGCACTCGCCAGTGCAGCTGATTGGGCCGGATCTGATCGCCCGCGAAGGGGATGTGATTCCAGTAGGGAAGGTCCGGCGAGCGCCGCACCCGGCGCAGGCCGGGTTCGTACCGGAAGACGTCGTCCTGCAACCGTGCGTCCCGCTCGGCTTCCCGCTGGCGATAGAGCCGCCAGGCCACGCCGTGGGCATCGGCAGGCTTCTCGAAGCGTCCACCGGACACGAAGGACAGATCCTTCTTGCCCGGGTGCCGGTAGCCGTCCTGGGGTCGGTCGGCGCGCCCGGTGAGCAGCGCCTGGAAACGATCGCCGTAGTAGTGGATCGACTCCTCGCGCAGGGACGCGAGGTGCGCCGCACGGAATCGGCTCTGGAAGGCGCCTGCTCCCCGGTAGCGGTGGACGAAGTTCCACGCCCAACGAGCGCCGGCCCGGGGATCGTCGGCCGCGATCTCGGCCGGAGGGAAGGGAAGGCCCGCCGTGTGGTTCATGAGACCGCCGTCCTGCTCGGCGTCTCCTGGGATCAGGCGCGCCTGTCCCGCGAAGTGGCGGGTCGTGTCCGCGAAGAAGCCGGGAGGCGAGTAGTCCGCGTAGCAAGGACCGATCTCCAGGCGCATGCCCTCCCAGAAGAGCCGCTCGCGCTGGGCCCAGATCTCGACGGGGATGAAGGGGCGCAGCAGGTCGAGCCGGTCGACGCGGATCACGTCTCCCGGCTCGAAGGGAAGGGGCAGGCCGTCCACGGTGTGCGGGGCGGCGCCAGGGTCCGCTCCGGCCTCCAGACAGGAGCCGGGTGCAGGAAGGGCCCATGGGTCCTGCTCCAGCTCCGGCTGGGAGGGCAGCTGGGACGGCGGACCCTGGGCCCGACCGCCGGTTCCCGTCGAGAGGAGGAGGGCGGCGCCAAGGCCGGCGAGCACCAACCTGGGGAGGGGGCGCATGCACCCAAGCTACCACGCCCCCACCCATGAACCGGGCGGTTCCGCCCCGTGACCCACGGCCAGACGCAGCCCATTCCGCGCCGAGGGCGCACCAGGAGGGAACCGCCATGATCATCTACGGAACCAATTCCAGCGTTCGAGAGGGCCAGACCCTGGCCGCCGTCTGTCCGTCCTGCGGCGAGCAGAGCCTTCGCGGCTTCACGGCCTACGGCTTCGCCCACCTCTTCTTCGTGCCGACGATTCCCTTCGGGAGCCGACGCGGCGTGGTCTGCGAGCATTGCCAGCACGCGCGTGTCGGCAAGGAGCTGCCCGACGAGCTGCGAACCCCCGCCGCCGAGGCCACGCGCGAGCTGCGCCGCCCGCGCAGGCACTGGCTCGGCCTGGTGCTGCTGGCGCTCCTGTTCACCTGGCTTCGGATCGACGGCGCCAACGAGAAGGAGCTCGACGAGGCACGGCTCGCCGCCCCCGTGGTCGGTGATCTCTACGTGATGGATCTCCGGGATCACGTCGAGGGGCTCGACCCGGACATGCCCTTCGCCCTGGCGCGGGTCACTGCGGTCACGGACCAGGATGTGCGCGTGCAGGTCGGCTCCTGGGTCTACCCCAGTCACTGGGATGCCCAGAAGGCGGCGATCCGCGACCACGACGAGGCGGACGACTACTGGACCGCGGTCTGGCTGTCGCTCGGCCGGGATCGCCTGCTCGAGCTCGAGAACGCCGACAAGCTGGGCCTCGCCGAGAGGGCCGAGGTCGAGGACGCCTGAATCAGCCCTTGACGCAGACGACCTGGCGCAACTCGTGGACCACGTCGACGAGGTCCGCCTGGGCGGCCATCACCGAGTCGATGTCCTTGTAGGCGCCAGGAGTCTCGTCGATCACGCCGGCATCCTTGCGGCACTCGACGCCGGCCGTGGCTCGCAGGTGGTCCTCGAGGCTGAAACGCCGCTTCGCCTCGCTGCGGGACATGACCCGGCCCGCGCCGTGGCTGCAGCTCTCGAAGCTCTCCCGGTTCCCCTTGCCGCGCACGATGAACGAACGTGCGCCCATGCTGCCCGGGATGATCCCCAGCTCACCCTCGCCCGCGCGCACCGCGCCCTTGCGCGTGACCATCACGTCCTCGCCGTAGTGTCGCTCCCGCGCCACGTAGTTGTGGTGGCAGTCGATGGCCTGCTTCGGATCGGCCTGGAAGGGGGGCAGGCTCCTGCGCAGAGCCATGAGCGTGCGGGCCAGCATGAGGTCGCGGTTCATGCGGGCGTACTCCTGCGCCCAGTCGATCGCCCGCACGTAGGCATCGAAGTGCAGGGCGCCCTCCCGCAGGTAGGCCAGGTCCCTGTCGGGCAGGCGGATCTGGTGCCGCTCCATCTCCTTCCTCGCCAGCGCGATGAAGGTGGTCCCGATGCGGTTGCCCGCCCCGCGGCTGCCGCTGTGGAGCATCACCCAGACGCGGTCCTCCTCGTCGAGGCAGATCTCGACGAAGTGGTTGCCCCCACCGAGGGTGCCGAGCTGCTCGGCGGGCTTCTTGTGGCGGACCTGGGGGTAGGCGTCGACGATCGCCTCGTAGCGCTTGTGGATCTCGCGCCAGGCCCGGGAGATCGGCTTGGGCAGCCCCTCCCACTCGCCTCGCCCCTTCTTGCCGCCGCCGTGCGGAACGGCCCTCTCGATGTCGCTGCGCAGCAACGCAAGGCTGTCCGGAAGCTGGCTGGCCGTCAGGCTGGTGCGCTGGGCCACCATGCCACAGCCGATGTCGACGCCCACGGCCGCGGGAATGATGGCCCCCGAGGTCGGAATGACGCTGCCCACCGTCGCGCCGCGGCCGAAGTGGACGTCGGGCATGGCCCCCACCCACTGGTGGACGAAGGGCAGGCTCGCCACGTTCTCGAGCTGGCGGCGCGCTGCCTCTTCGAAGGGCACACCGAGGGTCCACGCCTTGATCGGAACTCCGCCGAGCGCGCCCGCAAACTCCTCGTGTCCGCGGGCACGGGCATCCCGGCGCGCGGCAGGTCCGGCGCGGTTGCGCTCCCCTCGGGTCGGTGTGCGGTCGGCGGTCATGGTCTCGTCCCCAGGGAAGCGTCGCGCCTGCTCGTGCCCTCGCAAGTCCGCAGCGGCTTGCGCACCCGGCGAGGCGCCGGCCCTTCGTGGGTTCGTCACTTCCCGGTGTCGGCCGACTTGACAGCCCCGGATCGGTGCCGACATCTGTGGGGTCCCGGGAGACGGACCCGGGACCGAATCGATGGGAGGAATCATCATGGCCGAGCGAAACGAGAGAAGCCTCGCCCCCCTGGGCCAGGGTTGGCCCTTCGGCGAGCTCGAGAACTGGGGTCCTTTCGGACGTGGAGCCTCACGGGGCCTTCTGGCCGATCTCTTCGGTGCACCGGCCGCCGGCGTGGCGCGCGATCGGGTCTTCGCACCCGCGGTCGACGTCTCCGAGAGTGACGAGGCCTACGTCATCACCGCGGAGCTGCCCGGAGCGGGCAAGGACGACGTCACGGTCGAGCTGCACGACGGCGTGCTGACGATTCGCGGCGAGAAGAAGAGCGAGCGAGAGGAGACCCGAGACGAGGCGCGCTACGTCGAGCGCACCTACGGCAGCTTCTCACGGGCCTTCACGCTTCCGAGCAACGCCGACGGCAATCACCTCGAGGCGGGCTTCGAGAACGGCGTCCTCACCGTGAAGGTGCCGAAGATGGAAGAGGCCAAGCCGCGAGTGATCTCCATCAAGTCCTAGCGGTCCCCTCCGCTACGCCATCGCTTCCCCAGCGCTGGCCCCCTGGCCCGGAGCCCTCCCAGGCTCCGGGCCACAGGCTGTGTCGGATGGGCGACGCGCGGTAGCTTCCGGGCGATGCCCGGGAGCACCGAGACGCCGCGCGTGATCGGCGGCCTCGGTGCCTTTGCCCTGGTGGCAGGCTCGATGCTCGGCATCGGGATCTTCCTCTCGCCGCCGATCGTGGCCGGGCTGGTCTCGGATCCCCGCGTCTTCCTGCTGGTCTGGGTGGCGGGGGGGCTGACCGCGCTGGCCGGCGCGGTGGCGTGCGCGGAGCTGGGCACCATGATGCCCGAGGCCGGCGGGGACTACGTGTTCCAGTACGAGGCCTACGGGCCTTCCGTGGCCTTCGCCAGCGGCTGGGTGCTCTTTGCCGCCATCTTCTGCGGGTCGATCGCGACCATGTCGGTGGGCCTCTGCACCTACCAGCTCCCCGCGCTGCTCGGGATCGACCTGTCGGGCCCGGTCGCAGCCCTGCCCTGGGTCGGGCCGGTGTCCGGCGCCCAGGCCGCCGCCCTCTTCCTGGTGCCCGTGCTCACCCTCCTGAATGCCCTCGGGGCGCGACCCTCCGCCCGGGCCCAGACCGTGCTCACGGCGCTTCCGATCGCCCTGCTGGCGCTCTGGGCCGCCTGGGCCGTGGCGCGTGGCGGTGCCGGAGCGCCGGAGCCCGAGGCCGCCGCGCCGGCGGCGCTCACCCTGGGTGCCCTGGTGGCCGCCTACAACGCCGTCTACTTCGCCTACTCGGGCTGGATCAACGTGATCTACGTTGGCGGCGAGGTGCAGGCGCCGCAGCGCAACATTCCGCGTGCCCTGGTTCTCGGAACCGTGGCCGTGACGGCCCTCTACGTGCTGCTCTGCCTCGGCTTCATCCGCGTGCTCGGCATGCCCGGCCTGGCAGGAGCGGGCGAAGCGGGCGCCGCCACGGCCGCCACCGTCGGTGGCGAGCCGGCGCGTCTCCTGCTCACCGTGCTGATCGCCTGCGCGCTGCTGGCGAGCATCAATGCCACGGTGCTCGGCGGGGCCCGTGTCGCCCAGGCCATGGCCCTGCGCGGCGCCATCTGGTCGAAGCTGTCGCGCCTGGACGCCCGGCGGGCCGTGCCCCTGCGCGCTCTCTGGCTGCAGGCGGTGCTCTCCTGCCTGCTGATCCTGAGCGGGCGCTTCGACCAGCTCTACGTGATGGTGAGCCTCGCCATGGTGCTCACGGGGACACTCACGGTCGGCTCCGTCTTCGTCCTGCGCCGCAGCCGACCGACGGCGCAACGCCCCTATCGGGCCACGGCCTACCCCTGGCTCCCGGGCCTCTACGTGGCCTCGTCGCTGCTGGTGATCGGCGTCATGGTGCAGCGTGCCGTCTCGGGGGAGCCCGACGCCTGGTATCCGCTGCTGGGGCTCGGGCTCTTCGGAGCCGCCTACGTCGGGCACCGCGTCCTGCGCTAGGCGCCGGCGGCTCCCTCGCCTTCGCCCTCGAGCTCGGCCACGAGCTCGGGCCAACGCTCCGGGCGCAGCGCACCGAACAGGAAGAGGCGTTTCAGCTCGCGGGCGAAGCGCCGGGTCTCGGCCTGGGCCTCCGCCTCGCTGCTCGTGCGCTGGCGCGCCATCAACGACCAGACCATGGCCGAGGTCATGCCGATCACGCCGAGCATCTCGGCGTCGATGCCATCCTGGCTGCGGGAGCTTCTCGCCAGCCGCTCGAGGGCACCCACGTAGTCGTCCCAGCCGGGTGCCCCGGTGCTCAGATCGGTCAGCAGCCGGAACATCCAGATCCGCGCGATGTCCGGATGGTCGCGGAAGTAGTGGACGAAGAACTCGATCTGCTCGCCGATCGTGCGGGGCTCGCCGAAGGTCGCGCGCAGCTCGTCGGCGAAGGCCGCGCTCACCGCTTCGACCAGCTGGTCGCGGCTGCGGAAGTGCTGGTAGGCGGTGCTGCGGTTCAGACCGGCGCGCTGGGCCGTCGCCACGACCGTGAGGGCCTCCATGCCCCCTTCGGCCACCAGGGCCCGGGCCGCGGCCAGGAGCGAAGCGCGGCTCTCCTGCGCGTCGCTGCGGAGGGGGCGCTCGGCGGTCTCGACGGGTTCCATGGTGTCTCCAGGACTAAATCCAACATAGATGTTGCATTTAGGAACTACAACACCTATGTTGGATTTCGTTCTTGCTGCGGCCGGGAGCCCCCATTGGCCCATCGTGACGCCCCCATCCAGATCGAGCGCGCCGACGGGATTGCGACGATCACCCTGCACCGGCCGGAGAGTCGGAACGCGCTCACGCCCGAGCTCTTCGCCGCGCTCGGCAGCCTCTTCCAGGAGGTGGCTGCCAACCCCGAAGATCGGGTGATGGTGCTGACCGGCAGCGGCGATGCCTTCTGCTCGGGCGCGGATCTCAGTGGCTCCGCCGACGCCGCGAAGCAGCTCTCCGAGGGCCCGATCTCCCGGGCCCAGTGGACGCGCAAGACCACCGCGGCTGCGCTGGCGCTGCACGACCTGCCCAAGCCGACGATCGCCGCCGTGAATGGCGTCGCCGCCGGGGGCGGCTGCAACCTCGCGCTGGGCTGCGACATCGTCTTTGCCGCCGCTTCCGCCCGCTTTGCCGAAGTCTTCGTGAACCGTGGCCTGGGCCTCGACTACGGCGGCAGCTGGCTCCTGCCCAGGCTGGTCGGCCTGCAACGGGCGAAGGACATCGCCTTCCGCGGTGACCTGCTCGATGCCCAGGAGGCGCTCGAGCTGGGGCTCGTCCTCGAGGTGGTGTCCGACCACCAGCTCGCGAAGCGGGTCTCCGAGTATGCTCGTACGCTTGCGGCCAAGCCTCCGATCGCCCTGGCCGACATCAAGCAGGGCCTGAACCGGGCCACCAGCTGGACCTTCGAGGAGTCGATCGGGTTCGAGAACGAGCGCCAGGCCGCCTGCCTGGGCAGCAGCGACTTCCGCGAGGCCATGAAGGCCTGGATGCAGAAGCGCCCTGGCGACTACACGGGCCACTAGGGTAGGGGAGGGAGCCATGGGTCTTCCGAAGCACAGCCTGGCGATGGTGCAGACGGCGGAGCGAAAGCTCGAGCCGATGGACCTGGCGCTGCCCGAGATCAGCGACGACTCGGGCCTCGTGCGCATCGAGGCCTGCGGCATCTGCGGCAGCGACTACGAGCAGTTCGAGGGGGTGCTGCGAACGCCCATGCCCGTCGTGCCGGGCCACGAGCCGCTCGGGGTGGTGGCGGCGATCGGCGACAAGGCCGCCCAGCGTTGGGGCGTCGACGTGGGCGACCGCATTGCCGTCGAGACCATGCTCTCCTGCCGGCACTGCGACCCCTGCCTGCAGGGCACCTATCATCTCTGCAACACGCGGCGCATCTACTCCTACATCCCGCTCTCGGAGAAGCCCGGTCTGTGGGGCTCCTATGCCCAGTACATGTACCTGGACCCGAACGCCGTCGTGCACAAGGTCGACAAGAGCCTCGACCCCTCGACCGCGGTGATGTTCAACCCCCTGGGCGCTGGCTTCCGATGGGCGGTGGAGATGCCCGGCACCGGCCCCGGCGATACGGTGGTGGTCCAGGGCCCGGGCCAGCGCGGGCTCGCCAGCGTGTTGGCCTGCCGCGAAGTCGGGGCCGCCAAGATCATCGTGACCGGCCTCGAGGCGGACGCCGAGAAGCTCGCCATCGCGATGGAGTTCGGCGCCCACGAGACCATCGACGTGGACAACGAGGATCCGAAGCGCCGAATCAAGGAGATCACGAACGGGCGCGGCGCGGACGTGGTCGTCGACGTCTCCTCCTACGCGACGGAGCCGGTGGCCCAGGCCGTCGACTTCGTTCGCACCGGTGGCACGGTCGTGCTCGCCGGCGTCAAGGGCTTCAAGGAGATTCCGAACTTCGTCTCCGACAAGGTCGTGTTGAAGGAGGTGACCATCAAGGGCGCGATCGGCGTGACCAGCACCGGCTACGCCAATGCGATCCGCCTGATCGAATCGCGCAAGTACCCCGTGGAGCGCATGCACACCCACGACTTCGACCTGCGGGAGGCCGAGCTCGCCATCCGCACCCTCGCCCGGGAGATCCCCGGCGACGAGTCCATCCATTCCTGCCTGATTCCCGAAGACTGAGGACCCATTTCATGGAAGCGATCCGAGAATGGGTCGAGGATTCCCCGTACTGCCGGTTCCTGGGCGTGCGCCTCGACCACCTGGACGAGAGCAGCGCGCGCATCGTGCTGCCCTACAAGGACGAGAACTCGAATCCGGGCCAGGCCCTGCACGGCGGCTGCGCGGCCTCGCTCGGCGCGATCGGCGGCCAGGCCGTGGCGCGTGCCGCGCTGGGGCCGGACTCGGGCCCCTGGCACACGGCCCAGATGCAGGTGAGCTACCTGGCGGCCGCGATTGGCGAAGAGGTCGTCGCCGAGGCGAAGCTCCTGCGCAGGGGCAAGGAGCTCTGCTTCGTGAAGGTCGACGTGCAGACCCTGGAGGGGAAGCCCATTGCCAGCACGACCTCGACGGTGCGGGGCCGCATGGGCGCGGCGCCGGTGCAGCACGCCGTCTCGGCCGGTGACCACGGCGAGGCCGATCCCGGCGTGATGGGTCCGCACATCGGCAAGGTGCCCTTCATCGGCAACCGCGGCATCGCCGTCGAACACATGGTGGGCGGCACCTCCCGGTTGGTCATGCCCTTCCATGACGACAACGCGGATCAGAGCGGGGCCGTGCACGAGGGCGCCGTGCTGGCGCTGCTCGATACCGCCGGCGCCATGGGCTCGTGGGCCGAATCCGGCCCCGGGCGCTACAAGGCCTCGACGACCAGCATGCAGCTCCAGAACCTGGGGCCGGCGCCCAAGGCCGATCTCGTCGCCTACGGCCGCTGTGTGCAGCGCGACAACGAGATCTTCTTCACCGACGTCGAGGTCGCGAACGCAGGCGATGGCGCCATCGCTGCACGCGGTACCGTCCTCTACCGGATCGTCACCTAGGTCCGATCGCCCGACCTCCACCCAACCACCACGGGAGATTTCCATGCCCATCAACCCCGATGCCGTCGGCCTGTCCGGCGACCCCCTCCGCCGCTCCTGGACTTCCAAGGATTCCCTGCTCTACGCCCTCGGCGTGGGCGCGGGCGTCGACGAGCTGGCCTTCACGACCGAGAACACCAAGGACACGCCCCAGCGTGCGCTGCCCACCATGGCGGTCGTGCTGGGCGGCGGCGGCGTACCCTTCGACAAGCTCGGCAGCTTCAACCCGGCGCTCATGCTCCACGGCGCCCAGGGCATCGAGCTGCTCTCGGAGATCCCGCCCGAGGGCGAGATCGAGAGCACGGGCTCGATCGGCGCGATCTGGGACAAGGGCAAGGGTGCCGTCGTCGAGATGCTGTCCGAGAGCGTCGACCTCGCGACCGGCAAGCCCCTCTTCCGCACCAAGATGACGGCTTTCATGCGCGGCGAGGGCGGCTTTGGCGGCGAGCGCGGGCCGAGCCCCGATTGGAGCCATCCCGATCGCAAGCCCGACCACGAGCTGCGCTACGAGACGCGCATGGACCAGCCGCTGATCTACCGGCTCTCCGGGGACCGCAACCCGCTGCACTCCGATCCCTCCTTCGCGAAGATGGGCGGCTTCGAGCGGCCGATCCTCCACGGTCTCTGCAGCTACGGGTTCACCGGACGGGCCCTGCTGCACACCGTGTGCGGCAGCGACCCCGCCCGCTTCAAGGCGATGGACGCCCGCTTCTCGAAGCCGGTCATGCCCGGCGACGATCTGGTCGTGAGCATGTGGGTCGACGGCGACACCTGTCTCTTCCAGACGAAGAACCAGGACGGCGACGTCGTGATCGACCAGGGTGTGATGCGGTTTGCATGAGTGAGCCCCGCTTCCGCCGGGTCGATGCCGGTGGACACGAGCTGCGCCTCGCCACCCAGGGCGAGGGGCCGATCGATTTCCTGTGCCTGCACGGGCTGGTCGACAGGCTCGAGATCTGGGACCGGCTGGCCGGCCCGCTCTCCGAACGGGGGAGGGTCGCCCGGCTCGACCAACGCGGGCACGGCGAGTCCGAAGCACCGCCGGGCGGGTACCGTCGTGAGGACCTGGCCGCGGATGTCTCCAACGTCATCCGCGAGCTCGGCAGCCCGCGGGTCGTGCTGGTCGGCCACTCGATGGGCGGAATCGTCGCGATGACGACCGCGCTGGAGCACCCGGAGCAGGTGGCGGGCCTGGTGCTGATCGGCACCGCCAGCCAGTGCAGCGAGAAGATCGCCGGCTGGTACGAGCGGATCGCGCTGGCTGGCGAGAAGGATGGCAACGCTGGGCTCGCCCGCGCCATCTACGGCGAGAAGAGCAAGAAGACCATCCTCGGCGATGCCCAGGGCATCGCCCACGTCACGCGTACCCTGAAGAGCCTCCACGACGACCCGCTCACGCCCAAGCTCGCCTCGATCGCGTGCCCCGTGCTGCTGGTCGTGGGGGACAAGGACCCGATGGGCCCGAAGGCCTCGCCCATCATCGCGGGCCAGCTCCCCGATGCGGAGCTCGCGGTGGTGCCCGATTGCGGCCACTGGGTCCACGTCGAGAAGCCGGCTGCCATCGTCGAGGCATTCGACGCCTGGCGCCACAAGCTGGGCAGCTGAGGGCTGCCCCCGAAGAAAGGAAGGGTGACCATGAGCGAGCCGCGCATTGCGATGCTCTCGATGGAAGAGGCGAGGCAAGCGGCCTCCGAGGTCGGGCTCGCCGACGCGTTGGCCGAGCTGAGCATCTTTCGCATCCTGCTCCGCCAGCCCATGCTGGCGCAGCGGGTCGCCGACCTGCTGATGGGCCTCTTGACCCGCGGCAAGCTGGATGCCCGCCTGCGCGAGCTGATCATCATGCGCATTGGCTGGGCCACCGACTCGGTCTACGAGTGGACCCAGCACTGGCGGGTCGCGCGGCAGCTCGGCGTCGACGAGGCCGACCTGAAGGCGGTGCGTGACTGGCGGGTCCACGACGGATGGTCCGATGCCGATCGCGCTGTCCTGGCCGCGACGGACGAGACCCTCGAGCGCGGCGCGATCTCCGCCAGCACCTGGCAGGCCTGTGCGAAGGCCCTGCCCAGCGCCGAGGAGCAGCTCGAGCTGGTGGGCGCGATCGGGACCTGGCGCATGATCTCCCAGATCCTGCGCAGCCTGGAGGTGCCCCTCGAAGACGGCGTCGCCCCGTGGCCGCCCGAAGGGGTCGGGCCCGGCGCCGCCGGCGTGAGCTGAGCCGTGGCCATGAACCGCGAGCTGGTGGGTCGCTCCTATCCGCCCACCTCCTACACGGTGACGACCGAAGCGAGCGAACGGTACGCCCACGCCATCAACGAGGACAACCCCCGCTTCTTCGGCGAGCAGGGGCACGAGAGGGTCGCGCCCCCGCTCTTCAGCGTCGTCTACCATCCGAAGGCCCTGGGCCAGGCGATCGGCGATCGCGAGCTCGGCATCGACTTCAAGCGCGCCCTGCACGGCGAGCAGGACATGCGCTTCCACGCCCCGATCCGGCCTGGGGACGAGATCTCGACCGCCGCACGCATCGTGGCGATCGAGGACAGGGGTTCCGGTGAGACGATCGCGATCGAGCTGGTGTCCCACAACCAGCACGGGGACCCGATCGAGACGACGCTCTTCACCCTCTTCGTGCGGGGAGCCTCACGGAGGGAGGCCCGCGACGAGCCCGTGGAGGGCGCTGCCTCGCGGGGGGAGCCCGTCGCGCAGGTCACCCAGCACCTCGATGACGACCAGACCTACCGCTACGCCGAGGCATCGGGCGATCGAACGAAGATCCACCTCGACGCCGAGGCCGCCAGGCGTGCGGGCCTGCCCGGCATCATTGGTCACGGCCTGTGCACCATGGCCTTCGTCTCGAAGGCGCTGGTCGACGAGCTGGCCGGCGGCGACCCGACCGGCCTCGCCCGCATGGCCTTGCGCTTCGCCCGCCCCGTGATTCCCGGGCAGCCGATCGAGACCCGCGTGTGGGCGGGGTCCAGGCCAGACGAGTTCGCGTTCGAGACCGTCGACCGGGAGGGCCGGCCCGTGGTCTCCCAGGGCCTGGCCGAGATCCGCGCGGCCGCCCGCTGAGGAGGAGCGCGAGCCCCGCGAGACGGCGCCCGGGTCGGCGCCCGATCGATGGAACGCCGTCAGGCCAGAGCGAGCTTCCAGCAGAGGAGCAGGGCGCCCACTGCGCCCGCTCCCCACGCAATCTGGCTCGGCGCACCAGCGGGCTTTCTCAACGTCCAACCCACCAACACACCCAGAGGCACACCCACCAGGAGGCCGAACAGGTGGGCAAAGACATCGACGCGTCCCTCGGCGCTGCCCAGCATGGCCAGGACGCCGAGGCCACCGGCCACCGGGACCAGGACGCGGCCCCAACGGTCGCCCCGCCGGCTTCGCAGTGCCACACCGAGGCCGCTCAGCAGGCCGACCGCACCGAACACCGAGGTCGATGCGCCGACCGAGCTGTGGGCCGCGCTGCGCAACAGGGCGTTCACGAGGTTCCCGCCCGCGCCCGCCAGGACGACCAGGAAGAAGGCCATCCCGGGACCCAGGCTGCGCCCCAGCATCGCCAGGAAGAAGCACCCGAAGAGGGCATTCCCGATCAGATGCACCGCGTCGGCGTGCAGGGTCAGGGCCGTGACGACGCGCCAGATCTCTCCCGCCTGGATGCGCGCCGAGTCGGCGCTGCCGGCGATGAACCAATCCACCGCAGCGTTGCGGGGACCCGTGACCAGGTAGAAGAGGACCATCGCGACGACGACGGCGAGGGCTCCATCTCGTGGCGCCGTCCCCTTCACCAGGGGCGGCGCCCGCTCCTCGCGAGGCCACGGTGCGGGCTGGTTCTCCAGCTCGTAGACGCGGAGCAGCGCCTCGGCCCGTTCTGCGTCTTGGGCCGCCACTCGCAGCGCGAAGCCGGAAGGAACCCGATCGATCCGCGACGCGAGGCCCTGGGAGAAGAGCACCAGGGCCCACTCCTCAGCGCGCGCCCGCGTCCTCCCGACCCGCAGCTCTTCTTCCATTCTCGCGGAAGGTAGCCGCGGCACCGCTGCCGGGGACGAGGTCACCCTCCTGGACCCCATTTTTCAGGCGGGCGGTGTGCCCCCGACGCCCGCCGCCTGCTCGTCGGGGCTCGGATTCGATCGACGTCGCCACCGGGATCGGCGACCCTCCCGCCGTGCCTCGCATTGCCCCCATGCTCCTGGGTCTGCTGCTGGTGCTGGGGGCTCCCTCTGCGGGTCAGACACCCGAGGAGGTCGTTGCGCCGCCGCCGCCGCAGCCCTTCGAGCTCTCGGAGGTTCCGACCGAGGCCGAACGACTGGCCCGCCTGGAGCGGGAGGCCCGGCAGCTGGCCGAGCCCGATGCCGTGATCGACGAGATCACCGAGCAGAGCCGTGCCTTCGCCGAAGAGCTGGCCGAGGCCCGCGACCAGCTCGATCGCGAGCTGGCGCGAGACGTCCGGCTGGCCGGCCTCTCGGACCTGGAGGAGGCCTGGCTGGAGCGGCAGCGGACGGTGTCGGTCTGGAGCGGCCGCCTCGAGCAGCGCCTCGCCAACCTGGAGGCGATGCGGAAGGAGTTTGCGGCCCGGCGCGTCCGCTGGGAGGCGACTCTCGCCCAGGCTCGTGCGGAGGATACGCCCGCTGCGGTCCGCGGCGCCGTGCGCGAGGCACTCGACGGTCTCGCAGCCGCCGACCGCCGGGTCTCGCAGCGGCTGGGCCAGCTCTTCGCGCTCCAGCAGAAGCTCGCCACCCTGGCCTCCGACGGCGGCGCGGCGCTGGCGGCGATCCACTCGCGCCGGGGCACGACGCGCATGAGCCTGCTCTCGCCGGAACGTCCCCCGCTCTGGCAGCTCCCCGCGCCGGTCGCTGCCGACGAGCTGGTGGAGAGCCTGCGCGGGCGCGCCGGAGCGGACTGGCAGGAGTTCGTCGCCTACTGGAGCTCGCCCCGGGCGCCGGTGCGGCGCCTGGTCGCGACGGTCGTCCTCGCATGGCTCGTCATCCTGGTCCTGCGCGCACGCGCACGGGACTGGGCAGAGGACGACCCGCGCCGGGAGCGCGCGCGGCTGCTGCTCCGCCGCCCGTGGTCGATGGCGCTGGTCGCCGGGCTCAGCCTGGCGCCCCTCTGGGTGGAACACTCGCCGCGGCCCGTGATCGAGCTGATGGGCCTGGTACTGCTCGCGCCGGCGCTGCGGGTGCTCTCCGTGGCCGTTCCCAGCGGCTTCCAGGGCTGGCTCGCGGGTCTCGCCGCCTTCTACCTCTTCGACCGCCTGCGGGGGATCATCGAGCCCCTGGCCGAGCTCGAGCGCTGGATGCTGGTCTCCGAGCTCGGTCTGGCCCTCGCCGCACTGCTGTGGCTGCTGCGGCCGCGGCGCCTGGAACGCGAGCAGAGCTTCGAGCTGACGAGCCCCGCCCTGCTGTGGGCGCTCACGCGACTGGGGGTCGTCCTGCTGGGCGCGGCCATCGCAGCCAACGTGCTGGGCTACGTCGACCTGTCGAGGGTGGTCGGCGAAGGAGTGCTCTACTCGGCCTACCTGGGTGTCGTCGTGATGGGCGCCCTCCAGGTGGGCCGCAACTTCCTGGCCATCCTGCTCGGCAGTGAGACCGCACGCACGGTCCGGATGATCCGCTTCCAGCCGCGCCGGGTCCGCGCTGCCGTACGCCGCGGCATGGCCTGGGCCGCGGCCCTCGTCTGGCTGCACTTCGCCCTGGGCATCTTCGCGATCCGGGATGCCGTCTACGGGAGCGCCACCGCATGGCTCGGCACTTCGGTGAGCGTCGGCGAGCTCGATCTGCGCCTGGGCGATCCCCTGCTGGTCGTCGCGATCCTCTGGGTCGCCACGAAGCTCTCGACCCTCCTTCGCTTCCTGCTCGAGGTCGAAGTGTTCCCCCGGGTTCGCATGCAGCGCGGCGTACCCCACGCGCTCTCGACCATGCTGCACTACGGCATCGTGGTGCTGGGCCTGTGGATCGCCTTCTCGGCCGTCGGTCTTCCCTTCGATCGCTTGGCGCTGGTCCTCGGTGCCCTCGGTGTGGGGATCGGCTTCGGCCTCCAGAACCCCGTCAACAACTTCGTGTCGGGGCTGATCCTCCTCTTCGAGCGGCCGGTGCAGGTCGGCGACACGGTGCAGATGGGCCTCACCCATGGCGACGTGCGCCGCATCGGGATCCGCTCGAGCACGATCCGCACCTGGGATGGCGCCGAGATCATCGTGCCCAATGCCGACCTCGTCTCCCAGCAGGTGACCAACTGGACCCTCTCGGACCGCCGGCGCCGCATCGACCTCGACTTCGGCGTCGCCTACGGCACCGATCCCGAACGCGTGCAGGCCCTGCTCCTGGAGGTCGCAAGCCATCACGGCAAGGTCCTCGAGTCCCCCAAGCCCTACGCGGCCTTCATGGAGTTCGGCGACAGCGCTCTGCTCTTCCAGCTACGCGTGTGGGTCTCGGACCCCGACCACTGGATCACGACGCGCAGTGAGATCAACGTAGGCGTGAACACCGCGCTGGCCGAAGCCGGGATCGAGGTGCCCTTTCCGCAGCGCGACCTGCACTTCCGGAGCCCGCTGTCCGACCCGGCAGCATCGGGTCCCTCCCTCGCACCCTCGCCCCCCCTTCCTCGTCCGGGCTCGGAGGCCGGTGGGGAGTAGGCCGGTACCATGGTCGCCGTCACGAACCTGGAGGTCGCCATGCCCCTTCCCACCCTCGTCTGCTTCGCTCTCGGGTCGGCCCTGCTCGCCACGCCCGCGCTCGCCGACTGCGAGGCCTTCCGCCACCTGGAAGGCAAGGCCTGGGTGGACGGCGACTGCATGGAGACACCGCTCGGCGTGCGCTGGTGGCCGAACACGCTGTGGGGCGCGGACGATCAGGCGGGCTCCACCAACTGGTACACGAAGCCCGAGGTCGTGCAGCGGGCACTGGCGCAGGTGAAGCAGGGGAGGGCGCTGAAGATCGGCCAGGTCTACTCCTCCGACATGCCGCTCTTCGGTGACCGGGGCTTCCTGCTGCGCATCCCCGGCGCTCCCACCGGCGGCGCCATGGGCAAGAACGGGATGGTCTGGAACGACGAGTTCCTGGCCACCGAGATCAGTCAGGTGGGCACCCAGTTCGACGGTCTCGGTCACATCGGGGTGCAGATCGGTTCCGACGGCGGCAAGGCCGAGATCCGCTACTACAACGGGCACAGCGCCCAGGAGATCGTCACCGCCTACGGCCTCGAGAAGCTGGGGAGCGAGCGACTCCACCCGATCGTGGCGCGGGGCGTGCTCATCGACGTGGCCGCAGCGCGCGGTGTCTCGTCGATGGAGGCCGGTGAAGTCATCTCCCTGAAGGACGTGCGAGCGGCCCTCGGGAAACAGGGGATGGCGGACTTCGCCCTCCAGCCCGGCGACGCGGTGCTCTTCCGCACGGGCTGGGAAGAGCACTGGATCCGCGACAACGCCAAGTACAATTCCGGCTCGCCGGGCATCGGCATGGAGGTCGCCCGTTGGCTCGCCGAGGCCCGGGTCGGCGTGACCGGCGCCGACACCTGGCCCGTCGACGCCGTTCCCGATCCCGACCCCGACTGCGTCTTCTGCGTGCACACCTTCCTGCAGACGCGTCATGGCATTGTGAACCAGGAGAACCTGAAGCTCTCGGAGCTGGCCGGGCAGGGCGTCTACCAGTTCGCGTACTTCTACTCGCCGGTGCCGATCCAGGGGGCGACGGGGTCGATCGGAGCCCCCGTGGCCGTGTGGTAGCGCGCCCCGCCGCGGGCCTCAGCGCCGCCTCGGCGGGTGGGAGTCGCGCCGGGTCACCTCGCCGCAGGGGTTTCGCGCCTCGACTTCGCGGCCGCCTTCCTCGGTGCCCCGGGACGTGACGGTGCTCCCGTCGGGGTGGCGCAGGTGGCCGAAGGGCAGGTGCAGTCGGCTGGGCCTGCGGTTGTCCCGGAACAGGTGGCGGTTCAGCATGTTCTCGGGCGGCTCTTCGTCCCAGAGATCGTCCTGGGTCATCATCGTGGGCCGGCCCTCGGCGTCCCAGCGCATGCGCGTGAGGAAGCGGCCGAGGGGGCCGCTGTGAACCCGGGACGCGCCCGAGCCGTCGGGGCTGCGGCGAACCGCGAAGGGGTGGTTGTACACCCGCCGATCCTCGGTGATCCGCCCGTCGCGGTCCCGGGTCAGGACGCGGCGGTGGCTCTCGCCCCAGCCGTCCGCCCGGCGGGAGACCGTCGTGGTCTCGCCCGTCGCGGGGTTGGTGATCGTGGCGAAGGGCTCGTCGTAGGAGAGGCCCTCGGGCGGGTTGGCCAGGGCCGGTGCCGCGGCGAGGCACAGGAGGGCCGCAACGGCGGCCGTGAGGCGGGCGAGACGGGGATGCGGGGTCATGGCGGAGTCCTCGTGCAGGGGTTCGCCTGTGGGTCACGAGGGGAGCCAGCCCGGTTCACGGGCCGCGAGGCGTGGCTCTCCAATCGCCCCGACTCTCGCCCTTTCGCCCACTTCGCCGCGTAGTTGCCGGGTCTCGAGCGAGGCCGCGTCACCCAACCCTCTCCGGTTGCAACTCACCCAGGGGGCCCGTGCGCCGCGGTCCCGAGCAGAGGAGAACCCATGGCATTCCGGAAGGGCAGCAAGGCCGGTGGCCGCGAGTCGGCGACCGACCAGGCCCGAAAGACGCGCGCGACCGTCCCGACGCTCGAGGACTTGACCAAGGTTCGCGACATCCTGATCGGCCACGATCTCCAGACCCAACGCGACGCCGTCGAGTCGCTCGAGCGAAGCCTGACGGAGCAGCTGGGCCGACTCGGATCCGAGATGGATCGCAAGCTCGCGGAGCTCCAGGAGTCCATCACCCGGCGCTTCGCCGCCGCGGACAGCGCCCAGGGAACGAAGCTGGCGGACCTCGCCACACGCATCCGGAACGAAGGGGACCTGCGTCTGGAAGGGGAGGGCCGTCTGGAGGCGGAGCTGGCCCGCCAGAAGGCTGCGTTCGAGGCGGCCTTCGCCGATCTCCGAGCCACCTCGAGCGAGGCCGAGGGGAAGCTCCGAAGCCAGCTCCTCGAGCAGGGCAAGCTGCTCTCGGCGTCGATCCAGCGACACCACGAGGAGGCCCTGCGGAAGGCCTCGGAGGAGCTCGCCGGCGTGGACCACCGCAAGGCCGATCGCAGCACTCTCGCGAACCTGCTGACGGACTTCGCCGTCCGGCTGGAGGAAGGCGAGGAAGCGCCCGCGCCCCCCGCCGACGAGGACTGATCCGGCTGGAGCTCGTGGCACCAGGCCATCTCCTCGAGCTCCTCTTCCGTCGGTCGGAGCCGATGCGGATCCGGGTAGTGACGCGCGCTCGCTTCTGGCTCACCCTGGGTGCCCCTTCTCCCGCTCGACCACCACGAAGAGGCACCCCATGTCCAGCGATCTCTACTCGACACCGGAGCACGAGGCCTTCCGGGACACCGTGCGCAGGTTCACCGAGGACGAGCTGCGGCCGCGCGCCAGAGACTTCGACGCGGCGGGCCGCATCGACAAGAGCCTCTTCAAGAAGATGGGCGATCTGGGAATGCTGGGCCTCCGCTACGACCCCGCCTATGGCGGGGCCGGGCTCGACTGGTCCTTCTCGGCCGTCATGCACGAGGAGCTGGGGCGTTCGGACAACGCGGGCGCGACCCTCGCGATCAGCGTCCACACCGAGATGGCGACCCCTTCGCTGGCCCAGTTCGGGAGCCAGGAGCTGAAGCGGGACTTCCTGGCTCCCGCGATCACCGGCGAGACGGTCTCGGCCATCGCCGTGACGGAGCCCGATGCGGGCTCCGACGTCTCGGCGATCCAGACCCGGGCGGTCCGCGACGGGGAAGACTGGATCATCAACGGATCGAAGATCTACATCACCAACGCCGCCAACGCGGATTGGCTCTGCCTGCTGGCGGTCACCGATCCCGAGGCCGGCTACTCGGGCTTCTCGCAGATCATCGTGCCGACCGACCTCGCCGGCCTCCGCTACGACCTGCTCGACAAGATCGGGCTCTGGGGCTCCGACACAGGCCAGTTCTTCTTCGAGGACCTGCGTGTCCCCGTGGCCCACACCATCGGCGAGATCGGGCGGGGCTTCCAGCAGCAGATGATGCAGTTCCAGCATGAGCGACTGGTGGCCTGCATCAGCCAGCTCGGTGCCTCGGAGCTGCTATGGGAGGAGACCAAGAAGTGGACCCAGGAACGCGTGCTCTTCGGAAAGCCCCTCTCCAAGATGCAGAACACGCAGTTCAAGATGGCCCACCTGTGGACGCAGATCACGGCGGCCAGGGCGCTGAACGATGCCTGCGTGCGCTCGCTGGTGGCCGGCGAAGAGGCCACCACGATGATCACGATGGCGAAGCTCTTCAGCTGCAACGCCGCCCTCGAGGTGGCGACGGAGTGTCTTCAGCTCCACGGAGGCTACGGCCTCATGAAGGAGTCGATGGCGGGGCGCGCCTTCGTCGATACCCGGGTCGGGACCATCGGCGGGGGCAGTGACGAGACCATGCTCCACTACCTCGCCAAGCAGCTCGGCTTCTGAGCGGAGGTCGGCAGGAGGGCAGGTGATCTTCCCCGTCGACGCTCCCTGTTCTGGTAGGATCGGATTCCCCAGAATCCGGGAGCGCCGCCATGATCCTGCTGAATCCGAAGAGCCACGATCGCCCCTACCCCGACGAAGGGTCGCGGGAGATCATGCGCAAGACGATCGAGTTCTTCGAAACGAAGGGGAAGAAGAAGCTCCTCGAGGACTACTACGACCGGCCCTGGTACGCCGACTTCGTCGAGTTCGTGGGCCGGGAGCGCATCTTTGCCTCCATGTGCACGCCGGCCGGAGAGGGCGCGGCCGATGCTCGCTGGGACACCTGGCGGATCTGCGAGTTCGCCGAGATCCTGGGCTTCTACGGGCTCCAGTACTGGTACGTATGGCAGGTCTCGGTGCTGGGCCTCGGGCCGATCTGGATGACCGGGAACGAGGGGCTTCGCAAGCGCGCCTCGGAGGCCTTGGAGAGCGGGGGCATCTTCGCCTTCGGTCTCTCCGAGAAGAGCCACGGGGCGGACATCTACTCCACGGACATGGTCCTCACCCGCGACGGAGAGGGCTGGCGGGCCAATGGCCGCAAGTACTACATCGGCAACGGCAACGAGGCTGCCATCGTGTCGACCTTCGGGCGATTCGAAGACGAAGACGAAGACGAAGACGACGACGAGTACGTGTTCTTCGCCGCCGACTCGCAGCACGAGAACTACCACCTCATCCAGAACGTGGTGGCGAGCCAGAACTACGTCTCCGAGTACGAGCTGCGCGACTACCCCGTCCGCGAGGAGGACATCCTGCACCGGGGTCGCGAGGCGTGGAATGCGGCGCTGAACACCGTGAACGTCGGCAAGTACAACCTCGGCTGGGCCTCGATCGGCATCTGCACCCACGCCCTCTACGAAGCCATCTCACACGCCCACAACCGGAAGCTCTATGGGATGCGCGTCACCGACATGTCGCACGTGCGCCGCATGTTCGTCGAGGGCTACGCGCGGCTCGTCGCGATGAAGCTCTTCGCCCTCCGGGCGGCCGACTACATGCGGGCCGCCTCCTCCGAAGATCGCCGCTACCTCCTCTACAACCCGATGGTCAAGATGAAGGTCACGACGCAGGGCGAGGCCGTCATCGATCTCCTGTGGGACGCGATTGCGGCTCGGGGCTTCGAGAAGGAGACCTACTTCAGCCAGGCGGCCATCGACATCCGGGCCCTTCCGAAGCTGGAAGGGACCGTGCACGTGAACATTGCGCTGATCGCCAAGTTCATGCCGAACTACTTCTTCAATCCCACCGAGTACCCGGAGATCGCGAAGCAGGACGAGGCGCGCAACGACGACTTCCTCTTCCACCAGGGCAGCACCCGGGGCCTGGGCCAGATCCAGTTCCACGACTACCACGGCGCCTTCGAAGGCGTCGACCTCCCGAACGTGCGTCTCTTCCTGGAGCAGACGGAGATCTTTCGCAAGATGCTCGAGAGCTCCCCGCCCGGTCCGGACCAGATGAAGGAGGTCGACTTCCTGCTCGCGGGGGGCGAGATCTTCGCGCTGGTCGTCTACGCGCAGCTGATCCTCGAGAATTCGCGCATCTACGGGATCACGGACGACTTGCTGGAGCAGATCTTCGAGTTCATGGTGAGCGACATCTCGGAGCACGCGCTCCAGCTGCTGAGCCAACCCAGCAGCACCGAGGCGCAGATGGAGTGCTGCCGCGAGATGATCCGGAAGCCACGGCACGACTCCGACCGCTACACGCGGGTCTGGGAGCAGCAGGTCGAGGTCCTGGACGGCGCCTACGCGATGAACCCCTGACCAGGCAGGCCCCTGTGGGGCCGCTTCGCTTCTTGCTTTGACGCGCGGCGGGGCGGGGTTCATTCCTCAGAATGGCTCGGCCGGGACAGGGTGGCCCGCGCAGCGGCGTGGACAGCGTGTCGACTATACGGCTATCGCCGCAGGCGACCTTGCTAGCGACGCTCAGGTAGCCTGCCTGC
>NYZB01000224.1 GCA_002687015.1 Deltaproteobacteria bacterium
GGATCGCGGGGCGGCGGGCACCCTACGCTCATGGCTCGGCCGGGACGCTCTACTTCCGGCGTTGCGTGGACGCAGTGTCGCCTCCGCGGCTGGCGCCGCAGGCGACCTGGCCCAGCGGCCTGCGAGCCTGCCTGCGCTTTACTTCGCTACGGGTGCCCGCCGCCCCGCGATCAGCTCCGAGTTCGAGTTCGACCTCGAACGAGCGCGGCGGGGCGGGGTTCGTTCCGAGGAAATAAAGCGCAGGCAGGCTACCTGGTCGTCGTCAGCAAGGTCGCCTGCGGCGCAAGCCGCGTAGGCGACACGCTGTCCACGCCGCTGCGCGGGCCACCCTGCCTCGGCCGAGCCATTCTGAGGAATGAACCCCGCCCCGCCGCGCGTCAAAGAAAGAAGCGAAGCGGCCTTAGTGGTGGAAGAGCCGGAGCTTCGTGTGCACGAGGGTGATGCCGTACTCGCGGCAGGCGGCCTCGATCTCGCCGTCGCGGGTGGAGCCGCCGGGCTGGGCGATGTACTTGACGCCGTGCTTCTGGGCGTGGTCGATGTTGTCGCGGAAGGGGATGAAGCCGTCCGAGGCCAGGGAGACGCCGTCGAGCTGGGCGATCCACTCCTTGCGCTCGTCGTCGCGGAGCGGGTCGAGGGGGGCCTCGAGGGCCTCGGCCAGGGCCTCGGTCTCGAAGGGGGTCAGGTCGCCCTCGATGTAGCGGACGCGCCAGTTGATGCGCTCCTGGCGCTTGACGCCCTTCTTGAAGGCCAGGCCCAGCACCTTGGGATGGGTGCCCAGGTGCCAGAGGTCGGCCTTGCTGCCGGCCAGCTTGGTGCAGTCGACGCGGCTCTGCTGGCCCGCGCCGATGCCGATCATCTGGCCGCCGAGCGAGTAGCCCACCGAGTTCGACTGGGTGTACTTGAGCGCCACCAGGCCGAGCAGGAGATCGCGGCGGGCCGCGTCGTCGAGCTCGCCGCACACCACGCCCTCCAGCTCCGCATCGCCGATCACGTGGTTGTTGCGGTCCTGCACCAGCTTCATGCCGAAGACCTCGCGGCTCTCCTGCACCGGGGCCTCGAAGCCGGGCTCGGCCTGCAGCACGATGAAGCCGCCGTTCTTCTTGGTCTTCAGGATCTCTAGGGCCTCGGGCTCGTATGCCGGCGCCACGATTCCGTCGGAGACGACGCCCTTCAGAAAGGTGGCGGTCTCGAGGTCGACGGGGTCCGAGAGCGCGGCGAAGTCGCCGAACGAGCACTTGGGGTCGGCACCGCGCGCCCGCACGTAGGCCAGGGCCGCCGGCGTGAGATCCTTGCCCTCCACCTCGTAGGCGCGCGCCAGCTCCGGGGTGAGATCGTTCGCCACGGCGGCGCCGGCGGGAGAGACGTGCTTGAAGGAGGCCGCCGCCGCCAGGCCCGTGGCGCGCCGCGCCTCGTGCACCAGCTGCCAGGCGTTCAGGGCGTCGAGGAAGTTGATCATCGACGGGTTGCCGTTCAACAGCGTGACGGGCGCGTCGCCCTCGGCGAGCGCCTCGGCGCTGGCGAAGCTCTGGTGGGGGTTGCATCCGTACTTGAGCTGCATCGTGCCTCCGCTAGGAGCCGCTGATCGGCGCGACCTTCTCGAGCCAGGTCGCGTAGCTGCCGCCGTAGCCCACCGCATCCTGTCGCCGTCGCGTCCGCTCGAGGATCTCCGCGACCACCTGAGGGGAGGGGGGCGCCGTGGTGCCGAGCTCGTCGGCGATCTTCTCGGCCTGCTCGCCGATCGTCTCGTGCTCGAGCATGGCGGCCTCGGCCTCGTGGCCGTCCTCGCCGAGCCCGAGGAAGGAGGCCAGCGCCTCCTCGTACACCTGGCCCGCGTGCTTGCGCGAGGCCACGATGTTGCCCTTGCCCGTGACGACGTTGCCCACCGAGAAGACGTTGGGGTAGGCGTCGAGGCGGCCGAAGTCCCAATCGGTGAAGGCGAAGAGCTCGCCCTTCATCTCGATGCCCGGGATCGGCTCGGGGATCGAGCCGATCGAGCTGATCACGTAGACGCCGCGCCGCTCGTAGGTCTCTTCGGTGGGGTGGACCCGCCCGCCTTCGACCCGCGTGCGGCGCAGCCGGAGGCCTACGACCTGGTCGTCCTCGACGAGCAGGCCGTCCGGCGCGGAGAGCGGCTCGAGCTTGAAGCAGAACTTCTCCGTCGCCTTGTCGAGCAGCCGCCGGCGCGTGAGCCGCACCTTCTCGGTGCGGGCCTCGTCGGCGCCGTCCGGGATCTCGACCAGCGGCATGTCCTCGGGTCGCCGCCTGTAGAAGATCGTGCAGCCCTCGAGGCCCAGGTCTTCCCAGCGCAGGTCGTGGGCGTCCAGGGTCTTGGGGATGCCCTTCAGCTCGAGCTGGAGCATGTCGACCTCGACGCCCCGCTCGCGGAGCCGGGCCCGCGTGGTCTCGAGCATGATCACCTTGGCCACGTCGATCGAGGCCAGGCCTCCCCCCACGACCAGGGCTCCGTCCCGGCAGGTGAAGGTCTCACCCGCGTAGCCGGCCTCCTCGTAGTGGTTGAACCAGATGATGAAGGGGTTCTGGTAGATCAGGCCCTTGCCGACGTAGGCCTCGGCGCCGTCGATCGGGAGCGGCCGGTCGCGCCAGGCCCCGCAGGCCAGCACCACCGCCGAGAAGCCCCACTCGCGGCACAGCTCGGCGAACTCGACGTCGCCGCCCACCCGGGTGTTGGGGACGAACTCGATGCCGGGGCGGGCCAGCTTCTCGCCGATCGTCGCATACTCCTTGTTGCGCAGACCGGCGTGCCAGCGCGGCAGGCCGTCCTCGATCTTGCCGAAGGGCCGGGGGTTCTGCTCGAAGACGACCACGCGACAGCCGTGGTCGGCCAGCCGTGCCGCCACCTCGGCCCCGGCGGTCGCGCCGCCGATCACGGCGACCACGTGACCCGTGGTAGAGGGGGCGCTCATGGCCGCAATCTTCGCAACTCGCGCTGGGGGACGCTAACGGCCGCCCTCTCCGAGCCCGCCAACCAGTGCGGGCCCCCGGAAGCTCCGAGGGCCCGCGGTGGCCCGGGTGCTGGGCGCGGTGGCACCGGGCGAGCTAGCGCCAGGCGAAGTCCCATCGGTGGTGGCGCCAGCCGCGGCGGGCGTGCCGGTGGCGGCGCTCCCGCCGATCGATGCGCGCCAGCCGCGCCCGCTCGAGGTCGGCCTCGATCCGCCCGATCAGGTGCCCGGTGCGGCGGAACTGGCGGCGCATCTTCTTGTTGGGGTGGAGGCTCCGGAAGCGGCGGGCGGCGTCGTCATACGCGTGCGCGACCTCGCGGAAGTCCCTCGTCAGGTGTCGGAGCCGTCGGCCCTCCTCGGTGGCCACGTGGAAGCTCCGCGCCTCGCGGTGCAGGCGCTTGAGCCGCTTCAGGGCCTTGCGCTCGCTGCGGCTCGGATGGTGCGTCACGCGCCTGGCCCGCTTCAGGAGGCGCTTCGTCCGGTACTCGAGATCGGCCGCGGCGTGCTGGAGCTCACCCGCGTAGCGCTCGACCTGGGGGCGCCTGTGATCCACGCGCTTCGCGTGTCGCTCGTGCTTGGCCGCCGAGGGCACGGCAGGAAGCAGCAGGAGGAGGCAGGCGATCGGGATCGTGGCGAGAAGTTTCATCGTGTCGGCTCCTTGTGTCCCCCCGGCAGGTGCCACCAGGGTTCGCAGGATTCGACGCGAGGTGCGGCGGGGTTATTCAGCGGGGGTCGATTCGGAACACCCAGACGTCCTCTGGCGGGTTTTCGCCCGCCTGGGCCGCTGCCAGCCTCTCGTACTTGCCGGCGGCCGAGGCGATCATCGCCTCGCGCTGGCTCTCGTCCGTGATGCGCGTGGCCCGGGCCGGGTAGATGCGCTCGCCGATCTTGAGGCGGACGCGCGGGTCCGCAAGGACCATCTGCGTCCATTCCTTTTCGCTGCCGCCCTGGGCCGGCACGTACAGCGTGCCTTCGTGCACGAAGCAGATCGTCGTGATGGAGTGGGGATCGTCGGGCCGCACCTCCACGGCGATCGTCATGTGCGCATCGCTGAAGCTCCAGTCGGCGGGCGTCTCGCTGGCGACCTCGCCGGTGAGTCTCTTGCCGGCGAGCGGACCGATCGGGTCGCGCCGGAAGGGGTAGACCACGGCCGCGAGGATCAGGATCGCGACCAGCACCTGCGCCAGGCGCTTGAGGATCGTCACGTCGTGCTCCCATCTTCGCGCGTGTACCACCAGGCCCACGCGATGAAGAGCCCCTGGAAGGGGATGCGCACCCAGTTGGCGGCGCCCGCCCCGCTGCCCGGCCCCTCGGCGCCGACGTTCTCCATGGCGACCCACAGGTTGGCGGGGAACACCGCGACCAGGAGTGCGATCAACCCCCACGCCGCCAGCACCCGGACCCGCGGCTCCAGCACGTAGACGCCGAGCACGATCTCGGCGAGCCCCGAGAGGACGTTCAGCCACTCCGGGTTCGGCAGGTCCGGCGGCATGATCGCCAGGTAGAACCCCGGGTTCATGAGGTGGTTGAAGCCCGCGAACACGTAGAACGCGGCCATCAGGTACAGGAGAACGCTCTTCGTGCGACTCATCGCCGCATCATAACCCGCGAGCTCACGAAGGGGTCCGACCGCCTGGTCGGTGCGGGTCAGGCGGCTCGTTCGGTGGCGCCGGGCTCTCCGTCGTTGCCGCACAGGAGGCGGCGCAGGTAGACCAGGATCTGGTCGGCCACGGCGGTCGGCTCGGCGTCGTCCTCGAGGAGGACGGCGAGCTGCACCTGGAGGAGCGCCGTGACGCTGGCCGTGGCGAGCCGCGGGTCGGCCGCGAGGAAGACGCCCTCCTTCATGCCCTGCTCGACGACCTGGGTCACGAGCTGGGCGCCCGCCAGGGCTCCCTTCTGGCCGGCGTGGCCGCGGGGGTGCAGCCCCCAGGCGCTGCCTTCCCGGGTGAGGATCCGGAAGAAGTCCGGGTGCTCGATGAAGTAGGCGACGATGCCGTGCATTCCCTCGGCCAGGATCTCGAGGGCGGGGCGCTCGGGGTCGGCCGAGACCGACGCATCGAGCAGGCCCTGGCTGCGGACCTCGAGGATCGCCCGGTAGATGTCGTCCTTGCCGGGGAAGGTGGCGTAGAGGGTCTTGAGCGAGACGCCGGCCTCGGCCGCGACGTCCTGCATGGTGCTCTCGTCGAAGCCCTGCTCGGCGAAGACCCGCTCGGCGCAGTCGAAGATCAGCTCGTGGTACATGCGAGCGCGGGCGGCGGCGAGGTTGGACTTCTTCCGGGTACGGGGCATTTGGCCTTCTCCGGTGGACTACAGTGATTCTCTCAAGCGCCCCACTGAAACGCAAGGCCTGACTGCCAGTCCTCTCCCAAAACGGGCTCTCTGTCCTCGAGATCTGCGTCGGTATCCATAACTACTTGTTTTAGAAGGAAAAGAAAAGTATGGCAGAAGGAAATCGATGATATACAATTCGGAGAACTCAAATTCTCCACGGAGGCAACATGACCAGCTCGAGTGCCTACCAGCTCCCCGACGGCGATTCCGTCTTCCTCGCGATGGAAACCGACGTCTCCAAGGCGCACATCGGCTCCCTCACCCTTCTCGACCCCAGCAGCAGCCCCGACTTCAGCTTCGCCGGCTTCGTCGACCATGTCGGCAAGCGGCTCGAGCTCGTCCCTCGCTTCACGTGGAAGCTGAAGGAGGTCCCCCTCGGCTTCGACAACCCCTACTGGGTCGAGAACCCGGACTTCGACTACCGCAAGCACATCCACCGCATCGCCGTGCCCTCCCCCGGCAGCGTGCAAGAGCTGGCGAAGCTGGCGAGCTACCTGCACGAGCAGCCGCTCGACCGCTCGCGCTCGCTCTGGGAGCTGTGGTTCATCGAGGGCGTGGCCGATGGCAAGTGCGCCCTCTACATGAAGGTGCACCACTGCCTGATGGACGGCGCCTCCGGCGCCGGCCTGAGCGAGGTGCTCGCCGACCTGACCCCCGACGCCGACCGCCCGATGGTCGTCCCGGAGGTGTACGACGAGGCGACCCCCCGCGAGCCCACGAGCTGGGAGCTCCTCCGCAACGGCCTCCGCAACGACAGCAACCGGCGCCGGGCCCTGGTCGGCCACCTGGGGCGCGGCCTCAAGGAGATGGCCCTCGAAGCCCTCGGGCAGAGCGAGGCCCCGCTGGTGGACGAGGTGCCCCGGGTCTCCTTCAACGGCCAGCTCAGCAAGCGCCGCGGCCTGGCCTACGCCTCGCTTCCGCTCGAGAAGGTGAAGGACCTGAAGAAGCACTTCGACGTCAAGGTCAACGACGTGGTGCTCGCCGTCGTCTCGTCGGCCCTGCGCCGCTACCTGCGCGACCGCGACGAGCTACCCGAGCAACCGCTCGTGGTGATGTGCCCCGTCTCGACCCGCGCCGCCGACGACGCCAAGCTCGAGAACCAGATCACCCAGATGAGCCTGCCGATCGCCACCGACGAGGGCGACCCGATCGCGCGCCTGGCCGAGATCCACGCCAACTCGAACCGGGCCAAGGAGGAGGTGAAGGCGGGCAGCTTCGACATCCTGAATGCGATGGGCGAGTCCCTCTCCCCCGGGCTCATGTCGATGCTCGTCGGCGCGGCCGACCTGGCCGGCGACTCCGGTCCCCTGCCCGGCAACTTCGTGGTGTCGAACGTGCGCGCCACCCCGGTGCCGCTCTACCTGGCGGGCGCCCGGGTCGACACGCTGATGCCGATGTCGGTGCTGGCCACGGGCCAGGGCCTGAACGTCACGGTGGTCAGCTACTGCGACAAGATCGACATCGGCCTGACCGTCGATCCCGAGATGGTGCCCGACGCGTGGCACCTGGCCGAGTACTTCCCGGCCGCGCTCGACGAGCTGGAGAGCGCAGCCGAAGGCGTCGTCCACCGCGCCCGCTGATCGAGAGGCAACTCCCCTCAGTGGGCGTGGGCCCCGGCCGCCTCCCTGCGGGCGGCCGGGTGCGACGCCCATACGCGGGTGCCCCCGCCGTTCTCCACGGCGAGCACGTCGTAGGCCTCGGCGTTCGGCCCCTCCATGCCGGGCGAGCCGATCGGCATGTCCGGCACGCTCAGCCCCGCGACCGCGGGCTTCTCCTTCAGGAGGCGCTTCAGGTCGGCGGCGGGCACGTGCCCCTCGACGAAGTAGCCGCCGACGAAGCCGGTGTGGCAGGAGCGGAGCTTCGCCGGGATGCCGTTCTCGGCCTTGATGCTCTCCATGTCGTCCCGGTTCTCGGTCTCGACGGTGAAGCCGTTCTCCTTCAGGTGGTCGACCCAGGCGTCGCAGCAGCCGCAGGTGGGGGACTTGTAGACCTTCACGGTCGTGGGCGTCTCGGCGGCGGCGCCGTTGCCGAGCAGGAGCAGGGCGCTGAGTGCGGCGCGGAGCATGGCGGTGGCGAAGGGGCGGAAGGTCATCGGGGTCTCCTCGGCAAGAGAGGCTAGCGGGTGGCGCGCGCACGCGAGAGGGCGGGCGCGACGCGCAGGCCGAGCTTCTTGGCGAGCCCCATCAGCAGGTCCGGGCGGTCGGTGATCAGGCCGTCGATGCCGAGATCGATCAGGCGGGCCATCGTCTCCGGCTCGTTCACCGTCCACGGGATCACCGCAAAGCCCGCCTGCTGGTAGGCCTCGACCGGACGGCCCGCGTAGGCGCGGCCCGGGACCAGGAGCTTCCACCAGGGCGAGAAGTCGTCCACGTAGCTGCGGGCCGCGCGCAGCAGGCCCAGGGCGTCGCCGTGCTCTTCGAGAGTGAGACCCGACTGCCACTCCGGGCCGACCGTGTCCGGCGCGAGCAGCGCCGCGGTGCGCAGGCGCGGCTCGATCTCGCGCGCCATGCGAAGGGCGCTCCAGTCGAACGACTGCAGCGTGGTGCGGGCCAGCACACCGTGCCTTTGGACGACCTCGATCGCGGTGCGCACGATCGACAGGACCGCGGGCGTGTCCTCGCTGTGCGGGTCGACCTTGACCTCGACGTTGAAGTGCACGCCGGCCGCTCCGCGCTCCTTCGCCAGCTCGAAGACCTCGCCCAGGGTCGGCATGGGCGTGCCCGGCTGCGGCTCGTGGGGCGGGGAGGGGAAGCGCTCGGGGTCGGCGGGGAGCAGCCCGCAATCGAAGCCGCGCAGCTCGGCCAGGCTGAGATCGCGCACGCGCGGGCCCGGGTCGGGGAGGGGTTTGCCCTTGGCGTCCAGGCACAGCTCGTGGGACACGCGCGGGTTGTGGGTGACCACGAGCCTTCCGTCGCGGCTCAAGCCCAGGTCGAGCTCCAGGGTGGAGACGCCCAGTTCGAGCGCGCGGGCGAAGGCGGGCAGGGTGTTCTCGGGGCGCAGCGCGCGCGCGCCGCGGTGGCCCTGCACGTCGAGCCCGCGGCCTTCGGAGTGGCCGGCCGCGGCGAGGAGCAGTGCGCAGGCGAAGGCAGCCCCGGTTCGCAGGCCCGCCATGGCTAGGCGCCCTCCGCCTCGCGCAAGCCGACCAGCGGTGGCCTGCGCAGGGCAGGCCGCGCGTGGCTCCAGCCGAGCGCGGTGGCCAGCCCGACCGTCACCAGCCAGAGCACCACCAGGTCGCCGACCGGCCAGTGGAAGCTCTGCTCGAACAGGAAGCGCACGAGAGCCCATGCAGCCAGCAGCGCCAGCCCGAGCCCGACGCTCGCGGCCAGGGCGCCCAGCACCAGCGACTCGGTCGTGAGGATGCGGCGCACCGTGCGCGCGCGGCCGCCGAGGGTGCGCAGCAGGAGTGCTTCGCGGATGCGCTGGAAGCGCGCCGTGCTCGCCGCCGCGAGCAGCACCACGAGCCCCGTCGCCAACGTGAAGGCCGCCATGAAGCGGACGGCCAGGCTCACCTGGGAGACGATCGTCGAGACCGCGCGGAGCAGGGTGGTGGCATCCATGACCGAGATGTTCGGAAAGGCGCCGACCAGATCGCGCTGCAAGGCCGCGCGCGCGTCTTCGCCCGCCATGTAGCCGATCAGCACGACACTCTGCGGGGCCTCGTCGAGCGGGCCCGGCGGGAACACGACGAAGAAGTTGGTGGCGAAGCGCCCCCAGTCGACCTCGCGCAAGCTGGTGACGACGCTGTCGACCGGCACGCCCTGGATATCCCAGGCCATGCGGTCGCCGACGCCGACCCCCAGGGTCTCGGCCAGCTCGCGCTCCAGCGAGATCGGCGTCGGGCCCTCGGCCGGCAGCTCGTCGGGCCACCACTCGCCCTCGACGATGCGCTCGGTCTCGCGCAGCTCGGCGCGGTAGGTGAGCCGGTACTCGCGGCGCAGCGCCCAGCGCTGGTCGCGCTCTTCCCGGGTCTGGGCGGCCGTCTCTCCGGACTTGGCCATCACCGCCTCGGCCCGGTCGCCGCGCAGGCCCGCGATGCGCGCCGGCACCATCGCCGAGCGGTCGTCGAGCCGCAGGCCGCGCTCTTGCAGCAGGGCGACCACCGCCTCCTGCTGGTCGCGCTGCACGTCGAAGAGCACCAGGTTCGGGCGATCGGGCCGCGAATCGCCCTGCAGGTCGATCAGCAAGTTGCTCTGCAGGATCTGCACGCTGGCCACCAGGAAGAGGCCGAAGCCGACAGTCAGGGTGGTGGGCAGGGTCTGGTTCCTGGGGCGGAAGAGGTTGGCGACGCCCTGGCGCAGCCAGTAGGGGGCGGCCTGGGGGACGTGGGCGCGGAGCAGGCGCGTGAGGCCGCGCGCGGCCGCGGCGAGCACGAGCAGCGCGGCGGCGAGGCCCGCCGTGTAGGCGAGGCCGATCCTGTAGGTCGGCGCCTGCCAGAGCGTGGCGCCCAGGAGTGCCGCGCCCAGCACGATCGGGACCGCGAGGCTGCGCTCGCGCCCCCCGCTCGGGTCGACGTCGCGGCGAAGCGCGCGCAGGGGCGCCACCGCGCGCAGCTCGAGCAGCGGCCACGCCGCGAACACCACGGCCACGCTCACGCCCAGGGTGAAGCCGATGACCCCGACGAGCGGGTCCGGCCGGAAGCCAAGCTCGACGGGGAGGAAGGAAGCCAGCACGCCCGGCAACGCGGCTTGCACCGCGTAGCCCCCCGCCACACCGAGGACGCCCCCCGCCACGCCGAGCGCCGCCGCCTGGGCCAGGTAGACCGCGGTCACGTCGCCCGAGCGCGCACCAAGCGCGCGCAGCACCGCCGCCGTGTCGAGCTTCTCCTGCACGAAGACGCGCACGCCCGCCGCGACACCGACGCCGCCGAGCAGGAGCGCCGTCAGCCCGACCAGCCCGAGGTAGCGCGTCAGGATCGCGAAGCTCTCGGACAGATCCTCCTGGTAGCGGCTCACCGTGCGCGCCGTGGTGCGCTCGGCGCTGAGTAGCGGCCGCTTTTCTTCGAGCCAGGCGTCCAGGTCGACGTCGCTCTGCAGGTAGCCCAGGTACTCGACCATCGAGCCCTGCTGCACGAGCCCCGTGGCGGCCAGGTGAGCTGCCGGGATGAAGACGCGCGGCGCCACCGAGGCGCGCAGCCCGAAGGTGCCCGGCGCCTTCAGCGCGCGCCCGCGGATCGTGAAGGCCACGCGCCCCACCTTGAGGGTCTCGCCCACCGCGGTGTCGAGCTGGATCAGCACCGCCGGGTCGACGATCGCATAGCGCCCCTCGCCGAGCGCCGGCCACTGCTCGGGCGGGTCGGTCACGACCTCTCCATGGAATGGGAAGCCCGGCTCCACCGCCTGCACGTGCACCAGGCGCGAGCGCCCCGAGGTCTCGGCCAGCGCCATCGAGGCAAAGCTCGTCACCAGGGCCGCGGCGCTCGCGTCGCCCCCCGTGAGCGCTGCAATCTCCTCCTGCACCGGCTCGCTGAAGGGCGTGCGCGCGCGCAGCATCAGGTCCGCGCCCATCAGCGCGCGGGCGCGCCCCGCCACCGCGTCGGCGATCGAGCCGCGCAGCCCCGAGAGCGCCACCAACGCCGCAATGCCGAGCGCCATGCACGAGCCGTAGAGCGCGAGCCGCCGCCCCGAGCCGCGCAGCTCGCGCCGCGCCATCGCCGAGACGAAGCGCCGGTTCACGGCCCTTCACCCTGCAGGCGCCCCGCGTCGATCTCGACGACGCGCCCCGCGCGCTCGGCCAGCGCCATGTCGTGGGTGACGATGACCAGCGTGGTGCCCGCCTCGCGGTTCAGCTCGAAGAGCAGGTCGGCCACGTGCTCGCCCGTGACCCGGTCGAGGTTGCCCGTCGGCTCGTCCGCAAACAGGATGCGCGGCTCCGCCGCAAAGGCCCGCGCCAGCCCCACCCGCTGCTGCTCGCCCCCCGAGAGCTGGCTCGGAAAGTGCCCCACCCGGTCGCCCAGCCCCACGCGCCCGAGCAGCGCATCCGCCCGCCGCCCCGCCTCGGCCGCACCCGGCGCCCGCCCCTCCGGCAAGAGCTCCAGCGGCACGCGCACGTTCTCGTGCGCCGTGAGCGTCGGAATCAGCTGGAAGTTCTGGAACACGAACCCCACGTTCTCGGCCCGAAAGCTCGCCCGCTCGTCCTCGCTGAGCGCCCCCTGGTCGACCCCGGCGAGCGCCACGCTCCCCTCGGTCGGCAGATCCAGCCCCGCCAGCAGCCCCAGCAGCGTCGTCTTGCCAC
>NYZB01000225.1 GCA_002687015.1 Deltaproteobacteria bacterium
CGAAGCCGCGGAGGCGACACTGCGTCCACGCAACGCCGGAAGTACGACGTCCCGGCCGAGCCATGAGCGTAGGGTGCCCGCCGTCCCGCGATCCCAAGAGGAGAAGCGAAGCGGCCTCCAACCCATCCGAGCGAACGGAAAGCGCACATGGGGCAAGTACGGCCCGCGACGGGGAAGCGCGGCCTCAGCTGCCGGTGCGTCCGAGGAAGAGCCAGTTGGTCTCCTCGGCTCCGATGGCGGGGTTGAAGAAGGGCACGGGCTCCGTGCGGAGGGTTTCGAAGACCTCGGCCATGGCGCGTTCGAAGTCGGGGCTCTTCGCGTAGGACCACACGGCGAGCACGCCGCCGGGCCGCAGGTGGTCCCTGGCGCGGGCCAGCCCCTGTGGGCTGTGGAAGGCGTGTTGCGAGCTGCCGAGGGACTCTTCGGGCGAGTGATCGACATCGACCAGGATCAGGTCGAAGTGCTCCTCGGTCGGTGCGAGAAGCCGGGCGTAGGCGTCGCCCTGCACGACGCGAAGGCGCGGCTCGGCGGTCAGCTCCGCGGCGAGCGGGATCAGCCCCCGCTCGCACCAGTCGATGACGGGCTCGAGCAGCTCGACGACCTCCACGCGGGCGACCGCCTCGCAGCCGAGCGCAGCGCGAGCCGTGTAGCCCAGGCCGAGCCCACCGATCAGCACGTCGAGCTCGCTCCCCCCGTGGAAGGCCACGCCGCGCGTCGCCAGGGCTTCCTCGGAGGCCGTGGCCAGGCTGCTCATCAGGAACTCGTGGTCGAGGGTGATCTCGGTGATCCGTCGCTTCGGGTCGCCGGGCAGGCCGCGCTGGCGCAGGCAGATGAGACCCAGCGGCGTCTGTTCCGACGCGAGGTAGTCGAGATCGTCCACGTCCATCGCGCCGGGAACCTACCACGGCGGGTCGCCTCGGCGTGGTACCGTTCGGTCCCTGGAGGTTGCCCCATGGCTGGATGGCTCGTCCTGCTCCTCGGAGTGGTGGCCTGGTGGGCCTGGGAGAAGAGCCACCGCAAGACCCGCCCGATGCCGGCAGGGCTCCAGGAGCACATCGACCTGCCCCACGAGCAGGAGTTCGAGCTCTACCACAACGCCCTCTCGCTCTGCTCGATGAAGACCCGGGTCTGCATGGCCGAGCTGCAGGTGCCCTACGAGAGCCACCACATCGATCTCATCGAGACCGGGGCCTACGAGAACATCGGCCGCCGCTTCTTGAAGGTGAATCCCGGTGGCACGGTGCCGGTGCTGGTCCACAAGGGGCACCCGGTCTACGAGTCTCACGAGCAGATCCGCTACGCGGCTCAGCACGCCCTGCCGGGGAGCCCCGAGCTGATCCCCGCGGACCCCGAGCTGCGCGCCGAGATGGAGCGCTGGATCGACCGCTCTTCCCTTGCCGGCAACCCGCTCGAGCATGGGGAAGTCAGCATCGGCAATGCAATCCCGGGCCTCACGATGCCGCTCTTTGCAGCGATGATCGAGCAGATACCGATCTGGAAGATCCTCGAGGGCGTGCTCTTCCACTTCGACCCCAAGCGCCCCTTCGTGTTCATGGCCTTCAAGTTCCGGAAGCTCCACCGGCTGCCCGGGCTGACCCCCGTCATGAAGATCCTGAGCCGCAGCCGGCGCCACGCGGCCGATCACCTCGACGCCCTGGAGGCGCAGCTCGGAGCCTCGGGTGGGCCCTGGATCCTGGGCGAGGCCTTCACGCTGGCCGACGTCAGCTGGCTGGTCATCTTCGAGCGCCTGGTGCAGGCGGACTGGCTCCACGTGTACCTCGGCGAAGGCAGGCGCCCCCTCTGCGCGGCCTACTGGGAAGCGCTGAAGCAGCGACCCAGCTACGCGGAGGCGATCCTGGGGTTCCCCCACGAGACCATCGCCTACGGCACGCGACGCATCCGCGAAGCCAAGACCCTGAGCCCCGAGCTGCGCGAGGCTCTCGAAGGCGGGGTCGCTTGATCGAGGTCTACGGCGTCGGAACCGCTCGCACGATGCGGGTGCACTGGATGCTCCGCGAGCTCGGTCTCGAGCACGTCGTGCACCCCGTGCTCTCCCGCAGCGGCGAGACCCAGCAAGAGGGCTTCCTGGCGCTCAACCCACGCGGCAAGATCCCGGTGCTTCGCGACGGCCCGCTCGAGCTCGCTGAGAGCGCGGCCATCGTCGGCTACCTGGCTGAGCGCTACGGGGGAGATCGCGGCCTGATCCCGCCCGCGGGCAGCGACGCCCGAGCCCGCTACGACCAGTGGGCCTTCTTCCTCATGACCGAGCTCGACGCCCATTCCCTCTACATCCTGCGCCGGCACGGTGACCTGGCGGATCTCTACGGCGAGGCGCCCCAGGCCCTCGAGGCCGCCCGGGACTACTTCCGCCAGCAGGCCGCGGTCGCAGCCGGGGAGCTGCGTGAGCGCGGGCCCTACCTGATGGGCGAGACGTTCACTGGAGTCGACATCCTGCTGACCTCGTGCCTGGACTGGGCGGCGTTCACAGGCGAGACCCTCGATGCCGGTCTCGCCGGCTATCGGGAGGTACAGGCGGGCCGCCCCGCCTACGCGGCGGCCGCCAGGGCCAACTTCCCGCCGGAGGCGATGGCCGCGCTCCAGGCCTGAGCGTGGGGCTAGCGCTGCTTCGCGATCTGCTCGGCAACCTTCGCGGTACGCTCGACCAGCTCACCCAGACGGAGCTCGCCGACACCGGCGAGGTTCACCGCGATGCGTTCCCGCCAGGGGTCCGTCCATGCCTCCGGGACCGGCTTTCCCTGGAGCCCCCAGAGCCCGCCGACAGTGGCGCCGTTGCAGTCCGTATCGAGACCGGCGGCGACCGCGTCGCCGATGGCGGCGCCGAAATCGTCCGGATGCGAGAGAAGGGCCCAGACGACGAGGGCCAGGTTGTTGAGGGTGTGCACGACCGGGAGCTCTGCGTACTGCTCGCGGATCGCGGCACCGCCCTCGCTGCGTCCCGCCCACTCCCGGCCGAGGGCAACGGCCGCGGCGGCGCCGGAATCGGCGGGGATCTCGGCCAGGCCGCACTCCACGGCCTCGGCCAGCCCAGCCGATCCGGCAATTGCTGCGCCGGCGGAGGCCACGAAGACCGCGCCGTGAATACCCTCCCCGCGATGGGAGAGCGCTGCATCCCGGCGCGCCAGATCCGCAGCGAGCTCCGGCCGGCCGGGGCACACCCATCCGTAGAGGTCCGCGCGGATCTGCGCGCCGATCCAATCGTTCCACTCGTGGTCCGAGCACGCGGCCAGGTCGAAGCCCGCCGGTGCCCCCAGGGCGAAGTGCTCGTGCCCCTTGTCGAGCATGATCTTGTAGGCCGCGCGCTCAGCGGTGAAGGTTGCGCCGACGGGGAGCAGGCGCAGCCAGGCTCGGCCCACGTCCTCGGTGCCGAGCTCGAGGCCGTGATCCTCGAGCACCAGGAGCGCGAGCACGGTGTAGTTGATGTCGTCGTCCGGCTCGCTGCGGCAGAGCTCTCCGCGACAGGAAGCCCGGCCGATCCGCGCCACCAGTGTGTCCTCCACGAGCGGCACGTAGTCGCGCAGAGGCAAGGCTCCTGCGCTCTCGAGGTAGGCATCCAATCCGGCCTGGCCCTCGAAGTGCACGAGCAGCTCGACCGGCTTGCCGAGCTGGCAGCCCGATACGCGGCCCTCCCACGCGCCGCGCAGGCGCTCGCGCAGCTCAGCCACGGGCACCCTGCTCGGCCACGGCCGCGAAGGCCGGGCGGGTCGCTTCGAGCACGCGATCCACGTCGGCCTCGGTATGCGCGGCGGAGAGGAACATGTTGTGCCAAGCGTGAACGTAGGCTCCGCGCTCCACGGCCTCCGCGGCCCAGCGGTAGCCCTTCTCGAGCTTGGCGTCATCGTCGAAGAGCAGGAGCGGCATCTGCACCGGGCCGGTCTGCCGGATGGCGAGACCATGCTCCTCCGCCTGGGCGGCCCAGCCGGCGCGCAGCCGGCGACCGAGCGTCTCGAGGTGCGGGACGGGGGGCTGTCGCTCGAGCTCGTCCAGGGTCGCCAAGGCCGCCGCCATGGGGATGGCCTGGAACCAGAAGGAGCCGGTCAGGAAGACCCTTTGCGCGGCCTTCCTGCCTCGCTCGTTCCCCGTGAGTGCGGAGAGCGCGTGTCCGTTGGCCAGGCACTTGCCCCAGGCGGCCAGATCGGGCTCCACGCCGAATGCGGTCCAGCTCCCCCCGAAGGCGAGTCGGAATCCGGCGCGTACCTCGTCGAGGATCAGGAAGGCCTCGCGTTCGTCGCAGAGGGCGCGAACCCCTCGTGCGAAGCCGGGGTCGGGCTCGGTCTGGTCCGTGACGGCATCGTGCTTGAAGGGCGACACGATCACACCCGCCAGGTCGTCTCCTGCGCGTCGGGCCGCCTCCTCGAGGCTCTCGAGGTCGCCGTACTCGAAGGGGACCAGGTGGGCACGCGCTTCTTCGACGATGCCGGTGTCGAAGGGCGTGCACCAGGGCGCCGCGCCGTGGTAGGTGCCCTCTGCGACGAGCACCTTGCGGCGGCCCGTCGCGGCCCGGGCGATCGCCAGTGCCGCCGAGGTTGCGTCCGTGCCGTTCTTGCAGAAGAGGGCCCACGCGGCGGCGTCGATCACCCCGACGAAGCGCTCGGCGAGCTGCACCATGATCTCCGACGGCCCGGTGAGGGTATCCGCGCGTCCAGCCTGCTCGGCGGCGGCGGCCTCGACCTTGGGATGTCGGTAGCCCAGGAGCATCGGGCCGTACGCGCACATCAGGTCGACGTACTCGTTGCCATCGGCATCCCAGAGCCGGCAGCCTTCGGCGCGGGAGAAGAACTGGGGATAGGCATCGGGGAGCTGTCGCACGGACTGGTGGCCGTACATGCCGCCCGGGATCACCCGTTGGGCTCGTTGGCGCAGTGCCTGATCGCGGGCTCGGGGTCGAGGCATGGGGGGATGGTGGCACAGACTCAGGAGCGGTTGGCGCAAGCCGCGGGCAGCTCGCCGGCGAGCCCGGCCTGGTGGAAGCGCCCCAGGGTCAGGCTGCCCAGGCCCGAGAAGCGGGCGGTGCGGCCGTCGCGGCGGAAGCGCTCGACCGGGCCCTCGCGGGCGCCCCCCGCGTTGTAGCGCGCTCGTACCCCCCACATGCTGCGGCCGGGCGCCTGACCGGGTAGCCCGTAGCGGAGATCCTCCATCTCCACGAGGGAGCCGCCTCCTGGGAGCGGGGTCGTGTGCAGCACCACGTCGTCCAGGGCGAACCAGCGCATCGTCCGGCCCTCCCAGGTCGCGGCCAGCTCGCGGCCCTCGCCCGTCTCGGCCGGTACCGGGAGTGACTGCCAGTAGGGGCAGCCCGGGGCCAGCGAGGTGTGCCATCCGACCCAGATCCGTCCGTTCTCGCGCGCCACGACCCGCCGGAGGAAGGGCTGAAGCAGGGTGGGGTAGACGCGAACCTCGCTTCCCTCGGCGAGTAGCGGCCTGACCTGCGTCCGAGCCAGCTCGTTCAGCGCCACGCCGGCGAGCAGGTAGACCGTGGAGAGTGCGAGGGCCATGATCGTGCGCCGCTGGTCGCGCCAGCGTAGCGGTCCGATCGCTGCGGCTTGGCGCGCCAGGACGACGGCCCAGGCGAGGATCACCGTGTAGAAGGGATCGATGATCCCGACCCCGTGCAGCGCGAGCCTGCCTCGCCAGAAGGGCGCGAAGAGCTGGGTACCGTAGGGGGTGAAGACGTCCAACAGGGGGTGGGTCACGAGAGCGAGCACGCACAAGCGCACCCACGCACGCAGCTCGGTCCTCCGCTCCGGGTCCCGCCAGCGCCAGAGCAGCCATGCGATCAGCGGCCCTGCGACCAGGCCGAACCAGAGCGAGTGAGTGGTGCCGCGGTGGTAGACGAGCTCGCCGTAGCCCCCGTGCAGGGGAGCCAGCAGCACGTCGAGGTCCGGCGACATTCCGACGAGCGCGCCCCAGCCAAGGGCGCGGCTCCCGAGCCGCGGCGCCGCGAGCTGGCCGACCGCGGCGCCGAGCAGGCCCTGGGTCAGCGGCTCCATGCCGGGTCCTCGGGCCGGGAATGAGAGGAGAGGAAGGCCCAGGGTTCGGCGGCGCCAGGCACGGGAGTGCTGAGCTCGGGCACGGCGGGCCCGCGCACCGCGACCCCCAGAGGACCCACGAGACGACGCATCTCGTCGAGGCTAGCCGAGAGCCGGTCGGCCTACTTCTCGCCGGTCTCGCGGTGGAGTGCTTCGTCTTCTTCGTGCAGCTCGAGACCTCGTGTCTCCGGCAAGAAGAAGAGGAAGAACGCGACGGCAAGAGGCAAGCCGAGTCCGAGGACGCTCGCCGCAGCGGGGAGACCTCCGAGCCATGCGGAGAGGGCCGAGCTCGCGAAGTAGGCGACGGCCGTGCCCAACGCCATCGCGATCGCGGCGCCTCCGGAGAGCGTGGCGCGGAGGGCCGTCGGAAACAGCTCCGTCAGGGTCGCACGCATGGGGACCGCGCACGCGGAGCTCAGCAGCGTCATCCCCGCTACTGCGGGAGCGAGGCCCAGGGCCGGGTGGATCGGGAAGTCCGCGTGCACGTGGTAGAAGGCGTAGTTGGCGAACACGTAGAGGGTGGCGGTGACGCTGAAGGTGGGACGCCGGCCGAAGCGCTCGGAGAGGTAGCCGCCCAGCGGAAAACCGACCAGCGAGACCCCGCCGCCCCCAAGCACGATCAGGGTGGCGACGAAGGGCTCGAGCCCCAGATGCTGCACGGGGTAGTAGACGAACCAGGATTGGGTGCCCGCGACGACCATCGGCACCAGGAAGCCGATCGCGAGAGCCCCCAGGGTGCGCTTGCGGTAGCGCGGGCTGAAGAGGTCGCGGACGCGGGCCCGCTCGGTATCGCCGCGCTCGGACACCGCTTCGAAGTGCTGGCTCTCGGGCAGCCGCCGGCGCAAGGGGATCACCGCCAGCAGCGCAAGGCCCCCGAGTGCCCAGGCCCAGCGCCAGTTTCCCGGGAGGGGCTCCACCAGGGCGATGGACACGAAGGAGAGGCCCGCGCCCAGCGAGCCCGCGAAGCCCGCCCATCCCTGACCCTTGGCGCGCTCGGTGGTAGGGAGCACCTCGGTGATCATGACGGGCACGAGGACGATGAGCAGACCCTTCAGGGCCCACAAGCCCACCTGCACGCCGACGAATGCGGTGAGCCCCGGTACGACGGCACTCGCGAGGCAGAGAGGCCCCAGGAGAAGCACGGTCCACAGCAGGACGCGCCGCCGGCCCGTGTGATCGGCCCAGCGGGCGAGGGCGTAGGTGCCGATCGCGCCCACCGACATCCAGCCGAAGGTGCGCGTGATCTCGACGTCGTCGAGGCCGAACTCCCGGGCCATGAAGGGCGCAGCCGCGCTGTTCAGGGCGTCGACGAAGCCCCAATAGCCCATCAATCCCGCGAGCAGCAGGAAGGACTGGCGCGAGTCGGGGGTCTGGGGCACCGGGCTTCAGCGCGAGAGCAGGTCTCGCGCGATCGCCCGGATCTGGATCTCGTCCGTACCCGCGTAGATTTGCAGCACCTTCGCGTCGCGGGCGAGCTGCTCGACCTGGTACTCGGCCATGTAGCCGTTTCCGCCGTGGACCTGCACGGCCTCCATCGCGACTTCGACCGCGGCGCGGGCGGCGTAGAGCTTCATCGCCGAGGCCTCGGCGAGGTCCATGCTCCGGCCCTGCCCGGCGAGCTCGATGGTCCGGAAGACCAGGTTCTGGAGGTTCATGCGGGCGACCTCCATGCGCGCGAGCTTCTCCTGGATCAGCTGGTATTCGCCGATCGGCTTCTCCCACTGCACGCGTTCCTTGGAGTACGCAACCGAGAGCTCGAGGCAGCGCTCGACGATGCCGAGAGCCATCGCCGCCACGCCACTTCGCTCGGTCTGGAAGGTGTCCTTTGCGCCCTCGCGGCCCGCACCACGGCTGCTCGTCAGTGCCTTCTCCCCGCCGAGCAGGTGGTCCATGCCCACGCGTACGTCGTTCAGGAAGAGCTCGCCGGTGGGCGAGGAGTGCATGCCCATCTTGCGCAGCGGCTTGCTCTGCTCGAGGCCCTTCGTTCCCTTGTCGAGCACGAAGTTCAGGATCTTCCGGTCACGCGGGTCGACTCCCTCCTCTTCGAGCTTGCAGATGAACACGATCGTGTCGGCGTAGGGTCCGTTGGTGATGAAGGTCTTGTTCCCGTTCAGCACGAACTCGTCGCCCTCGCGCCGCGCCGAGGCCTTCATGCCGCCGAACGCGTCCGATCCGGAGCCCGGCTCGGTGATCGCCCAGGCTCCGATCTTGTCGAGCGTGAGCAGGTCGAGGCCCCAGCGCTCCTTCTGCTCGATGGTCCCCTTGGACATGACGGCGGCCGACGTGAGCCCGACGGAGACTCCCATGGCCGTGACCATGCCCGGACAGAAGCGGCACAGCTCGATGATCGGGATCATCTGCATGGCCGCCGAATCACCGGTGCCGTCGCCCTCACTCTTCTCCTTCTTGGGCGTGGGCTCACCGCCCGCCTCCGCCTTCTTCGCCCGGGCGATCTGCCGCTCGAAGCGGCTGCGCGCCATCTCGTCCATACCGAAGGTGGTGAAGAGCTTGCGCAGGATGTCGTAGGGCGGGGTGTCGCCGTGCTCCAGCTCCTCGAGGTTCGGAACCACCTCTTCGTCCAGGAAGCGACGCACGGCGTCGCGGATCATCTGGTGCTGGTCGCTCCACTCGATCACGGGGCTCTCCTTCGGCGGATTACGGGCGGGGCTGCAGAGGTTAGGCAAAGGTCCCCTGTTCTCCAGGCGAGCAGGCGGGGGCCGCGGTAGCATGCGCGGCTCGCAGCCGAGGTACCCGATGGAGCACGCGGAGTGGCTCGCCCAGGTCGAGGAGGAGGTGCTCGAGCCCGATCTCCCCATCTGCGACGCCCACCACCACCTCTGGGACCGGCGGCCCGAACCGAATCGCTACCTGCTTGAGGATCTGCTGGCCGATCTGCAGAGCGGCCATCGGGTGGTCAGCACCGTCTACGTCGACTGCGTGGCCATGTACCGCGCCTCGGGTCCGGAAGCCCTGCGTCCAGTCGGCGAGACCGAGTTCGCCCAGGGTGTCGCGGCGATGACGGCGAGTGGCATCTACGGAGACCTCGTTGCTGCAGCCGGAATCGTCGGCCACGTCGACCTCACGCTGGGAGATGGCGCGCGTCCCGTGCTGGAGGCGCACATGGCTGCGAGCCCGAACCGCTTCCGCGGCATCCGTCACACCTCGGCATGGGATCCGAGCCCCGAGGTGCGCAACTCCCACACCAACCCGCCAAGGGGCCTTCTGCTCGACGGGAGCTTCCGCCGCGGACTTCGCCACCTGGCCGAGCTGGGCCTCTCCTTCGACGCGTGGCACTACCACACCCAGATTCCGGAGCTGGCCGACCTGGCGCGGAGCTTCCCGGACACCCCCATCATCCTCGACCACTTCGGTGGGCCCCTGGGTATCGGCCCCTATGCCGGGCGGCGCGACGAGGTGTTCGCGGACTGGCGCAGCGCGATGGCCGAGTTGGCCGGGTCGCCGAACGTGGTGGTCAAGATCGGCGGGCTGCAGATGCCGGTGAACGGCTTCGCCTGGCACGAGCGCGAAGAGCCGCCCGGCTCCGAAGAGCTCGCCGAAGCGATCCGCCCCTACACCCTGACCACCATCGAGCTCTTCGGCCCCGACCGCTGCATGTTCGAGAGCAACTTCCCGGTCGACAAGATCTCGTGCAGCTACCGCGTACTCTGGAACGCCTTCAAGCGCGTCGTGGCCGACTTCTCCGACGACGAGAAGGCCTCTCTCTTCCACGACACGGCAGCGCGGGTCTATCGGCTCGGCTAGCTCCTGCTCCCGGCCGACTCAGCCGCCCCCGATTCCCATCCGCCGGGCCAGCGCTTCCGTCACCATGTTCTGCACGGGCATGTTCGCTTCCGCGGGGACCAGCCCTGCCCGGGTCATCCGGTCGCCCAGGCGGATGAAGATCGCGCAGAAGCGCATGATCGCGAAGATCTCCCAGTAGTGGATGTCCGCCGCGACCTTGCGGCCGGTGCACTCCTCCCACCACGCGACCATTTCCTCGCGGGTCGGGAAGCCGGGGAGGCGCGGCGCGCCGAAGTCGTCGAAGGACATGCGGTCGAACATCACCCACCAGCCGA
>NYZB01000226.1 GCA_002687015.1 Deltaproteobacteria bacterium
GAAATGGTGAAACCGTCGAAGTCGCGGACCAAGCGGAGGGGCGGGCTTGCCCGCCTTGACGCGCGGTAGCCCCCGATTCGCTGAACATCCCGTGATCGAGTACCCACCTTGAGATTCTCACTCTGGCCTTGTGAACCGGTGGGAAGTCCAGGTCCGCTCTGAATCCGGATCCTGCTGCGCCCCCAGAGCGGATCTGGAGGTCCGCCCTCCCGGCTACTCGTGCCGCAGGGCCCGGATCGGATCCATGTGCGCGGCGCGGATCGCGGGGTACAGCCCAGCGAGGACCCCGACCAACGCCGAGATACCGAACGCCAGCGCGACGCTCTGGATGGTGATGATGGTCGCCGGATCCTCGGGCACGAAATGCTCGTGCAAGTGCGCTGCCGCAATACCTCCGGCGACGCCGGCGAGGCCGCCCAGAGCGGAGAGGATCAGCGTCTCGACGAGGAACTGGGACGTGATGTCGCGACGGTGCGCGCCCAGCGCGCGTCGGACGCCGATCTCGCGGGTCCGCTCGGTCACGGTTGCGAGCATGATGTTCATGATGCCGATGCCGCCGACGAGCAGCGAGATCGCTGCGATCGAGCCGAACAGGTTCTTCGACCGCTCCGCCTCCTCCTCAGCCTCGGCCAGCAGCTTCAGGGGGACCTCCATGGTGTAGTCCTCCTTGCGGTGGAACTTCTGGAGCATGGTGTCCAGAGCCTTCCACGTGGCGAGGACCTGGTCGAGCGACCGGACCTGGACGAGCAGCTGGTGGAGGTCGACCTTCTCGATCTCGACGACGCCCGACGAACGCTTGACGTTGCGCTCTCCGAAACGTTCGCGCACCGCGCTGATGGGGATGTAGGCAGCCTCGTCGCGCTTCTGACCCTCCTTCTCATCGGAGGTGACCGTCGGCGCGAGGACGCCGATGACGGTGAACACCTTGCTGCCAATGCGCACCGATTCCATCAGTGGATCGTGGTACAGAAAGAGCTTGCGCGAGAGCTGTGCGCCGAGCACGCACACACCCTCGGCGATCTCGTCTTCGCGCTCCGTGAACCAGCGACCGCGAGCGACCTCCCCTCGCGACACTTCGAGATACCACGGCACCGTCGCAAACGTGACGGAATCGGTGCTGTGCTCGTTGTGATAGATGGTGGCGTTCACCTCGCGCACGGGCACGAGAATCTCCACCTGGGGCAGCCCCACTTCGATGCGCTCCGCGTCGTCATAGGTCAGTCCGTAGCTGACCATGCGCGACCGACCCGAGCTGGAATTGCTCTCTTCTGTCGGCTTCTTCGCCTTGATGAGGATGTTGGTCGCGCCGCGCGCGCGGATCTTCCGCTGCGTCTCTTCCGAGCGGCCCTCGATGATCGCCAGCATGTAGATCACGGTGCCGACGCCGATGATGATGCCGAGCGCGGTCAGGAAGGACCGGAGCGGATGCAGCAGCAGACTGCGCGCGCCGAGGCGAGTGATACGAAGAAAACGACTCATGCCGCGGTTACCCGATCGGATTGGATGAGCCCGTCTCGGAACGTGACGACGCGGCGAGCCTGCTCGGCGACGTCGTCTTCGTGGGTGACCATGATGATCGTGCTGCCTTCCGCGTTCAGCTCACGAATGATGTCCATGATCTCCTCACCGGTCTGGCTGTCGAGGTTTCCAGTCGGCTCGTCGGCCAGGATGATCGTCGGGTTGTTGGCGAGTGCGCGCGCGATCGCCACGCGTTGCTGCTGACCGCCGGACAGCTCGTTCGGACGGTGACCTCCCCGGTCCGCGAGCCCGACCCGCACGGCAAGCTCCTTGCTTCGTGCGCGCGCCTTGCGGCCTGGCCATCCGGCGTAGAACAGCGGGACCTCGATGTTCTCGAGCACCGTGAGGGACGGCACGAGGTTGAAGGACTGGAAGATGAACCCGACGCGGTCGGAGCGCACGGTCGAGAGCTCGTCGTCGGTCATGGTCGCCACGTCCCGCCCACCGAGGACGTAGGCGCCCGTGGTAGGACGATCAAGACACCCCAGGAGGTTCAGCAGCGTCGACTTGCCCGACCCCGAGGGCCCCATCACGGCGACGAACTCGCCGGACGTCACCCGGAGGTCGATCCCGGCGAGAGCGTGGACCGTGTTGTCGCCCATGAAGTAGGTCTTCGTAACCTCCTCAAGGGCGACCACGGTCTCGGCGGGCGCGTCGGCTCCGTCCATGGCCGGGATCACTTGCCGTCGCCGCCGCCGTTGCGGCGTCCACCGCTGCGGCCGCCGCTGCGGCCACCGCGCTGTTCACCACCGCGCCGTTCACCACCGCGCCGTTCACCGCCGCGCCGTTCACCGCCGCGCCGTTCACCATCGCGGCCGCCACTGCGGTACTTCTCCATGAGCTTCTTGCGCTCCTCGGGCGACATGCTCTCCATGCGCTTGCGCAGCGCGTCGCGCTGCTCCTGCGTCATGCTGCCGCCGCGGCCCGAACCGCCGCCCCGGGGCATGTTGCCGTCGTCCATGCGACCCCTTCCCGGGCCGCGACCGCCCCCACCGGGTCCGGCGGCTGCACCGCCCGGGAGCTTCGCGGCCTTCATGAACTCCTGCTTCTCGGGTTCCGGAAGCGCAGGAGCCTCTTCGGGGCGGGTGAGGAACACGAGCTCGTTCTCCTCGAGACCCGACTTGATGTGCACGGAGATCAGGTTGTTCAGGCCGACCTCTATCTCACGGAGTTCGATGTCTCCGTCTTTCTTCACGTAGACGAAGGTGCGTGTGCCGGACTGCATGACGCACTGGAGGGGGATTTGCAGGGCATTCTCGAGCTCGTCGACCAGGATCTCCACCTGGGCGTGCATACCCGGCTTCATACCGTCGATCGTCTTCCCGAGCTTGACTTCGGTCTCGTAGACCTTGAGATCGGGATTCATCCACGACGACTGGCTGGAGGGCACGAGCGAGACCCGCATGACCGTGGCGGGGAACACCTCTCCGGGCAGCGCATCGACCTTGACCCAACACCGCTGGCCGCGCTGGACCTTCTTGACCGATGACTCGTGGATATCGAGCTCGACGATCATGTTCTTCAGATCGGGGATCTCGAGCAACCCCTCACGCTCGTACACCTCCTTGCCGAGCGAGATCGGCTCGGACTGACCGTGGCGCTTGCGCTCGCGCGCATAGACGACGAGCCCGTCCACCGGCGACCTGATCTCGCAGAGAGCGAACTGCTCGGTCAGCTTCTTGAACTGCTCTTCCTCGAGGTCGAGGTTCTTCTTCTTGGTAAGGACCAGGTCCGTCTTCTGCTTGAAGCTCGACTCGCACTGCTGCTGCACACGAGTCAGCGCGATCGACTTCACATCGAAATCGGACTCGAGCTTCTTGATCTCGTCCTTCGACGTCCACTCCAGGAATTGCTTGAGATTCCCCTCCGCGATCTCGACGCGCTCGACCGCTTTCTTCTTGCCGAGGACATCCGCGTCGAGCTCCGACTTCGGAATGATCTCCTTCTTGTAGAGGCGCTGGCTCGCCGACTCCTCGGTCTCCGCCCGCTTCAGCTCCTCCTTGGCGACGGTGAGCTCGGACCGCAACTTCTTCTCTTCCAGCGGGAGGGTGCCCTCGACGTAGCCCTTGAGCGCGCGCTGGGAGAGGAGCTTCTTGGACTCGGCGTCCTTCAGCTCCTCCGCGTTGAGCTTGATCTGGATGGCCAGCGTCTCCTCCGCCTGCGCGAGATCGGACCGCGCGCCATCCACGAGGATCTGTTGGCGGTTGATGTTGTCCTCGAGCCCGCCGCTATCGAGGCGACACAGGAGGTCGCCCTCCTTGACGAACGTCCCCTCATCGATGAGCTCGATGATCGAGTTGCGCCCCTCGACCTGGCTCTTGATCTTGACGGGCGCCTCGGATGCGAGCTCACCGCCCTCCTTCACCGCGATGCGCAACGGACCCCGCTTGACCGACACGACTTCCGCGTCGGTGCCATCGCGAGACGTGTTCCCATCGCCGCATCCCACCATCAGGACCGAGAGGGCCAGACCGAGGACCAAGATGCGGATTCGGCTATTTGCCGTCGAGGAGATCGCGTGAGGTCTCATGGTCCAATCCTCCCGGGGTGACAACGAGCGCTCCCGTATCACGGAAGAACTCGAGGAATGCGATGCGATAGTCGACCTTGGTGTCGACGAGGTCGTTCTCGCTCCGAACGAGCGAGTCCTGGGATTCCAGGAAGTCACGGGTACTAGCGCGACCCACGAGCCGGAGCTCCTTCGTCGAGTCGACGCGACGGCGGGCCAGCTCGAGCCCGCTCTTGGTGATGCGGTAGTTCTCGCGCGCCTGCCGCACGGCCCGCAGCGCCGACCGCACTTCCAGCTTGATCCCCTCACGGGAGTCTTCCTGGTTGCGGAGAGCGACCTGCAGGTCGATGAGCGTCGCCCGCAGGCTGATGCTCTCGAGGTGGCGATCGAGCGCAAAGTCGAGGTCGAACGAGGCGATGTACGTCCCGTCCTTGTAGTTGTACTTGAGCGGCTTCAGGTTCTTGGACACCGGCGCCGCGGACAGATCCAGCGTGAAATCGGGTTTCAGCGCATTCTCGGCGACATGCACCCGACGCCCGGCGTCAACGACGGCCTCGACGACGTTGCGAAAGTCGAGACGGTTGCGGAACGCGGCCTTGAGCGCGATGACCTCCTCGATGTCGGACTCCTCCTCGAGGAGCGCGTCGAGCGCGGCGAGGTCATCCGATTTCACCGTCACGGGGAGGTCGACCGGCAAGCCGATCAGGTCCTTCAAGCCGTCGAGCGACGCCTCCAGCCCCTGCGTCGCGTTGATGACGGAGTTTTCGCCGTCCAGCTCCGCCTGGAGGTTCTGGTCGAGCTCGACCCGACTCACGCGCCCTTCCCTGAACCGCTCCTCGACCTCCTCGCGCGCCCGCTTGAGGCTGGCGAGGTTCCGCGTGGCGATCTCGATGCGCTCCTTCTGGGTGAGCGCGTTGAAGTACGACGTCACGACCTGCACGCCGAATGTCTGCTTGAACCGCTCGAAGTCGCGCAGGGCATAGAGCAAGTCGCGGTCGGCCTGGATCAGGTTCTCGGTCGCGATCTCGCGGCCAGCGTTGCGCAAGAACGGAAGCGACAGCGAGAAGTTGAGGAACGAACCGAACGTCTCGCTGGTCGGAGACGAGACGAAGCGCAGGAAGTCGAGCCCCAGCGAGACCGCGTACGACCCACCGTTCTTCAGCAACCTCGTGACACCGAACTCGGTATCGCCGGCGATGGACTCCGCGCCACCCGAACTCGTGGCCGCGCCGTCGAACGTCCCGAACGGGATGTTGTGGAACTGTTCGCGCTCCTGCATCAAGGAGAGCGCAGCGCGGAACAACGACTCCTTCTGTTGCTGGAAGGTGCGGCTGTTGACCGCCGCCACCTCGAGCACGGTGGCCAGGTCGAGAGCGAGCGACGCGTCGGTCAGCGTGAGCCCCGTCTCGGGGTCGATCACGGTGGCCATGATCCGGTGCTGATGAGGATCGATGGCGAACGCGCGCGGCGCGCCGTGCAGGATCTGTTGCTTGCCGCCGATGGCGTCATACGCCTCTCGGTCGACCTCGGCCACGGCGTTCTCAGGAGTGAGACAACCGGACACGGTCGCAACGGCCACCAGCAACAGACCGGTAGCGACAACGCGGAAACCCTTGTGGGCGAACGACTTCATGACAGGGCGATAGTACCGTTTCCAGGGCGAATGGGAAGGAGCGCAACGCTCCTGCCCATCAAACCTGACCAAGGACGGAGATGTTCCTTTCATCCTTCCTGATCGGGGTTTGCGTCCCGACCTGCGTCCTGGGTGGGCCGAAGCGGCGCAGACCAGGGATCAACGGGATACTGGCGGGACGAGCCGTGGAAACCGCCGGCGGGTGTTCTGCTCGACGACGCCCGTCAGTCCCGATTCGTCCTCACCACGCAGGCGAGCCATTTCGGACAGCGCGAGGGCGACATTGGCCGGCTCGTTGCGAGCCCTGGCTTGCGGACCGAGCACGGGGGCGTCGGACTCGAGCAGCAGGGCCCCGACGGGCAGGCGCGGTACGAGCTTCTGCTTCTGACGGCTGCGCACGACCGACGGCGGGACGGAGAACGACCAACCCGCCGCGGCGCCTCGCTCGCCATGGACCGCGCGACCGTCGAACGCATGGAGCACGGCGCTCTGACAGGACGCGTCCGCCAGCAGATCGAGGACGTGACGCCCGGCGCCTCGGGAGTGGACCGACAGCGGCAGATCGAGCTCGTTCCCCAGCCGCACCATGTGACGCAGGACCTCGGCCTGACGCGCCCTCGCCGCATCGTCCCAACGCGGCCGGTGATCGAGCCCGACCTCACCGATCGCCCCGAGCCGGGCGCGGTGACGACGGATCAGAAGCTCCACCTCCGCCACCTCGCCATCGGAGATCAAGGGCGCGCGATCGGGGTGGATTCCGATGGCCGGGACGACGAAGTCGGCCCACCGATCCGCGACGTCGAGCAGGCGCCAGGCGTCGTCGAGATCCTCGGCCACGGCCAGCACTCTGCGGACCCCGCGATTCAGGGCGCGGGCAATGACATCGTCGCGGTCCTTGTCGAACACCTCCGTGTGCAGATGACAGTGCGTGTCGTAGAGCGCGGGCCTCGTCACGCGGTCATCTCACGGTCGAGGCGCGTCACCGTCTCGACATGAGCCGTGCGCGGAAACTGATCGATGGGCGTGATGTCGCCGACCCCGTAGCCCACCGCGGCGAGCCGCGGGAGGTCACGCGCGAGCGTCGACGGATCGCAGCTGAGCAGCACCACCCGGCCGGGACCCGCGGCCGCCAGCGCAGCGATCGTCGCCTCGTCGAGACCGCGCCGCGGGGGATCGAACACGACCACGTCGGTCGGCGCCGCCGAGAGCTGCGCCTCCAGACACGCGCCCACGTCGTCCTCGACCACCGCGACGTTCGGATATCGCGCAGCCCCGGTCGCGAGCGTTCGTGCGGAGTCCGGCGCCCGCTCGATCGCAACCACCTGCTCGAATCGTTCACTCAGCGGCCAGGTCAAAGCGCCGATCCCGGAGTGCCCCTCGACGACTCTCGCGCCCGTCCCGGCGGCCTCCATCGCGACCCGAAACAGCGTCTCGGCCGCATCCGGGTTCACCTGGAAGAAGGTCTTGATCCCCACGTCGTGACGGTGCCCCAGCACCACCTCGGAGATCGTCTCCAGGCCGGCGCAGTGGACGACGTCCCCGGCGAGAATCGCGTTCCCCCCGGCGTCGAGGAGAACATGGACGCCCGCCACCGACGGCTCCGCTTCGTGGAGAGCCTCCGCCATCCCACGCACGGCGTCGACCGTCTCCTCTGACGTCACCAGGCCCACGAGGACCTCACCCGAGGCGCGCGAGCAGCGCGCGACGACGTGGCGCAGACCGGATCGCTCCGAAGCCGGGTCCGCAACCGGAACCTCCCGCGCGTCGGCGAGGTTGCCGACCGCGGACAGGACGTCGGCGAGCGGAGGTGCCAGCACCGGACAACCTCGGTTGTCCGTAACCTGATGCGTCCCGGCGACGTACGAGCCGAGGACTGCCCTGGCCTTCGGCCGGACGACGACCTGCTTCGCGAAGTGACGCCAGCCGAACGGCCCCCCCGGCCGTCTCACCTCCCCGGGCACCGGTGCACCCGCGATGGCCTCAACTGCCGTCGCCACGCGAGCCTGCTTGAACGCCGCCTCGTCGGCGGGCGCGGCGGCGAGCAACGGGCATCCCGTGCAGTGGAATGCGTGGTCGCACGGGTGCTCGATCCGCGCCGGATCCGCGACTTCGACCCGAGCCACGCGCCCCTGCACGGTCCCCCGGGTGGTCCGATCCACCTTCATGGTCACGGTTTCACCCGGATGAGCCTGACTGACCAGGACGATCTTGCTCCCCACACGACCGCGGCCGCGGCCGTCGTCGTTCCGATCCTCGATAGTGACGCGCATAGGACAAGGAGTATAGGAACGATGGCGGTCAGCCCCCGCCGTTCGTACAAAGGAACCCATGGCCAAGCTGAGCGTCGCAATCATGACGGGGGGCGGTGATGCGCCAGGACTGAACGCCGTGATCCGGGCCGTCGTCAAGCACGGCGTCACGGAGCTCGGCTGGCGCGTGGTCGGGATCGAGGATTCCCTGGACGGTCTGCTGGAGACTCCGCGGCGGGTGCGGGAGCTCCGGCGCGAGGACGTGCGGGGCATCCTCCGGCTTGGCGGCACGATCCTCGGCACGACGAACCGGGGCGATCCCTTCGCCTGGAAGCCCGACGGGAATGGGGGGGGCGATCGATCCGGGGAGGTCGCGGCGTCGCTCAAGGACGTCGAATGCGATGGCCTCATCGCGATCGGCGGCGATGGCACGATGGCCATCTGCGCGCGCCTGCACAAGGAGGCCGGCATTCCCATCGTCGGCGTCCCGAAGACCATCGACAACGACATCCCCGGCACGGACATCACCTTCGGGTTCGACACCGCGGCCGCGTTCGCCACCGAGGCCGTCGATCGCCTGCACGCGACCGCCGAGGCCCATGATCGCGTCATGGTCGTCGAGGTCATGGGGCGCGACGCCGGCCACATCGCGCTCCAGGCCGCGATGGCAGGCGGCGCCGACGTCTGCCTCATTCCCGAGGTCCCGTTCCGGTGGGAGCCCGTGGTTGCCAAGATCCGCCGCCGCAAGGCGTACCGCAGGCACTTCTCCGTCATCGTGGTCGCAGAGGGCGCCGCACCCGTGGGCGAAGGGCCCATCATGACGACCGCGCCGGGCAGCAACCGCCCCCACCACGGCGGCATCGGCCAGCGGGTCGCGGAGGAGATTGCCGAGCGCGCCAAGGTCGAGGCGCGGGCCACGGTCCTGGGACACCTCCAGCGCGGCGGCAACCCGAGCGCGTTCGATCGCGTCCTCGCGACCAAGCTGGGCAGCCACGCCGTCGAGCTCGTGGAGGAGGGTCGGTGGGGCCGCATGGTCGCAGCGGTCGAAGGGCGGATCACCTCGATCCCCCTCGACGCCATCCTCGACGCGCCGCCGCGCACAGTCGAACTCCTGGGCAGCGGCGTCCGAGCCGCCCGGGGCATGGCGATCGTGTTCGGCGACGAGGGTGCCTGAACGCATCAGCCCTCCAAACCTCTGAGAAGACACGTCTTACGCCCTCCGTCCCCCCGGGCGAGCCGCTACGGCAAATCCATTGCTTCACGATTTCATGAAGGTATGATGCTCGAGGCGCCGACAGGTCAAGGACCGGAACCACCGCGCGCCCACCGACGATGACCACCGCCACGCCCTCAACCCTGCCGACCTTGTTTCGACTCCTCTCGGACCGCACCCGGCTCCGCGTACTCGGCCTGCTCGGCCAGGAGGAGCTCGGGGTCTCGGAGCTCGCGCGCATCCTCTCCCTCTCCGCATCCCGGCTGTCCAACCATCTGAGGCTGCTCCGGGAGGCTGGCCTCGTCCACGATCGCAAAGAGGGCACCTGGACTTTCGTGAGGCTGAATCGGGAGGGTCTCCCGGCCGAACTGTGGGCTGCCGTCGAGTCCGAACTCGAGCGCAGTGACGAGGGCCGCGTCGACCGGACCACGTTGCAGGAGGTCCTCGAGGAGCGTCGAGCACGCAGCCGGGCCTTCTTCGACCGCGTCGCGCCGGTGTGGGACGTCATCGGCTCGGACTTCGCATCCGGCGCCGCGCGCCAGCGCGTAGCCGCGAGTCTCGTCGCTCCGCACCTCGTCGTCGCCGACGTGGGCTGCGGCACCGGCTACCTCGCGCAGACGCTCGCACCGCTCGTCGCCCGGCTGATCCTCGTCGATCACGCGCCGGGCATGCTCTCGGCGGCCGAGCGCAATCTCGCGGAGTCGCCGTGCGTGCTCGAGTTCCGCCAGGGCGAGATCGACGCGCTGCCGCTGGTGGACGACGAAGCAGACGCCGTTCTGGCGGGCCTGGTCCTGCACCACGCGCCCGATCCGACCGCATTCTTCAAGGAAGCCCACCGGGTCTTGCGACCCGGCGGCGTGCTCGTGGTCGAGGACCTCCTCCCCCACAAGGAGGGTTGGATGCGCGAGACCATGGCGGACCTCCGCCTCGGCCTCGATCCGCGCGACCTCACCGCACGATTGCTCGAGGTCGGCTTCGACGATCCCGTCGTCGAGTCGGTCGAAGACGCCTACACCCCCGAGCGTCCGGATGGCGTTCGGGTCGAATTGCCTCTCTTCCTCCTGCGGTGTCGCAAGCGGACGAGAGCCTGAGACAGATACCTCCGAGGAGACCTAGATGAACCCCGTCAAGCAAGGGCTGGACTTCAAGGTGGCGGACCTTTCCCTCGCCACGCTCGGCCGCAAGGAAATGGACCTCGCCGAGCACGAGATGCCGGGACTGATGGCCCTGCGCAAGCGCTACGGCGACTCGAAGCCCCTAACGGGAGCGCGCATCACCGGCTCGCTGCACATGACCATCCAGACCGCGGTGCTCATGGAGACGCTCGTCGATCTGGGCGCCGACGTCCGCTGGGCGTCCTGCAACATCTTCTCCACGCAGGACCAGGCGGCGGCTGCGATCGCGGTCGGCCGAGACGGTACGCCCGAGGACCCGAAGGGCATCCCGGTGTTCGCCTGGAAGGGCGAGACCCTGGAAGAGTACTGGTGGTGCACCATGCAGGCCCTGACCTGGCCCGACGCGGACGGCCCGCACACGATCGTCGACGACGGCGGTGACGCCACGCTCCTCATCCTGAAGGGCGCCGAGTACGAAAAGGCCGGCGCCGTTCCCGCGCCGACCGAAACCGACTCGGAGGAGTGGTGCGAGGTCTTGAAGGTCCTCACCACCACCCTCACTGACGACCCGGGCAAGTGGACCCGCATGTCCGCAGTCGTCCAGGGCGTGTCCGAGGAGACGACCACGGGCGTCCACCGCCTGTACCAACTCCAGGAGCAGGGCCTCCTCCCGTTCCCCGCGATCAACGTCAACGACTCGGTCACCAAGTCGAAGTTCGACAACCTCTACGGTTGCCGTCACTCGCTGGTCGACGGCATCTGCCGCGCAACGGACGTCATGCTCGCTGGCAAGGTCGCAGTCGTGTGCGGCTACGGCGACGTCGGCAAGGGCTGCGCGCAGGCGCTGCGCGGCCAAGGCTCCCGCGTCATCGTCACCGAGATCGATCCCATCTGCGCGCTCCAGGCAGCGATGGAGGGCTACGAGGTCCGCACGGTCGAAGACGTCGTCGAGACCGCCGACCTCTTCATCACCACCACCGGCAACAAGGACATCATCACCGCTGACCACATGGCGAAGATGAAGCACAACGCCATCGTCGGCAACATCGGCCACTTCGACAACGAGATCCAGATGGCCGAGCTCGGCAAGACCCCGGGCATCGAGCGCATCAACGTCAAGCCGCAGGTCGACGAGTGGAGATTCGCCGACGGTCACTCGGTGATCATCCTCGCCGAAGGCCGCCTGTTGAACCTCGGCTGCGCCACCGGCCACCCGTCGTTCGTCATGTCGAACTCCTTCACCAACCAGGTCCTCGCCCAGATCGAGCTCTGGACCAAGAACAAGGACTACGACACCGGCGTCTACACCCTGCCCAAGCCCCTCGACGAAGAGGTCGCCCGCCTCCACCTCGAGCAGCTCGGCGTGCGGCTGACCCGGCTCAGCGCCGACCAGGCCGAGTACCTCGGCATCCCCCAGGACGGCCCCTACAAGCCGAACCACTACCGGTACTAATCCGAAGGGAGCGCGGACCTCCCGGTCCGCTCCGACGGCGACGCGGGATCAGGCCCCGGAGCGGACCTGGAGGTCCGCGCTCCCATCAGAGAGATTGCTTCACACGCCCTGGAGGTTCGCGCTCCCGGCGGAGCCGCTACGCTCTCCGCATGACGCCTGGCGCGACCGCACTGCCCGACCCTATCGAGGGGATCGGCCCCCTCGGCGTGCGGGTCGTCGGCGACTCCGGGCCCGTGGTCGTCCTCATTCACGGGCTCGGTCGCGTCGCCGCCACCTGGCGAGACGTCGCGGCGCTGACCCGGGACGAGGTGCGACTCGTGCTACCGGACAACCCCGGGCTCGGTCGTAGCTCCGCGTTGAAGGTGCCGTGGTCGATGATCGAGCACGCGCGTCTCCACATCGCAACGCTGGATGCGCTGGAGTTGCCGCCGCCCTACCACCTCGCGGGGTTGAGCCTGGGCGGGATGATCGCGCCCACCGTCGCGGACCTCCTCGGAGAGCGGTGTGCGTCGGTAACGCTGCTGGCGGCGAGCAGCCGGGAGAGCGGTTTCTGGCGCCTGTCCCTGGGTAGCCTGATGCGCATGGCCGGGCGATCGCTGGCTACCCGGTCGTTCGATCACCGCGTGAACATGCCGGAGCTCGTACGGGCCACGATCCTGGAAGCCCGGCCGGGCCTCGCGAAGGAGCTCGACGAGCTGCAGGAGCGGGAGGGGTTCAGCGCGTGGAACGGCTTCAAGCAGCTCCTCGTAGCGGCCAGGTGGAGCATCGCGTCCCATGTGCCCGGCCTCCCCGCGCGGCGCCTGGTGGTCGTGGGTTCGGACGACCGGCTCGTGCCGCCTTCCAACAGTCACCGCCTCGCGAAGATCATCGACGCGCAGCTGGAAGTCCTGGACGGACGCGGGCACGACATGAGCGTCGATTCACCGGACGAGGTGGCGCGGATCCTCATCGAGGTCGCGAGGGGCTGATCGACGCCGTCTTCCGTCGGGACGCGACCTGGCCTGCACGGGTCGACGAGTCCGCCGGACGCTCCAGCAGCAGCGCGAACTTCAGGTAGCACCTCGGGCCAACGGCCTCGGGGTTTTCGATGAAGAACACCCGGTGCTGCAGCCCGGAGGCGGCCAGAACGCGCTCCGCAAGCTGCCTCGGGTGATAGAAGCGCGAGAACGTGCTCTCGCGCCGCCTTACGCGCAGCCGCAGGTCGGCGTTGGGATCGTCGAGGCTTGGTCCGCCGACGAGCCGGCTCGTCACC
>NYZB01000227.1 GCA_002687015.1 Deltaproteobacteria bacterium
CGGGTTTTTTCGTGATGCTGTCCGGCGCTCGTTCCGGGGGAACATCGCCCCTCCCACCATCCGCAACGCATTTGTGATGCGCAAAGCGAAGAAAAACCCCTTTGTTGGAATATGAAATCCTCCTACCGTCAAACCACAGTAACTCTGCCAGCAGGGCAGAAGATCCACGGGCAACTGCAGGAGGTGTTCGGCGCCGAGCTGGTCGAGCTCGTCGACGCGATCGACCCGTACACGGTCATCAAGGACGCGACGAAGTTCCTCATGATCATGGGTCACCTAAAGAGCGACCCGGACCTCGCGTTCGACTTCCTGCGGTCCGTATCGGGCGTCGACTATCCCGATGAAGAAGAAGGTCCCGGGCACATCGCCTCGGTCTACCATCTCTATTCGTACAAGCACCGCCACGCGCACGTCGTGAAGTACATGTGCGATCGCGAGGCGCCCGAAGTGCCGTCCGTCGAGAAGCTCTGGCCGACCGCGAACTGGTACGAGCGCGAAGCCTACGATCTGCTCGGCATCGTCTACCTCGGCCATCGCAATCGCAAGGACTTCGCGGTCATCGGCCCGCTCGCGAAGATGACCGATCACCCGATCCGCGAGACCTCGGGCGACCTGCTCCTCGTCACCGGCGTGGTCACGCTGTGGAAAGGGGACCCGCAGTTCCAGGTCGATACGGTGACGTGGAAGCGGGTCACCGGAAAGTAGCCCCGCCCCCCTCCGTCACCGCACCCTCGCCCGCACGACGCACACGAACGTACGCCGCGTCCCGTCGCTTGTCGAAGGGAGCGGCGCGCTGAGCAGGGTCGTCCACCGTCCGGGCAGGAGCGTCCACGCATCGTCGTGGGCGACGTGGATCGCATCCGGCAACTCGACCGGCCCGAGCGGGCTATCCTCGATCGTTCGTGTGCGCAGGGCCTTCAGCTCCTGCCAGAACACGCGCCCGTCGAGCAGGACGCGGCCGGAGCGGTGTACGCGCGGCCGCCCGCGCAGGCAAAACCCCGTGAACAGACGCTCGTCAATCGGGTCCGCGTACAGCGCGGCCATGTCGATCTCCACGTCGATGTCCTTCTGGTACGCAAGCTCCCCCCCCACCATGACCCCCAGCTCGTCGCCCTCGCGAGCAATCGAGCGGGCAACGTGCGGCAGACGTTTGGCGAGCATCAGGGGATCCCTCGCGAACGACCCCTCGACCACGCCGTGCCGGACGTCCAGGCTCACCGAACGCGACGTCGCACGCGCCATGGCCCACAGGACCTCGCGCGCGGCCACACGCGCGCCCCGTGGGCCGTGCACCAGGACGTGATCACCGAAGAAGAGGAGGTGGTCGAGTCCGGGGTTGCCACCAGCCGCGCGGCGTAGCATCTCCGCGACGTCCACGCGACGCCGTCGAGGGTCGTCATCGCCCTCCCCCAGCGAGTGGAGCCCCAGGCCTCGAGCGAACCCACTGGGCAACGGGGGCCACGGGTCCGGGAACCCCCATCGCATCCCACGCAACACGTCCCCCGCCGGCAGGAGCTCGGAGTCGCTTCCGGAAGCCAGGATCGACGACGATCGAGATCGCCGGCGCACCGTGACCAGCCACGCGGAGTCGGGACGATCAGCGCCCAGGAGAACCCCGCCGCCGTCTGCGATGAAGGCCGAACCGCGGGCCGCCGCCGACCGAGTCGCTGGATACTGGACCCGGCCCGATTGGATACCACCGTCGACATCCCGGGGTCTTGCCGGCAGCCGCGCATGCCTGGCCACGACGTCCAGGAGCAATCGTCCGTCCGCGGCGACGTGGACCGCCACCCACGCCTCGTGGCCAGTCGAGATGTGCTGCACCCACGGGTGGGGCGGGAAGGCGACCCCGCTCACTTCCACGTCCCAGGTTGCAACGAAACTCCGGCGTCTTAGCGCAGCCAGACGCGCGATTCGCCCCGGCGTCGCGCTGGTCCGCAGCGTCCGCACGGGTGGGTGAGCGGCGACCACGCGCGCGACACCCTCCGCGTCGAAGACGGACCGCGTGGTCGCTCCCAGCGCCCTCGCAGGAACGACGTGGACGGCGATGTCGAACCTCTCCGTGGCCACCCGTCGCAACGCGGCGAGACACCGCTCGAGACGCCCGTGGACGACGGCAGGCGCCTGGAGGATCAGATGAGTGCCCAGGACCTCCATGGGCGGCACCGGAATCTCCAACCCGCGCGACGCCCAATCGACGAGATCGCTCAGGCTCCGTTCGTCGAGCCCCGGTCGCTCGTCCGGAGCGGCCTCCCACTCATGGCCCGCTACCCGAAATGGCAATGAGAGCCTCGGCTCCTCGCAACCGATCGGACCGAGCCCGGCCAGGTCGTGAATACGAACCACCGGCGAGCCCCCGGACTGAGCGACCGCACCGGTGGCGACCAGGAGCGCGACGAGCAGCGCCTTCATCGCACCCGCGCCCGCACGACGCAGGCCATGGCGTGTCCCGTGCCCTCCACGGGTGCGAACGCGAGCAGCGTCCACTGCCCCGGCTTCAGTGTCCACAGGTCGCGCATCTGCACGTGCGCGAGGTCGACCTGGTCCAGGTCTCCGAAGCCGCCCGATTCCAGCGCGTACTGCCGGGTCGGATGAACGCGCTCCTGCCAGAACACGCGTCCGCGCATCACGACGTCGCCGCCCGGGGCGACGTCCAACCGGCCTCCGACGTGAAAGCCCGTGAACACCGAGTCGACCACGGGGTCCGGTCCCGTGGCCCCCTGGGCGATCTCGATGTCGTGGTCCTTGAGGATGGCCTCTTCCTCACCGCCGATGACGGCGGCGTCGTCCCCTTCACGACCGGCCGTGCCGGCGGCAAGGGGCAGTACCGACGCGAGCCGCGCCGCATCGGCGGGGCTCGTGGGCGTCCCCGGCGGGACGGCGCCGATGCGGACATCCAGCTCGACGGTGCGGGCGAACCGACGGCTCCACGCGAGGGTGCTCTCGCGGATGCGCTTGCGCACCGCCTCCGGTCCTCCGGACAGTACGTAGTCGCCGAGCGCGTGAATGAACGGCGGCCGGTCGGGTTCGGTGTCCGCGTCGCGCATCAACCATCCCTCGATCCGGTTCACGTCGATGAACGCCTCCGGCTTCTCCGTGTCATCGTCGTCGAACCCGCCGACCCCCGACCCGAACCCGCTCGGGTTGGGCGGCCCCACCGTCGGCCACCCGCCGACGACGGGCGGGGTGAGGAGCTCGGCCAGGGCGAGCAGGTCCGACCCACCGACCTTCCAGGTCATCTGCGGTCGACGCCGCGTCGCCCGAACCAGCCAGAGCCCACCGCTCGACCCGTCGTGGCCGACCAGGAGCCCCCCACCGTCAGTGACGACCGCGGATCCGCGTGTCACGGTCGAACGCGACCGCGGCAGCTGCAGCGTGCCGGTCTTGATGGTGTAAGGGTCCTTCACCCCCGGCAGCACGCGCGCCGAGCCCGTCGAGAGCTCCCGAACCTCGCCCAGAAGCTCCATGTGACGTCCGCCCACGATCATGAGCAGACGACCCGCCGAGGCGGCGTGCACCCGGACACCGACCTCCAGCCCGAGCAGGAGTTGCTTGACGAGCGGATCGCCCGAGAACATCTCCTGCGCGACCTCGACGTCGAACTCGGTCACGAGCGAACGTCGACGCGCGGAGATCAACCGCGCGCCGCGCCCGAGGCGAGCCGGTGCACGGACGGTGGCGAGCGGCGAATGCTGCTCCAACAACGCATCCACCTGCGCACCACTGAGGACCTTCGCGGGTGCGGCCCGCAACGCCGCGGGAGGCAATGTGTGAAGCTCCAGGAGCACGGACGCCGAGAGCGCGGCCAGCAGCGACTCCAGGGCCACGCCGATTCTGGGCTGGAGATCGGGTGGGGCCGAGACCCAGAAGTGCTCACCGAGCACCTCGATCCTCGCGTCGCGCACCGCATCGGGTCCGACGAGGTCACAGACCATCCGCTCGAATTGTCCGTCGCCGAGCACGACCCGATCGACGTCCTCTCCCCATGCCTCCCGCCCCGAGGTCTCCCCCGCAGGTCCAACGCTACTCGCCGCCAGCGGCATCGTCATGAACACCCGGTGGGTCCGCTGCCGGAACCAGGAGAGGCCCCCGGGATCGTAGATCTCGACTACCGGTTCCGGCGTCTGGGCCGAAGCGAGCGAGGCCAGCGGAAGCAGGAGGACGAGAAGGGCGAGCAGTGTCGGGGTGGGGTGCATCGGAACGACATTCCTCTAGGGACGCCGTCCGCTCCGGAATCGAGGACGAATGTCGGGCGCGTGGGTTTCGCACCGCCGACGAATCAGGTGGCCATGAGCTTCGAGACGAACCCACCGGCGCCATCGGGCTCCTTGCGCGGGTTCTCCGGGTCGTCGATGACGGTGCCGTCGTCGAGCAGGTACTGATAGCGCCAGGTGCGATCGAGATCGATGTCGACCGACGCCGCAAACACGTCGGCCCGCAGCTCGCGAAAGGGGATAGCGTTCGGGTCCCAGTCGTTGAAGCCGCCGACGACGGCGACGGGGCGGGCCCCCGGCGCGTGAAAGAGAAACGTCACGCGCCGGCCGTCACGGGCCGGCGAGAGCGGGAGGCCATCGAGCGGACCTCGGCTTTCGCGGAGCGCGCGGGCGACCGCTTCGCGCGGGTCGACGACGCCGTGGCCCTGACGAACGACGTCCACGCCGGGCACCTTTTCCGCCGTCTGGAGGAGGATCTCCTTCAGGCGCAGCGGCATCAGACCAGGGTGCGCCTCGAGCATCACGGCCGCGGTCGACGACACGATGGGCGCGGCGAACGACGTGCCTTCGACGCGCTTGTAGGCGCCTTCCAAGAACTGCTCGCGAACCTGCAGCCGCCGGGCCGCCGCGCGGATGAGCGTGGGGCGGCGGCGGCTCCAACCCGAGTGCAACCCGGCGACCTCACCCAACCGGCGGAATATGCCGTGGATCTCCGCCGGCGGGGCGTTCGCGAGGCGATCGAGGGCCTCCGCCTGGGGGATCTGATCGGTCTCGGGCAGGATGGGCGCGGCGACCCAGATACTCGGCGCGACCAGCTCCGGTTTCTCGATGCCGTCCACCGTCTCGCCGTAGTTGCTGTGCCAGATGCGATAGGCGGACGAGTCCATGAGGTTCTGGTCGTCGAGCCCTCCGACAGTGATCGCGGCGGGCGCGCTCGCTGGCGGCACGAGCCGGCGCTGGCCCGCGTTGCCCGCCGCCGCGACGACGCACACCCCCGCCTGCACGAGCTCGGAGACGAGCTGATCGACCGGACTGTCCCGGAAGCTCTGCTCCTCGTCGCCGCCCACGGACAGGTTCACGACCTGGATGCCGAGGCGTCGGTGGTTGCGCTTCACCCACGTGAGCCCCCGCTCGATGTCGACGTCGTGCACCCCCCCCTGCGGGTCGGAGATCTTCACGAGCACCAGGCTCGCCTCGGACGCGAGTCCCCGATACCTCCCGCCCGAGCACGCTCCGTCGCCCGCGGCCACCGTCGACGTCATCAGTCCGTGCCAGGAAAGGACGCCGGAACCTTCGACCTCGGGTAGCTCACGAATACCGGTCGTCGACGCATCGACGTACAACCGGACCCGATTGCGACGCAGCACGAGGTCCGGATGCGGAAAGAACCCCGAATCGAGGAAGGCGATCGTCACTCCGCGACCCCGATAGAACGGGTTCGCGTGCAGGCGCATCGGAACCGGGAGAACGCCGTAGGTGGTCCCCGGGTCGATCGGCCACGACGCCTGGATGCGGTCGTGCAAGGCCTCGATACCGAGCTCCGCCGCGACGAGGCTCACCGCGGCTTCGACGCACCGGGGACAGGCCGGATCCCGCCCCTCCAGCGTCGGGTTGGCCCGATGCAGACACGTCAGCACGTCGAGGTCCAGATCCTCGGCGAACCGCAGCAGGCGTCCGTCGACTTCGCGCCGACAGACCCGGCACCTCCCCTGGTGACGGCCCATGAGCCGCAGATTCTATCGGGTGTCGCTACGAGTGAGGGACACCACGACCTCCACGTGGGGGGTGTGCGGGAACATGTCCGCGGGCTGCACGCGCTCGATCCGGTATCCGCCCGCGGCGACCAGGCGCGCCAGCTGGGGCGCTGCCGCATGGATGTTGCAGGAGACCCACACGATCCGCGGGGGCGCGAGTTCGAGGAGCCCATCCAAGACCTTGGGGTGAAGTCCGGCCCGCGGCGGGTCCACCAGGCACAGGTCCGGTCTCCCAATCCCGTCGACGTTTCCCCCGGACTGCAACGTCTCCAGGACGTCTCCCTCCAAGAAGGTCACGTTGTCGAGCCCGTTGAGCTCCGCATTGCGACGGGCGTCGGTCACGGCGGATGGCACGAGCTCGAACCCGGTGACCGACCGTGCGCGTCCGGCCACGACCAGCGAGAGCGCGCCGGTACCGCAATACAGATCCCAGACCGTCTCGTCCCCGGCGGGCGCTGCCGCCTCCGCGATGGTCCTGAACAGGACCTCCGCTTGTCGGCTGTTGGTCTGGAAGAAGGAGTTGGCCGAGATCACGAACTGCGTACCGCCGATGATCTCCGTGATCGTCCCCGGACCGTGAATGAGCCGCTCCCGCTCCCCGACCGCGATGCTCGCGGGACGGGTGTTGACGTTCTGAACGACGGTGGTGATGGCGGGATGGCGCTCGCACATCGCGTGCGACCAGGCGTCCACGGCCTCGGTCGCGTCCTCCGACGTGACGAGGTTGACCATCGTCTCCGCAGTGGCGAATCCATGGCGGAGAACCAGGTGCCGCAGGAGCCCCTCATGCTGATGGACGTCCCACGGGGTGAGCTCGAGTTCCCGCGCGACCTGCCGTGCGCTGGCGAGCAGCGCATCCGCCCCCGGGAAGTGCAACGCGCATCCGCGAATGTCCAGCACCTTGTCGTACCGGCCGGTGATGTGCAGCCCGAGCGCGAAGTCCCGCGGCGCGCCCTCCGGCTCCGACACCTCGATCCAGCGGCGGTTGGAGAACGTGAACTCCATCTTGTTGCGATACCCGAACGGGGGGTCGCATCCGACGACGGCGGGGACCTCGATCTCGAGCCCCACCCCAGCGAAGGCCGCCGCCACCTGGTCTCGGAGCCCCCGCAGCTGGGCCGGGTACGCGTAGTCCTGGAACGCACATCCGCCGCAGACCCCGACGTGGTCGCAACGCGGGGGAACGGCGTCGGGGCTCTGCTCGACCCGCTCGAGCACGTGGCCGTCCATCGTCCCGCGCCGCCGCCTCGAGATGCGCACCCGCACGGTCTGACCCGGGAGCGCACCTCGGGCCCGCACGGGGTATCCGTCGATCTCGCCGACGCCACGGCCGCGCACATCGAGCCGCTCGATGTGGACCTCGACCTCGGCTCCTTTGGGAGGACGCGCCACGCCATGGGCTAGCACGGGCCACGGAGCGACCAAAGCCAACCTCGGCGAAAAACACCGACTACGGGCCAGGGACCCCGCTGGAGGCGGACCAACCGCGCCCGGGAGGGTCAGCTCAGGACGAGTTCCAGCGCCTCACTGACGTGTGCGACACCGTTGGCATCGGCGACCAGACCCTGGACGTCGAACACCTGACCGGCGATGAGAGACTCGATACCGCTGATGTCGAAGGCCACGCCGCCGACCCCGTTGGGGTCGAGACTCACCGGGATGGACAGGGCGATAGCGCCCGGATCGAGGTACAGGAACGACCCTGCCGCGAACGCGGGCGTCGGGAGCGGGATCGGAACCTGCGCGCTGCCCAGGCCGATGAACACCCACGCGGCCGTGTCCCAGCCGACCGGGGTCGAGAGCTCCAGTGCCACGACTGACGATGATGCGCCGGGCATGCCGCTGGTCAGCTCGAGGTGGGCTTCGCCGGCGGATGATCCCGAACCGAGAATGGACATGGACGGAACGCTGATCAGCCGCAGGACATCGATCTGCGATCCGCCCGTGGACGAAACGAAACCCGCGACCAGCCCCTCGTTGATCCGCACGATGCGCGGCGACCAATAGGCGCCGCTCGCATCGTAGCCATCGCCTGCCCAGCGGCCGGCCGTCGTAAAGGTCTGCGCGAGGGCCGGGGTGTGGGCATCGGGGAAAACGGTGGTGGTCGCAACCGGACCCGATCCGGTGATCCACGAGGGCGCCGTCGAGAACGTGACCAGGCTGCGACCGGGCATGTCCTCGACCAGGACGTTGCCATCGAACGGCTGGTTGACCGTGTGGCTCACGCCCGCTTCGAGATTGGCATAGTTGAACGACAGGCCGCCGGTCGCGCAGTACCTGACGTGCTCCGTGCCCGAAACGACGGACGAGGTGCAGCCGCCGTTCCAGTCGTCGTACCAACCGCCAACGGCGACCGCGGTCGTCGAGACGTCGTTCACCAGGGTCCGACCTTCGCCCGGACCAAGGTCATCCTGGCAGTAGGCGACGATGGCGTCGCCCGGAACCCGACGCGCACCGAACGACGGCGAAGTCCCCGGCGAGGGGCTCGCCGGCGGGGTCACGTCGAGCGACGTGAAGGCGGGGTTGGTCGGGAGGTCGCGGCCAAAGGTGAAGCGAACGGTGGGAAGCGTCATGGCGCGCCACATCACGGCGACGCCGGATTCCGTCACGAGGAAACCCGCGGGAGCCGAGCCGGCCGGAAGGGCGATCGTCGAGACGGTGGATGTGGAACCGTCGAGCCCGGAGAGCACGAGCACCAGGTCGTCGTTGGTGCCGGCCTGGGCATCCCCGCCGGTGCCGAGCACCGCGAAGCTGCGTCGGTCGAGTGTGCCGAAGCCGTACTGCGGACCGACGATGGCAGGAGAAGGCGACGGAACGGTCTCGATCGATGCGGTCCCGTTCGCGTGGCGCAGAACCTGGAAGGTCGAACCTTGGACGCGCACGGCTGCCGCCTCGTTGACCGGAATCCAGTCCGCGGACACGCCCCGCAGGCCGGTGTCGACCAGGAGCGGCGCGGCGGGCAGGTTCGTCACGAGCATCAGGGGGTCATCGAGCGTGCCGGGCGTGCCATCGATTCCTCTGGCTCGGTAGACAGCGCGATGATCAGCGAGGCGATACCACCGCCCGATCATGGCCTGGGGCCCCGTGGGGACGACGAACTCATGAACGGGCGCATCGAGGAGCCCGGTCCACACGTCGATGCGGCCACCGCCACACACGGCGAGGGCTCCCTCATCGGAGAACGCCGGGCCTCCCAGCACGGCCGGCATCCCCGCGGGCACGGGAATGTCGAACGCGAGCTGGGCCGGGCTGGCGGCGCAGAGCACGAGGACGACGGCGGCCACCAGAAGCCTGTAGCGGTGGACTACATTGCCGGTCATGGTGATTTCCCCTTCGGGGGCGGACGAATCGGAGGTTCTCGGCTGGGGCCGGTGAGGCCCGAGATGGGGAGTGGAGACTCCCTCTCTCCACACGATGGATAGAGCGTTGGTGTGGGAAGTTTCGTGACAACATCTCGTTGTCGGCAAATACCGTGAGATGACACCACTCTTCACCAAGTGCAGAGCCTCCCGGGGCCCGCCCACGAGCGAGCGTCATTCGTAACCAATCATCACGATTGAGCGGCCCGGCCCTGGCGGGACCTCGCACTCGCCGATAGCCTGGGATCATGACCGTCCAACCTCGGGGGTCCCCCCGGCCCGGTGATCCGGGCGAGGACACCTCGCTGCGAGTGCGTGAGGCCCTCGCGGGGGACGCCGCCAGCACCGACTGGGTCGTGACCCGGTACACCCCTCTGCTGCTCACCCAGGCCCGATACCGGCTCAAGGGTGCGCTCCGGCGCCTGTACGACCCCCAGGATCTGGTCTCCGAGGTCTGGGTCCGCGCCCTGCCGCGTCTCGCCGGCCTCGACGCCCGCGGAGGCCGCTACTCGCTGGCCCTCCTCGCCTACCTGTCGACCTTGCTCCGCAACCGCGCCAAGGACCTGCTCTCGCGGCACATCGCCGGCAAGCCGGTGCAGCTCGAGGCGGCGGACGCGACGGATGCGGACATCTTCCGCGGCCTTCGGGAGGAGACCTCGGGGGTCGTCACGCGCGCGGTCCGCCAGGAGGACAAGAGCAACATCCTCCAGTGTCTCGACGGTCTGCCCGCGGAGGACCGCGAGCTGATCGTCCTGCGCGGGATCGAGCAGATCCGCAACCGCGACGTCGCGACGATCCTCGGCGAGAAGCCGAACACGGTCGCCGTGCGCTACAAACGCGCGCTGCACCGGCTTCGCGACCTGCTTCCGGGGTCCATCTTCGAGGAGTTCTCCGACTCGGGCGAAGAGGATGCCGCGGCCGGGGATTGATCAGCCGTCCCGAGTCAGCGAAGCTCGCGGGCGATAAACTCCTCGACCCGCGTGCGGACGGCGTCCCGGATGCCGCGGACGGCGTCCACGGACTGTCCCCGGGGATCGGGAAAGGGCCAGTCTTCGACGCGTAGCCCGGGCACGTTGGGGCACCGCTCTCCGCAGCCCATGGTGATGAGGGCGGTGGCATCGCTGGTGAGCTCAGTCGTGAGCGGTCGTGGCGCCGCGCCGGTCAGGTCGATCCCCACCTCGGCCATCGCCAGCTGGACCTCCGGATGAACCCGATCCGCGGGCTCCGTCCCCGCCGAGACTGCGCTGGCAGCGTCGGCGGGAGCGATCTCGTTGAAGAACGCCGCGGCCATCTGCGACCGGCCCGCATTGTGGATGCAAGCGAAGACGTACTTCTTCATCGGGCCTCTTCCTTCGCGAGCCAACCCGTAACCCACCCGGCGAGGGCAGCGCCCACCAGCTGGGCCGCGACGAACGCGGGCACGTCAACCGGGCGAATGCCGGTGAACGTGTTGGTGAGCGCCCGCCCGACGGTCACCGCGGGGTTGGCGAACGCGGTCGACGACGTGAACCAGATCGCGCCCGCGACGTAGGCGCCTACGGCCGCCGGCATCGCCGACGGCCGCCGCGCAGCGCAGCCGCGAATCACCAACAGGAGCCCGAACGTCGCTACGGCCTCCGAGAGCAGCAGCGGCAGCCCGACGCGTTCTCGCCCGGAGATCTCGACCGGAGGTTCTCCGAACATGACGTTGGCGACGATCACTCCCAGGCCCGCGCCCACGAGCTGGGCCAGGATCCACCACCGCAGGCGTGAGCGCTCTCCCGGCGTCCCGACCATCTCCACGACGCTCACGGCCGGGTTGAAGTGAGCAGACCAGCCGGACAACGCCGCGATCAAGCCGGCCAGAACCGCCCCTGTGGCCAGGGAATTGACCAACAATGCAGAGCCGTACTGTCCCGCGAAGAGCCGGTCTCCCATGATCCCCGAACCCACGATGGTCGCGAGGAGCAGGGCCGTGCCGGTGAACTCCGCCACCAGCCGGCGGGCGTCGCGCATGTCATCCACGGCCGCCCTTCTACCCAGCTCCCCCTAGGCGGGACAAGCCCCCAACCGAGGAGAGGACGAGGACAGGTTTCTTGACGCATCGCCACACCGCCCCGTATGAAGTGGTCGCTCATGGACTCCACGATCAGAAAAACGGTCGCGTCACAGACTCAGCTCGCTCGCGACGTAGCGGGAGCGCGAGACGCCGCTTCCAAGTACCTGCTCTCGTTGCAGCACGACGACGGGCACTGGTGCGGCGAGCTCGAGGGCGCCTCCATCCTCGAGTCCGAGTACGTGCTCGTGCAGCATCTCCTCGGGCGCGCAGACTCTGACCGTTCCCGGAAGGCCGCGGCTCATCTGCGGGCGCAACAGCAGGAGGACGGCGGGTGGGCGATCTACGCGGGCGGTCCTGCGGACGTCAGCACTTCCGCGAAGGCATACCTCGTTCTGAAGCTGATGGGTGACGACCCCAACGCCCCGCACATGGCGAAGGCCCGGGAGTGCGTACTGCACCTCGGGGGACTCGAGGCCTGCAACACGTTCACCCAGATCTACATGGCGGTGTTCGGCCAGTTCGACTGGCGCCGCTGCCCGGCCGTCCCGCCGGAGATGACGCTGCTGCCCAACTGGTCGCCGTTCAACCTCTACGGCATCTCGTCGTGGTCGAGGACGATCGTCGTCC
>NYZB01000228.1 GCA_002687015.1 Deltaproteobacteria bacterium
ACACTGCGTCCACGCAACGCCGGAAGCAGGGCGTCCCGGCCGAGCCATGAGCGTAGGGTGCCCGCCGCCCCGCGATCCCAAGAGGAGGAGCGAAGCGGCGTTCACTCCCAGCCGAGCGAGCCAGGTAGGCAGGTACGGAGCTGGGTCCCGTCCGAGACGGACACCCGTCGGAGTCGCCCCTTCTGGGCTACGGTCGCGAGGCGTCCCTTGCGCGAGGTCTCGCGATGTCCGAAGGCGATCTCTCCTCCCAGGCCCACCCTCCCCCGCAGCGGCTGCGCCGCCATTGGCGGAGCGGGCTGTCGAGTCTCTACCAGTTCCTCTGGGGCAAGGGCGGTCTCGACGCCGCGTTCGAGGGGATGCTCGCGCTGGCCGGTCCGATGGTGCAGCGCGAGTTCGACCGCTTTGCGCAGGACCCGGTGGGACAGCGGCTGCTCGCCGAGCAGCCCCGGCGCGAGCTGAACGAGCTGCTCAAGGACGAGGACGCGCTGGCGGCGATGCCGAAGGGGAGCTTTGCCGACGCGTATCTGGGCTACATGGGGCTGGAGGGCATGGGTTCGGCCGACGACTTCCTGGCCGCGGCCGATCTGGAGAAGAAGGGCAAGCGCTTCGGCTGGAGTGAGGATCAGCTCTGGTTCGTGCGGCGCATGGCCAACAGCCACGATCTCTTCCACGTCATGTCCGGCTACGGCCGCGACATCATCGGCGAGATCGGCGTCGACGCCTACACGGCGGGGCAGATCCGACTCCTTCCCCTACGCCTGCTGCTCGCGTACTTTTTCTTCCTGAAGCCCTCGTCGCCGATCGGGTGGCCGCTCTTCGTCATCCGCTGCTACCGGCACGGGCGACGGACGCCGAGCCTCTCGTGCGTCGACTACGAGGCGATCTTCGAGCTGCCCCTCGACGAGGCGCGCCGGAGGGTCGGGGCGCAGGCGGTCGCCGAGGTCCACCTGAACGGACTCCCCACGCCCGGCAGGACCTTGCGGCGCATCGAGGCGAAGATCGAGGGCCGCTGACGCTGCGGCGGCGGAGGTGCTACTTCAGGCGGTAGACGCGCGCCGCGTTCTCGCCTCCGACCTGCCGGGCGGCGTCGGAGGGGAGCTGGCCGAGGATCGACCAGGTCGCGTCGAAGGAGCGCGCCAGCCGGGCGGTCGCATCGCTGGGGCTCACGAACTCGTCGGCTCCGATCATCACCCGATCGGGAAAGGAGTCGATGACGGCGCGCCAGGCGGCAGTGATCCGGCCTTGCTCGTCGACGATCCGGTTGGGCATGGAGAGGGCGCCCCGGGCGTGCTCCGGGATCTCGACGACGCGGAAGGAGAGGTAGAGGTTGGGGTGCGCCTTCAGCAGCCGCTGCATCAGGGCGGGCGTCATCTGCCCCGTGTTGTCCCAGCCGATGTGCTGCCAGACGATGCGGGCGCGGCGCTCGTGGGCGAGCAGGCGCTCGAGAGCGGGTACCGTGGCCTCCAACGAGGACGGGTTGTCGTCGCAGGAGCGCCCCAGCCTCTCCGGCAGGGGCATGGCGGTCTCGATCGCCTCCATGTGCAGGTCGATGGGGACGTTGCGGCGTGCGGCCACTTCGGCGAGGCGGAGGAAGAGGGGATGGTCCGCGGCTGCGCTCTGGAAGTTGTGTCCCTTCGTCATGCACAGGTGGTAGGAGATCATCTCTCCGAACCCCGTCGCGCCGCCCGCGATCACCGCCTCGGCCCGGTCCTCGAAGCTTCGAACCATGGCCTCGGTGACGGCCTTCGGCGACGTCTCCTGGATCATCGCGTTCAGGACTTCGCCACCGGCCATGAGCTGCAGGCGGTCCGGATGCCGCGCGACGGCACTCCGCGTGTAGCGTTCCACCTCTTCACTGGTCCCCCAACGCGAGGGCACGAGCACGATGAGCGCCCGCGCGACCCCCTCCCGGTCCATCTTGGCCACGAGGTTGTCGGCGGCCTGGGCGAGACCGCTCGCGATGTCGCCGCTCGCATTCGAGGGGCCGTCGGATCGCTTCGCCGGCGCCTGCACCGTGCCGCCACCCCGCGGCCCTCGGAGGCCTCGCCGACCCGGCAAGTGCCCTCGTCCCATGTACCGGTCGCCGTCGGACGCACGCATCCCAGCGCCGCGGGCTCCTCCTTGGCCCATCACGGCATCGAGCCCGACGGGGTGCAGGTGCATGTGGGTGTCGACATAGGAGGTCTCCTCGGCCATCGCCGACCGACCCGCCATCGCGAGGATCCCGACCGCCAGCAGGACCCGTGCCGCATTCCGACCCATGGGAGCCTCCCTTCGTCCGCCTGGCCCGAGCTGTCGGGATCCGGGCGGTGAGGCTCCCTGTCGGTCCTCCGGCCCCTGAGGTTGACTTCCGGAACCGCTCGGGTTCTCGACCAACGGGTGGCCCGGCTAGTATGGCGCCTGGATGACGCTGCCCTCACGCCTCACCGGCCTCTGTCTCAGCCTGGCCCTCCTCGGTCTCGGGCTTCCCATCCGAGCGGGCTCGCCGTTGGCCGCTCCACTCTCTCCCCGAGAAGCCCGCGTCTTCCAGCAGATCTGTGTGACCTGCCACGCGCGGCCAGGCCTCGGCGTGCCCTTGATCGGCGACGAAGAGGAGTGGCAACGGCGGAGGGCCAAGGGCCTCGACCGGCTCCTTGCCAACACGATCGAAGGCTCCCTCGGCATGCCCCCCCTCGGCACCTGCAGCTTCTGCTCGGAGGAGGAGCTGCGTCACCTCGTGAGCTTCCTTTCCGGGATGCCCGCCGAGGCCGGCCCATGAAGGAGTTCACTCGCCGGGAGCTACTCCACGCAGCGGCGCTCGCTGCCGCGACGGGCTTCCTGCCGGGCTGCAGCCCCACGAGTCTGGGCCCGAGCCCCGAGGAGCTGCCCGGCTACGAGCCGGGCAAGGCGCTGCCCTGGCGGAACTGGGGCGGGAACCAGGGCTGCCGTCCCGCGCTGCGCGGCGCACCGTCGAGCGAGGACGAGCTGGCCGAGCTGCTGCGCTCCGCGCCCGGCGTGATCCGGCCGGTCGGGACCGGACATTCCTTCAGTGCCCTGGTCCCGAGCGACGGCACGCTGGTGGCCTGCGATCTCATGAGCGGCGTCATCGCCGCCGACCGCGAGCGGCGCGAGGCCGAGGTCTGGGCGGGCACGCGTCTGCACCAGCTCGGCCCCGCCTTGCAGGCGCAGGGCCAGGCCATGCCCAACCTCCCCGACATCGACTACCAGACCCTCGCCGGCGCCGTCGCGACCTCGACCCACGGCACCGGGCCCCGCTTCGGCTCCCTCTCGAGCACGGTACGGGGGCTCACACTGGTCACGCCCAGGGGCGAGATCATCGGGTGCAGCCGCGAGACGAACCCCGAGATCTTCGACGCGGCGCGCTGCTCGCTCGGGGCGCTCGGCGTGGTGAGCCGCATGACCCTCGCCAACCAGGCCTCCTTCGACCTCACGGAGACGACCTCGTTCGAGCCTCTGGGAGACCTGCTGGACGACGTCGAGGCGCGGCGCGATCGCCACCGCCACTTCGAGCTCTACGCCTTTCCCCACACCGAGGCGGGCATGGCGATCGCCACCGACGAGGGACGCGGGGAGCCGTCGCCGACCCCGGAGTTCGAGGGCGACCCCCTGAAGATGGCTCGCGATGCCTTTCGCAAGGTCGGCGGTCTTCCGCTCGTGGGGTCCGCGCTCTACGAAGCGCTGGTCCTCCGCGTTGCGGACATGCCGGCCAGCGTGCGCAGTGGACCCTCCTACACGGTGCTGACCCACCCGCGCATCACCCGCTTCCGGGAGATGGAGTACACGGTCCCCGCGGAAGCCGGGCCGCTCTGCTTGCGCGAGATCCTCGACACCATTCGCCGCGACCGGATCCCCGTGGTCTTTCCCATCGAGTACCGATACGTCCGCCGCGACGAGCTCTGGCTCAGCATGTTCCACGAGCGCGATGGCTGCACGATCTCGCTCCACCAATTCGTCGACGAGGACTACCGGCCCTACTTCGACGCCATGGAGAGGATCTTCCGCAAGTACGAGGGGCGCCCCCATTGGGGCAAGCTGCACGGCCTGAGCGCGGCCGAGCTGCGGGGGCTCTACCCTCGTTGGCAGGACTTCCTGGAGGTGCGCGAGAGCCTCGACCCCGAGGGTCGCATGCTGAACGAGCATCTTCGGGGAGTCTTCGGTCAGAGCGCCTAGAGGAGGGAGACCGGTGAAGCGACGCAGCTTCTTGCTGGCGGCGATCGGCGTTGCGGCCGGAGCCTGGTGGCTGCGACCCGCCGACCGGGGCCGCGGAGGGCACGACGGCTACTTCGCCGGGCTCTCGGAGGCCCTGAAGCGAGAGGGCCTGGCCCGACCCACCCTGGTCGTCGACCTCGATCGCCTGGACGCCAACATCGCCGCCACGACGCGGGCCATGAAGCCACGCGAGTTCCGCGTGGTCGCCAAGTCGCTTCCCGCCGCGGCGCTCCTCGACTACGTGATGCAGCGCGCCGGGACGCGCCGCCTCATGGTCTTTCACCAGCCCTTCCTGAACGCGGTGGCTGCGGCGCACCCGGGCACCGATCTGCTGCTGGGCAAGCCCATGCCGGCCGCCGCGGCCCATCGCTTCTACGAGCACCTCCAGCCCGGTGACTTCGATCCGACCCGTCAGGTGCAGTGGTTGATCGACAGCCCGGAGCGCTTGCGCCAGTACCGGGAGCTGGCCGAGGCCCTGGATACGAAGCTCACGATCAACGTCGAGATCGACGTCGGCTTGCGCCGCGGTGGGATGAAGCAGCCCGCGGACCTGGTGCGCTTGCTGGCTGTGATCGATCAGGACCCGCGCCTGCGCTTCGGCGGCCTGATGGGCTACGACGCTCACGCGGCCCTGCCCGAGACCCTGAACCTGCGCGCGCGGGAGTTCGAGCAGGTCGAGGCCCGCTACCGCGGCTTCCTCCAGGCGTGGCGAGAGCACGCGGGTGGTCGGGGCGAAGAGGAGCTGGTCCTGAACGCGGCCGGCAGCCCCACCTATCGGATGTGGGACGGGATCGACGGGCTCGCCAACGAGCTGGCCGTTGGGTCGGGCCTGGTCAAGCCGCTGGACTTCGACATCGACACGCTGACGGAGCACGTCCCGGCGCTCTTCATCGGTTCGCCCGTGCTCAAGGTCGAGGAGGGGCTCGAGCTGCCGGCGATCGATCTGGGCCCGCTCCACCAGCTCTGGGACCCGAACCGCGCCCGCACCTTCTTCGTCTACGGCGGCTACTGGAAGGCGGAGCCGGTCTCACCACGCGGCCTCGCCACCCATCCCGTCTACGGGCGCAGCACGAACCAGGAGATGCTGAACGGCTCTCGCCAGGTGGAGCTGGCCGTGGACGACACGGTCTTCTTCCGTCCGACCCAGAGCGAGTTCGTCATGCTCCAGTTCGGCCCGATCGCCGCCGTGCGCGCGGGACGCGTCGTCGACTTCTGGGAGCCCCTGCCCCAGATCGCGTGATCGACGGACCCTTCGCGCTAGCGGCGCGGCCACTCGGCGACGGGTACGCCGGTGGCCGCCAGCAGGCCACAGGCCGCGAGCCCGGCGCGCTCGCGGCCCTCGAGCACGGCGATCCGCGCGTCGTAGACGTCGTCGAGCAGGGCGGAGATGCGGCTGGGCTCGGCGAGCCGCTCCCGTTGCCAGCGATCCGCGACCTCTTCGGAGCGGTCGGCCAGCTCGAGCAGCTGGTGCCAGGTGCCCGTGCTCTCCTCGAAGCCGTGGATGTCGAGCAGGGCGACCTCGGTGAGGCGCAGCCGATCCTCGACGAGGTAGCGGCCCCGGCTCTCCTCGCCGCGCGCGAGGGCTCGATAGCGCCTCTCCTCCGCATCGGCCCGCGCTCCGAAGGGGAGGTGGACGCTGAGCTGGGCGCCGATCGCGTGGGACTGCCCGCTGCGCGCGACGGGCTCGCCGACCACGTCGACGAAGCCCAGCGAGGGGAGGCGGCGCCTCGTCGCCCGTTGCGCCAGGGCCCGGTAGCGGTCCGCGAGAGCCCGATGGACCGCGAGGGCGGGCTGGTGGCGGGCGACCAGGCTGCGGATCAGGCCCTCATCGCGGTCCAGTGCGGCGCGCGGGGCCGACGCCGAAGGGATCTCCGGCAGCACGCCGGGCGCGTCCACGGTGCCGTGTGACGGGACGACGGGCCTCGGGCTTCGCGAGCTCAGCTTCACCTGGCTGGCGATCTCGAGACGGTGGGCGGCGATCTCATCGACGACGCCCGCCTCGAAGAGCTCCCGGCTCCACTGGAGCAGGGTTTCGAGGCGTGCGACGTAGCTCTCGAAGATCTTCGCGTGCTCCTGGTAGAGCCGCTGGTCGAGCGCGGGCAGGCAGCGGGCCGCACTCATCTCGAGGGTCACGCTGCGCAGCTTGGCCAGGGCCGCCTCGGCCTCGGCCCGCCGGGCTTCCTGCCTCGAGGGGAGCTCAAAGAGCCGGTCCAGCGGCACGCGGGCGCGCACATCCACGCGGGTGTCGCCCCCGCGCTCCGAGATGCCCGTGCGCAGCTCGACGCCATCGATCGCGACCTCTCCTTCCTCCCTGGCCATCGCCGCCTCGAGCTCCGCCCGGCTCGCCGCCACGGCCGGGTCCTGGGCCAGGCCGGCTTCCGCCAGGCCCTCCTCCGCCTGAGCCCGGCGTACCTCGAAGTCCCGAGGAGGGGCCGAGGTCGGTCCGGCACAGCCCGGCACGAGGGCCGCGAGCAGGCCGGCGGCGCAGAGGGTCCACCTCACGGTCGGGCCTCGGCCTCGAAGTCGACCGCGACGACCTGCCCCACGCCGAGCTGGCAGCCGACCGGCACCGAGATGTGCACGGGCAGGCCGTGACGCGCGATGGGGAGCGGGCCGGCGAGCTGCGAGGGCGCCTGCACGACGGCGGCGCCGCGCCGCAGCACCTTCCCCGCTGCGCTGCAGGCTGTGCTCTGGGGATCGACCAGCCGCGCTTCGGCGCCCTGGGCGATGGCCGCGGGCGCGGTATCGGCCGGAACGAAGGCGACGATCTCGCTCGCGAACTTCGGTGTGATCGAAGCCACCGACTCGGCTTCGGGTGCGGCCGCGCCGAGTCGGGCGACCTGGGCGACCAGCCCCTCGGTCGAGGCCGTGATCGACAGCAGCTCCCGGTCGTCGAGCAGGGCCTTCTTGCGCGTCTCCAGGACCTCGATCTGCTTCTCGAAGAGCGCCGCCGTCGGCCCTCGCAGCGAGGGCCGGCCGGGCCGCACGCGGGCACTGGAGCTGACCCAGCCCTGCTCCGCGACCTGGATCTGGGCCTGGGCCAGCCTGGCCTCGTTGCGGGTCTCTTCGATCTGGCTGTCGATGCGCGCGATCCGTTGGTCGATGAAGTGGGGAGACAGGCGCACCAGGAGAGTGCCGGCCGTCACCGCGTCGCCGGGCCGGACCAGGACCTCGATCACGAAGGACGTGGCCTTGGCCGGATGGTCGATCCAGTCGGCTGACGCGACTGCATCCGCGCGCACGGGGCCGCTCGCCATGCCGACCAGCTGCAGCAGGATCAGTGTGCTCGCCGCGAAGATCAAGATGCCGAAGGGCCGCATGCCGAGCTCGTCGAAGAAGCCGTCCGTCGCTCGAAGCCAGCGCTCGGAAAGGGTGCGTGTGGGTCGGGACATCGGGGGGTCTTGGCTCAGTACTCGGAGTTCGCGTCCTGGAGCATCAGGCGGGTCTCCTGCGCCTGCAGGTTCTCGCGCAGGGCTGCGAGCAGGGCTCCACGGTCGGCCTTGCGAAAGAACTTTACCTGGTACACGTGCTCGGTCGCTTCACCCTGGTGCAGCTCGGTCGTGCTCAGCAGGACACGGCGCCGGCAGTAGTCGCGGAGAAGCGGCTCCACCTTCTCGAAGATCTCGGGCTGCGACGCCACGCGGAAGCGCAACACCCCGTCGAAGCGCGTGCGCGAGCCGAAGGGTCCCACGGCCAGGTAGAGCGCGACCAACGAGAAGACGGTGACGCCGAGCAGTGCCACCGTGAAGGCCCCGACGCCCGCGGCGACCCCGATGCATGCCGAGCCCATGACGAAGACGAGGTCCCGGGCGGTCTTCAGGTCCGTACGGAAGCGGATCATGGAGAGGACGCCGAAGAGGCCGAGGCCGGCGAGCAGCGAGTGCCGCATCGCCATCACCAGGATCGCCGCGGCGATGCAGACCAGCACGACGGTGTGGCTGAAGCCCCTGGAGTAGCTGAGACCGTGATAGGTGCGCTCGTAGGTCCAGGCGAGGGCCTGGCCGAACACGAAGGCGCCGAGCAGTGCCGTCAGCGTGGGGAGCCAGCCGGCGCTCGCGGCCCATCCCATGAAGAGCTCGCTGCTCACTTGGCCTTCTCCGCCGGCCAGTGCTTGCTCATGCGAGCGCTCTCACGGTCCGGGACGGCTGGCGAAGGCCGCCCACCGACCAGTTCGTGACGTGGATGCCTGCCGAGTACTTGGAGAAGCTCGTCTGCACCAGGTGCTCGGATCGGATCAGATCCGTCACCCAGCCCGGGATCGACGAATGGCACTTGATCTCCATCACCACCGGAGGTGTCGCGCGGTCCTGCCCCCAGTGGTCGCTGAAGCGGCTCCAGGCATCGGGGTTGGGTCGCAGGCTCCAATCGTCGGCGCGCGCGACGCGGATCTGGCGATCGAAGGTGACCCGCGCGTAGTCGTCGACCAGGCTCTCGTAGGCCTCGCGCTCGTAGCGCACGTGAAGGGTGGGAAGGGCACCCACGGTGGCGACGACGCGGCTGAAGCTCTCGAAGAAGTCCGCGTGCCTTCGGTCCGGCGCCGGGAGCAGCCCCGTCGCGGTGCCTTCGACCCGTTCGCGGTCGACGACGGCCCGGGTCTTGTCGATGACGTTCGAGCGGCGCCGCTTCATCTCGAGCGTGGCCCGCGAGTCCTCCGAGTAGGTGCGTACGCGCAGCTTCAGGCGGTCCGGGTCGCCCCTCTCCTTGGCTCGGTGAAAGGCCAGGGAGGGCGAATCCAGGTAGAGCGAGCTGATCGTATAGGCGCCTCGCCCCCGACCGTGGGGGTCGGGCAGGCAGGTGGACTCGATGCGTCGCCGCACCCGATCGACCTGGCCTTCGTCGATCAGGAACTTGAGCTCGAGTCGCTCGAAGCGGTTGGTGAAGTCGGTCAAGGGCGGGACACTCAGCAGTCATGACCGGTCTAGCGCTTCGGGCTTCACCGGGTCGTCGGCCATCCGACGTCGCAACGTCGTCGAGGCGCCAGGCAAAGCCATCCACAGCGGGCCCCGCCGGCCCCTGTTTCGCCGGCTCTGCCGCGCCGAGCATCAGACACTACCGCGGCGGCAACCCACGGACAACCGGGAGCCCGGGCAAGCGAAGCGGCGATGGGGCAAGCGTTCAGGGCAGGGCCAGTGGAACCGTCAGCTGGCCCGCGGGCTTTCGGCACCGGCTCGGGTCCTCGCCCGGGTCCTGGCCATCGGTCACCGCGACGGCCTCCGCTCCCGAGCGGGCAGGGGAGAGGCCTTCGGCTCCGGCGGGCAGGGCCTCGAGGACACGAGCCGCCGGCAAGCGCCGCCCCGGAACCGGGAGCTCCCCGACCCAGAGCTGGCTGCGGGATGAATCGACGGTGTCTCCCGCCACCCCGTAGAGGTGTCCACCGGCCTGGGCGAGTGCGCGGATGCCGAGGCCCCCGAGGTCGATCAGGCTGACAGCGTCGAAGCGAAGCTCGCTGGCCCCGTCTGCCAGACGGAGCAAGGCGGCCCGGCCACCCACGAGGGGGCTCCGCAAACCCAGCCAGAGCCGGCCCGGCTCACCCACGCCGACGGCGCCCTCGATGTTGAAGGTCTCGCAGCGTTCGGCCGAGGCCCTTCGTTCGGCTCCGAGGAGCGCTTCACAGGTCTCTCGCGCGAGCGTGGGGTGCGGCACGACGAAGAGCGCCGCGAGGCAGTCCACCACCGTCGCGCCGCTCCGCTGCAATGCATCGATGGCTTCGCGGCCGGACACCCGAGCGATCGTCTCCAGATGACCCTTCGCTGGGCGTGTCCGCAGGATGTGGCGGCGCTTTCGCTTGTCCCCCGCCTCGCAGCTCCGGCCGCGGCTGTGGGAGCCCACGACGAACAGGTCCTGCTCGACCAGGGCCAGCGCCTCGATGTCCCGAGGCCGCCCCTGTCCATCGAGCGGAAGAGTGGGACTCGCCGCCGCGACCCGAAGACCTCGATCCGTCCTCTCGAAGAGGAAGAGCCGGTCATGGATCTCGTTGTCGGCGACCAGCCAGCGCGACGCCTCGCCCGGGAGGCGTTGAAGGGCCGAGGCCTCGCAGAGCGGCGCGTTGCCGAGCGGCTGCGTCGGGCGCTCCGCACAGATCGCAGGTGTCGCCAACGAGAGGCTCCCACCGAGGAAGGTCGCGAGGAGTCGTTGCAGGTGGGTCCCCTTTTCTGCGCCAGGCCGCAGGAGATCATCGTAGAGCAGTGCGGGGCGAGAAGTTTCTTTCAGCGAGCTGCCAACTCGTCACCCCGTGGTGTATATTGGGCGAGACCTCTCATTGGGAGGACGCCATGGAGAACGCGCCGCCCGGCTAGTGCCGCCGGGGCCCGCGAGAATCGCCGGCTCCGGGCGTTCGACTCCAAGGCGGGGCGTGCGCGCCCCGCCACCTGCCTCGTCCCGCTCACCCCCCCCCCACCCCC
>NYZB01000229.1 GCA_002687015.1 Deltaproteobacteria bacterium
GGGCCATGTCGCCTGCGGCGAGAAGCCGCGGAGGCGACACTGCGTCCACGCAACGCCGGAAGTAACGTGTCCCGGCCGAGCCATGAGCGTAGGGTGCCCGCCGCCCCGCGATCCCACGAGAAGGAGCGAAGCGGTCTTCCGCAACGAGGCAAGCCGAGAGAGCGCCCGCCTTCGGGCGCCGCTAGCTCTCCTGGGCCAGGGCCTCGAGCGCGTCCCGCGCGGTGTCCCGCTGGTGCTGGTCGCGAACCACCTCAACAGCCTGATCGACCCGCTGCTGCTCCTCGCCCACCTCGACGCGCATCCGCGCCACCCTGGCCAAGAGCACTCTCTGGGACGTGCCGGTCCTTCGGACCCTGCTCGACCTGGGCGGGGTAATCCCGGTCTACCGGCGTCAGGACGAGGGCACGGACCCTGGGAAGAACCAGGAGACCTTCGCGAAGTGCCACGAAGAGCTCGCGCGCGGCGGTGCGGTGGCGCTCTTTCCGGAGGGCATCAGCCACGACGCCCCCCACCTGGCCCAGATCAAGACCGGCGCGGCGCGGATCGCACTCGAAGCGGACGAGCGCTTCGGACCGCTGGGCACCTTCATCGTGCCCGTGGGTCTCACCTTCGAGGAGAAGGGGACCTTCCGCTCGCGCGCACTGGTGCAGGTCGGCGAGCCGATCGAGATCGCACCCTGGCGGGCACGTTGCGTGGCCGCATCACAAGACCAGGCCCGGCAGGTGGTGCGGGAGCTCACAGACGCCGTGCGCGACGGGCTCGCCGAGGTGACCCTCAACTATCCCTCGCACGACGACGCCCGCGCGATCGAGCGCGCCTCGGAGCTGCTGGCCCGGGAGGAGCTGGAGCTGCCCGCGCGCTTGGCCCTCGACGAGGCCTTCGCGCTGCGGCAGGTCTTCATCGAGGGCGCCCTGAAGCTCGAGGAACGTCTTCCCGAGCGGGTGGGGGGCATCCGGAAGCGCATCGCCCGCTACGACGAGGAGCTGGCACGCCTGCGGGTGCGCGACGACCAGGTGGCCGCTCGCTACCGCGGCGCCGACGTCGGCCTCTATCTGCTCGGCAGCGCTTCGCTGCTGCTCTTCTGGCTTCCGCTGGCCGCCGTGGGGACTGCGATCCACTTCGTCCCCTACCGGCTCTGCGGCGTGATCGCACCCTTCACGAAGACCGAGGACCTGCCCGCGACGATGAAGCTCTTCTCGGGCTTCTTCCTCTTCCCCATCACCTGGCTCGTGGTGTGCGGCCTCACCTGGGGCGCCGCGGGCTGGGGCTGGGCGCTGCTGATGGCCCTCGTGACGCCGGTCAGCGGCTTCTTCGCGATGCTCTTCCACGAACGTCACGAGCACTTCTGGGACGAGGTCGAGTCCTACCTCTCCCTGAAGCTCCGACCGGCCCGCGCGGCGCGGTTGCGCCGGGAGCGCGAACAGCTGCGCGGTGAGATCGAGGAGATGGCCAGGCTCGAGCGTGCCGAGTCGACGTCTCCTTCGCCGGAGGGGAGCGCCAGCACGAGCTGAGCGATCCGCTCGGGGTCTCAGCTCGACGCCGGTCGGCCTTCCTCGCCGTGGCCCTCGGGATCGGGCGCGTGCACCTGCGAGATCAGCGCGGCCGCGGCGAAGGCGCCACCCGCGAGCCACAGGAAGGCGGTCGGGTAGCCCCCGTGCAGGGCGTAGAGCAGGCCGAGCACGAGCGGGCCGAGGCCGCTGGCCACCTGGGAGACGAGCTGCTGGAGCCCCATCGCCGTGGCGAAGGAGGCCTGTCCGAAGAGCTCGCCGACGAGCAGGGCCTGCAGCATGAAGATGTTGCCGATGGTGAAGCCGATTCCGAGCGAAGCGCCGAGCAGCAGCGTGGTACCCGAGACGCTGGCGAGGACCAGCACCATGGCCCCCTGGAACGCGAAGAGACCCGCCGCGAGCCAGCGCTTCGAGAGGCGATCGGCCAGCGGGCCGATCAAGCTGCGCGCCAGGAGGCTCCCGAAGGCGAGGGAGGAGACCCCGAGTGCGGCCGTCTCGGCGTCGAGGCGCTCGCGGAGGAAGGAGAGCAGGTGCATGGTCGTCGCGACCTGGCAGAGGAGCATGATCGCATAGGCCGCGGCCAGCACCCGGAAGGCCGTCGTGCGAAGCACCTCTCGCCGGCGCCAGATCCGCTTCTGCGCGTCGGCGAGTGCGCCCTCCTGCAGTCGGAACGAGCCGGCCCCCTGCGGCTCGAGCCCGAAGGCCTCGGGGCCGGAGCGGAGGACGAAGAGCGCGAGGGGGAGCGCGATCGCCAGCAGGACGATCGCCAGGCGGTCGAGCGCGACCTGCATCCCGAGCTGCTGGATCCAGCCCGTCATGAGAGGGGTCAGGACGATGCCCCCAGCCGAGACCCCGCTGTGGGAGAGGGTCATCGCGAGGGCCCGGCGTCCCATGAACCAGCGGGTGACCAGCGCTCCGGTCGAGATGGCTCCGGCCAGGGAGAAGCCCACGGCCAGCAGGGTGTACGCCGGGAGGATCTGCCAGGCCGCGCCCATCCGGCCGATCCAGTACAGGGCCAACGCCATCACCACCGCGCCCAGCGCGATGAAGCGCCGCGCACCGAAGCGATCGACGGCCCGACCGATCGTCAGGCTCACCAGGCCCGTCACGATCCAGTACAGGCTGGTGGCCGCCGAGACGAACTCCCGGCTCCAACCCCGCTCGACGACCAGCGCATCGAGCAGGACCACCATGCCGTAGAAGCCGATCCCGACCACGGCGAAGGAGAGCAGGCTGCAGCCGCCTGCCACCCACCAGCCATAGTGGAGACGCGGCGCGACGCGGTGCGGCCACGGGAGGCGGCGGGTGGGGGTGGCCACGAAGCCGAGGGTAGCAGTGGGACCCCTGGCCGCGGGGGAGCGTCCGCTGTGGCAGCATGCGGACATGTCCACGAACGGGGCGGCGGCCCCCGACACGAGCGGGGGGCTGAGTCGGTCCGTACTCGGTTGGTATTCCCTGGGCGCCTCGCCCGGCGGGATCGCCCTGACCGCCGGGACCTTTCTGGTCTTCTACTACAACCAGGTCCTGGGCATTCCGGGGGCGACGGTCGGCTTCGCCATCCTCGCCGCCTCGATCTTCGACGCCGTCACCGATCCCATCGCGGGCGCCATCTCCGATCGCACCCGCAGTCGCTTCGGACGGCGGCATCCCTACATGCTGGCCTGCTCCGTCCCATTGGGCATCGTCTTCTACCTCGTCTGGGTCCCCCCCTCCGGCTTGTCCCAGGACGCCCTGGTGGCGTGGCTCGTCTTCTGGCTCCTGGTCCAGCGCCTCCTCGCGACCTTCTACGCGGTGCCCTATCTGGCGCTCGGTGCCGAGCTCACCCGGGACTACCACGAGCGCACCCGGCTAACGACGGTGCGCTCCTACCTGCAGAACATCGGCCGCTCGATGGCCGGCGCACTCCTCCTGCTCTACTTCCTGCGCCCCACAGAGGCCTACCCGAACGGCCAGATGAACCCGGAGGGCTACCCGGCCTTCGCAACCACCTTCGCCGTGGTCACCGCCCTCGTCCTGTGGCTCAGCGCGTGGAAGACCCGCTCCGAGGCAGACCGCCTGGCCCAACCGACGGGGCGCGAACCGTGGCGCAGCGCCCTCACGGCGCCCTTTCGGGACGTGCGCGATGCGCTCCGCCACCGGCCCTTCCGGGCGCTCACCTTCTGCGTGGTGCTGCAGTACACGGCCTTCGGCGTCTCCGACGCCCTCGGCCTCTACATGGCCTCGTTCTTCTGGGGCATCTCCACCGACGTCTTCTTCGTCTGGGGTGTCGGGATGTTCACGGGCTTGTACGTGGGCTTCGACCTCTGGCGGCGCATCGGCACGAGGCTGGAGAAGCGCACCATCTACCTCATCGGCTCGGTCGGCTATCTCGCCTCCTTCATCACACCCTACGTCCTGAAGGTGGCCGGCTGGTGGCCCGATCCGGAGAGCCCGCTCTACCTCCCGATGTACATCGGGATCACCGGGTTCCTCTCCCACCTCTTCTCGGCCGGCCCGGGGATCATGACAGGCTCCATGCTCGGCGACATCACCGACCTGGACGAGCTGGAGACGGGGCGCCGACGGGAGGGCGTCATCTTCGGTGCGGAGTCCCTCGCCTACAAGATGTTCGTCGGGCTGGGGCCCGTCCTCGCCGGCCTCGTCGTCGATTTCGCGGAGATCGGCGAGAGCACGCAGCCCGGCGAAGCCCCGCAGAGCACGATCGTCGCCCTGGGCCTGGGCCAGGGAGGAACCTCGTTCCTCCTCTTCGCGGTCAGCCTGATCTTCCTGCGCCGCTACGACCTGGCGCGTGATCGGCACCAGGAGATCCTCCGGCGGATCTCGGGCTAGGAGCGCTCCGGGCTACCAGTGGCGCGCTGCGCGATCGCGGTGCATCGACGGAGATCCGAGGAAGCTGCGGTCGAACATGGCGCGCTTGAACCAGATCTGGACGTCGCACTCCCAGGTGTAGCCGATGCCTCCGTGCGCCTCGACGGCGTCGCGGGCCACGGCCATGAAGCGGTCGGTCAGATGGGCCTTGGCGACGGCCGCCATGCGCTCGGATTCCTCGGGTGCCTTGTCGAAGACGTGGGCCGCGTACCACAAGAGACCGCGTGCCGGCTCCACCTCGAGCGCCATGTTGGCGAGCTGGTGCTTCAGCGCCTGGAAGTGGCCAATCGTGACACCGAACTGCTCCCGGTTGTGCGCATAGTCGACGGACATCTCGACGCAGCGCGAAGCCCCACCGAAGGCATCGGCCGCGAGCAGCACGAGACCGGCGTCGCAGAGCCGCGAGGCAGCGCCCTCACCGGGAAGGGCCTCGCAGGCCGCCCCGTCGAAGCGCACGGAGTCGAGGTGGCGGGTCCTGTCGGCTCCGGCGTAGGCCTCGGTCTCGACCCCCGCCGAGGCCCGCTCGACCAGGGCCAATCCGCCGCCCGCGCTGCCCACGACGATCAGGTCCGCGACGGACGCGTTCGGAACGTAGTGCTTCAGGCCGGAGACGCTGCCGTTGGCCTTGAGCTCCCACTGGTCGGGCAGCCAGCGCCCACCGTCCTCGCCGAGCGCCACGGTGCCGAGCGCATCGCCGGTGGCGAGCTTCGGCAACCAGGCTTTCTTCTGGGCGTCGCTGCCGCCGCTCGCGATCGCCAGCGCCGCCAGGGTATGGCCCAGGAAGGGCCCCGGCGCGGCACCGCGGCCCAGGGTCTCGGCCACCAGGGCGGCGTCCAGCAGCTCGAGGCCGGCGCCGCCGAACTCTTCGGGCACCATCAAGCCGCCCAGGCCGAGCTCGATCATTCCGTTCCAGAAGGGCGCGTCGTGCCTCTCCTCCGAATCGAAACGCGCGCGCAGCTGGTTCGGGTCGTTCTCGTTGGCCAGGAACTGGCCCACCGTGTCCTGCAGGAGAGCCTGCTCTTCCGAGAGTCCGAAGTCCATGACGCCCTCCCCTACTTGCTCTGCTGGGCGTAGTAGTCGCGGGGCAGGCCGAGGCCGCGCTCCCCGATCACGTTGCGCTGGATGTTGGCGGTGCCGCCGGCGATCGCCACGCCGAGGCTCGCCATGTACAGGTTGACCCACCCCTCGGAGCCGCGCGGCGCGGCCCCCATGAGTGCGCCACCCCCTTCCGGGTCGAGCATGGCGTCGTCGCCCAGCAGGTCGAAGGCCAGCTTCGAGATCTCCTGGTTGATGTTCGTCGAGTGGAGCTTGTTCATGAGACCGATCAGGCCCGCCTCTTCGCCACGCAGCTGGTGGGTGAGCTGGCGGTAGCCCGAGCACTTGTGGGCCTGCACGTAGCCCTCGATCGTGGCCAGGCGCTGCCGGATCCCCTCGTTCTCCAGGGCGGGCCGGCCGTCGAGCTCGGCCTGCTTGGCAAGGCGCAGCAGCCCCTTGAAGCTGGCCTCGGTCATGGCGGCATTGCCGATCGAGTTCCGCTCGTGCTTCAGCGTCGTCCGCGAGACGAGCCACCCCTCACCGCGCTTGCCGACGATCCAGTCGCTCGGTGTGCGCACGTCGTTCATGAACACCTCGTTGAAGTGCGAGCCCCCGTTCATCTGCTTGAGCGGGCGGACGTCGATGCCCGGCTGCTTCATGTCGATCAGCAGGTAGGAGATCCCCGCGTGCTTGCTGGCTTCGGGCTCCGTACGTGTCAGACAGAACATGAAGTCCGCCGTCACCGCGCCGCTGGTCCAGATCTTCTGGCCGTTGATGACCCACTCGTCGCCGTCGAGCTCGCCCCGGGTCTTCAAGGACGCCAGGTCGCTTCCCGATCCGGGCTCGCTGTAGCCCTGGCACCAGGCGATCTCGCCCAACACGGTGCCGGGGACCCACTTCTCCTTCTGCCACGTCTCGCCCCGCTCGAGCAGGGTGGGCGCCAGCATCATGGTGCCGATGCCGCCCGGATCGCCGGGGGCCCGGGCGCGCCCGAACTCCTCGCGAATCACCTGGGCCTTGAGCGGGTCGGATTCCTGCTCCGAGCCGCCGTAGGCCCGCGGCGTCGAGCGGGCCAGGTAGCCGGCTTCGATGGCGCGCCTGCGGAAGGTGATCGCCTGGTCGTCGAAGCTCTGCTGGGCTTCCTCGCCCTGGAGCGGCCAATGCTCGGCGAGGAAGCTCTTCACCTCCTCGCGAAAGGTGTCGTATTCGGGTCCGTAGGAGAGGTCCACGGCGTGCTCCAGGTCATATTCGGGAGGGATGGAACTAGTGGCAGTTGATGTGTCGTTACGTTAGCAGGCTTCGGGCCCGGGCTGTAGCGACGCCGCCTGGAGCTGGACGAGGTAGGAGGCCAGGGCGGCGGCGGGGCGGGCTTCGCCGACACCGGGCTCCTGGACCACCGCCTCGAGCCACTCGGGCCGGTCGGCGCAGGCCACGGTGACGGGCTGCTCGAGGTCCGAAAGCTGGTTCGCCTGGCGCACGAAGGCTGTGGCGTAGTCGGGGGGGCGCACGTCGCGGGCCAGCTCCGCCAACGCGAAGGGATCGGGCGGCGCACTGGCCGCCGGGTTGGGAAACACCACCGACGAGGAACCGGGCTCGCGGCCGCCGCCGGCCAGACCCAGACCGTCGCAGAGGACCGCGCCACGCACGGCCCTGGGACGGGCACCGGCCAGCAGGAGGGCGATGTAGGCGCCGAGCCCCCGGCCGACCACGGTCGCCTCGCCCAGGTGCTGGAGAGCGGTGTCCGCATCGCCCATCAACACCTCGGCCGTGTAGCCCCCGGCCTGGGGGATGCTGCTCTCTCCATGGCCGGTGAAGTCGAGGGCCGCCACCTTGCCGGGCCAGGCGCCGAGCTCCGCGGGCAGCTCGGTGGGCGAACGCTCGCCCAACCCGTGCAGGAGCAGCAGAGCCGGGCCTTCTCCCTCTTGCAGGATGTGCAGTGCGAGCTCCACCCGGTCGTGACGGAGGCGCACCGGGCTCACGAGAGGAACTCGAGCACGCGCGCCGCCACACGCTCGGGCTGCTCGATGTGCACGAAGTGCCCGGTGTCCTCGAAGGTCACGAGCTCGGCGTCGCGCGGCAGATAGGGGAGCACCCCCTCCTCGCTGGTCCCCCAGCCCATCGGCTCCGGCTGCAACCCGAGGATGGCGAGCATCCTGACGGGCAGGGCCACCATGCGGCGCAGGGACCAGGCTGCGCGCCAGGGTCCGAAGCCGCCTGGGCGCAGGACCGGGTCGATCTTCCAACGCCATCCGTCCGCGTCGAGCCTCGCGCCCACCGTCACCAGGTAGCGGAGCCACTCGATCGAGAGACGCGGGTTCATCTTCTGCCGGCGCCGGGCGAGGCCGTCGATCGAGTCCGGGCGCCGCGTCTTCGTGCCCGCCCGCCCCCGGTGGTCCAGCCAGCCCGAGAGCTCGTTCGCCAGGAGCTTCGTCCGGTCGTGGTCCGCCACGTCGGGCGGGTTCTTCTGGGACGGGATCCCGTCCACATTGATGAAACGCGTGATGCGATGGGGCACGGCCTGGATCAGATGGATCGCGATGCCGCCGCCCTTCGAGTGGCCGAGGATGGGGATCGGATCGGGGCCGATGGAGTCGAGCACGGCCAGCATGTCGCGCACGTCCGCATCCCAGCTGTAGAGGGCGGCATGCCCGGAGTCGCCGTGGCCCCGCTGGTCCCAGGAGACGACCCGGTAGCCGGCGTCTGCCAGGAGCGGCGCGAAGACGTCGAAGGTGCCCGCGAAGTCGAAGCCGCCATGGGCGAACAGGATCGGCTGGCCGGTCTCGTCCCCCCATTCCCAGACCGCGAGCTCGAGGCCGTGGTGCACGAGGGTTCGGCGGCGGTCGGGGCGCCGGGCCCCGGGGTAGCGGGCGGCCTCGGCGGCTGCCGGGTCCTGGGCGATCGGCGCCGAGGTCGCCGTCGCCAGGGAGGTGGCTTCGTTCACGGGGCTCTCCGGGGCGCCGGAGCAGGGTAACCACTGGCCCGGGAGCTTCCAGCCGGAGCGCCGGGCCGCTGCCGACCCGGCAATTCCCTGCTTGGGTAGACCCGCCGCGCGGCCGAAATACCGGGCTGATGGACCGCCTCCTCGATCTGCCTCCGGGCGCCTTCGTGGCGCAGCTCCGCCGCCTGGGGACCCAGCGCGCCTGGTGGATCCGCGAGGGATCCGGGCGGATGCGCGTCTCCCATCCGGCGCTCGAGGAGATCGGCGAGGCCCTGGCGGCGGGCATCGGGGGTGCGCAAGAGCACGAGGCGATCTTCCTGGCGGCCGCGCCCACGAGCGGAGCGCTGTTCGGAGCCTTCCTCCACTGCACGACGCGCGGACAGGCCCAGGGCGGCCTGCGCCACTGGCCCTACGAGACCCTGGAGGCCTTCCTCCACGATGGCCTTCGCCTCTCCTGGGGCATGTCTCGCAAGAGCGCCCTGGCGGGCCTCTGGTGGGGAGGCGGCAAGGGGCTGATCGCCCAGCAGGAGGGCAAGCCCCTCGAGGGCGACGCGCGCCGCACCCTCTATCGCGAGTACGGCGACTTCGTGAGCTCCCTCGGCGGCTGCTACGTGACGGCCGAGGATGCCGGCACCCGGCCCGAGGACATCGCCACGGTCTTCGAGCACACGCGCTTCGTGACCTGCCTTCCGCCCAGGTTCGGGGGAGCGGGCAACCCCGCGCCGGCCACGGCGGCAGGTGTGGTGTGCGGCATGGAGGCCGCACTCGACGCCTGCGGGCGACCGGGGCTGGCGGGCAAACGCGTCGCCATGCAGGGCCTCGGCAACGTGGGCTCCGCCATGGTGGATCGCCTGCTCGGGCGGGGCATCGGCTCGCTGGTGGCGAGCGAGATCTCCCCGGAGCGCTGTGGCGAGCTCTCCCACCGCTGGCGAGACGCCCCCGTGGAGGTCCGGCTGAGCGCGGCGGGAGACCAGGACATCCTCCTGGAGCCCTGCGACGTCCTGATCCCGAACGCCATGGGCGGCGTGATCGGCCCCGATGTGATCCCCCGGCTCCAGACCTCGATGATCTGCGGAGCGGCCAACAACCCCCTGGTGCGCGAGGAGCGCGACGGAGCGGCTCTGCACGAGCGCGGCATCGTCTACGTGCCGGACTTCGTCGTCAACCGCATGGGCATCGTCGCCGTGGCCAACGAGCAGTTCGGTCGGCTCGACCCGGACCCCGAGATCGAGCGCCACCTGGACCCGAACTGGGAGTACGGCATCCCCGCGGTGACGGAGCACGTGCTGACCCTGGCCCGCGCCGAGGGAATCACCCCGGTCGAAGCGGCCAATCGCCTGGCCGAACGCCTGTGCCGAAGACCCCATCCCCTGTTCGGCCGGCGCAGCCAGCGGATCGTGCACAGCCTGGAGCGCTCGGGCTGGGAGCAGGCCGGTCGTCCCAGAGGCCGGGCGGTGGCGGCGCGCTGATCCGGAGCGCCTCTCCCCGGAAGGGAAAGGCCAGCTCGGTGGCGTGGAGCCAGATCCGCCCCCCGGTGGGCGGCGCACCGTAGAGCGTGTCTCCGACGATCGGATGGCCGAGCGCGGCGAGCTGCACGCGCAGCTGGTGGGTGCGGCCGGTGCGCGGTCGCGCCTCGACCCGTGCTTCGGCCGCACCGGCGGCGACGACCCGAAAGCGCGCCTCACAGGAGCGCGCCTCGGCGCCGGGCGAAGGGGTCAGCTCGAAGCGGAAGCGCGAGGCATGGGAGCCGCGAACCTGCCAGCCCTGGCCGAGGCAGCCGCGCCAGGCGGGTCGCCCGACCACGCGGGCCTCGTAGCGTTTGTGCACCCGCCGCCGGGCCAGCGCCCGGTGCAGATCCCGGGCCACCTGGGGCGTGCGTGCGAAGAGCGCGACACCGCTGGTCTGGCGATCGAGGCGATGGACGGCGACCAGCCCGGGCGCGTCGAGAGCCCGCCGCAGCCAGGGCTCGAGGGCCAGGCGGGCAGTCGCCCGGGTGCGCTGCATCGGCAGCCAGGCCGGCTTGTCGACGGCGACCAGACCCGCCTCGTCCAGCAGGAGACGCGCCGCCGGGTCGAAGGGCGGCACCTCGGGCTCGCTCGCGAAGCCCCACGCGACGACGAGCTCGCCGGCGGCGACCCCCTTCGGCGGCTTCTCGGGGTCCAGGGGATGCCGGCCCAGCCGGAGGCCGCCGTGCCAGAGGACGCGGTCGAAGGCGGCCGGACCGGGGACCCATCGGGCCCGGGCATCGGCGACGAAGCCGGCCCAGGAGCTCTCGCGAAGGACACGCCAGCTCTGTCGATGGAGCGGCGGATCGAAGCGGGCTCCCTCGGAGCGATCGGAGCTCTCTACGAGTTCTCTGTGCACGATCCACCCGATGCCTGCGTGACCCCGCCGCGGGGCCGACCGTCCGGACCCACCGAATACGAGAGGACCACGGAGCGCAGTGCAGAGCTTCGGGGAGCTCCCGATCCGAATCAACGACCCCGGCGCTGGGCGTTGACGAGCTGGTGGGCCCGGCGGGTCGGCTCGGGCAGCCGGAAGCGGGGGGCACAGCGCAGCGCGAGGCGGCAAGCCGTCTCGAGGGTGATGCGGTGGCCGATCGAGACGTAGATCGGCTTGACGCCCTCGCGGGTGCGCAACACCCGACCGATCCGCTCCCCCTCGTGGGTCAGCTGAACCGAGGCGCCCCGTCTCGGGCCGGGCTCGCGGTGCTCCCCGACTAGGCGGCTCTTCGCGCAGCCGAAGCTGGGCAGGCCCAGCACGAGCCCGAGATGGCAGGCCAGCCCGAAGCGACGCGGGTGGGCGCGGCCATGGCCGTCGCACAGGATGAGATCCGGCACGCTGCGCAGCGCCTCGAAGGCCTCGAGCAGGGGTGGGATCTCGCGGAGCGAGAGGTAGCCGGGCACGTAGGGAAAGTGGACCTCGCGGCTCACGGCGACCTCTTCGACGGTCTCGAGACTCTGGGCGTCGAGGACGACGACACCCGCGTGCAAGAGCGGGTCGCGCTTGTCGAAGGAGACGTCGACACCGGCGATCGTGCGCGGTCGGCGCAGGACCGCGGCGTCCCGCTCGGACACGCGACCTCGCAGCTCCTCCTGGAGTGCGCGCGCCTCCGGGATCGTCAGGTCCCAGCGATGGCGCAACCGGGGGCGCAGCGGGCGGGCCCGGGCTAGAGGCCGTGGAAGGCCGCCGCCAGCAGGGCCGCCTGCTGGTAGCGGTGGATCCGACCCGAGCCCGTCGCGGGGCTGGCCGCTGCGGAACGCCCCGCGTAGCCGAGCTTCGAGAGCGTGCGCAGGGGCTCCTGCAGGCGCTCGCGCACGAAGGTCCAGGGCCCCATGTTGGCCGGCTCCTCCTGGACCCAGAAGACGCCTTCCGCCCGGTCGTAGCGGGCCATCAGACGGTTGACCTCCTGGTCGGGCCACGGGTAGAGCTGCTCGAAGCGCACGATCGCCACGTCGCCGGCGCTCTCGCCGGGCGCGCAGCCGTCCCGCTCCTCGCGATAGGCCAGCAGGTCGTAGTAGACCTTCCCGCTGCAGCACAGCACGCGCCGCACCCGGCCGGGATCGGTGATCGCCGCGTCGTCGAGCAGGGGCTGGAAGCCGCGGTTCACGAAGTCCGCGACCCGGGAGGTTGCGCGCGCCGCGCGCAGGAGGCTCTTGGGTGTGAAGATGACCAGCGGCACGCGGTAGGGTCGGCGCATCTGACGCCGCAGCACGTGGAAGTACTGGGCCGGTGTGGTGCAGTTGGCGATCTGGAGGTTGTCCTCGGCGCAGAGCTGCAGGAAGCGCTCCATGCGAGCGCTGGAGTGCTCGGGGCCCTGTCCTTCGAAGCCGTGGGGCAGGAGCATCACGAGCCCACTCATGCGCTGCCATTTCACGTGGGCCGAGGTGATGAACTGGTCGATGATCACCTGGGCGCCGTTCGCGAAGTCGCCGAACTGCGCCTCCCAGAGGGTGAGGGTCGTCGGGTCGGCCAGGCTGTAGCCGTACTCGAAGCCCAGCACGGCCACCTCCGAGAGGTGGCTGTCGTACACCTCGAAGCGGGCCTGGGTCTCGGAGAGATGGTCGAGCGGCGCATACTCGAGCCCCGTGTTCTGGTCCACGAGAACCGCGTGCCGCTGGCTGAAGGTTCCGCGGGAGCTGTCCTGGCCCGAGAGCCGCACCGGCGTGCCCTCGATCGCCAGGCTGCCGAAGGCCAGGGCCTCGCCGGTGGCCCAGTCGATCGGCCCGTCTTCGGCCACGACCTTGCGGCGCTTCTCCAGCAGGGTCTGGAGCTTGGGATGGACCGCGAACTCCGCGGGCACGCTGGCCATCGACTCGGCGATCTGGGCCAGCCGCTCGACGGGCACCTGGGTATCGCCCTGCCCTTCCGGCTCGACGCGCGAGAAGCCACTCCAGGGGCCGCGCGGCTCGTAGGGCTCATCCGGCCCGGGGGGCCTGGTCTTGATGATCTGCAGCGCCTCCTGGAGCTGGGCGCCGAGATCCTCTTCGATGTGCTCCACGTCTTGCGGGGAGAGGATCCCGCCGCGCAGCAGCTGTTCGGTGTAGACCTGGCGCAGCGGCGCCTTGCTGCGGATCTGCTCGTAGAGGAGCGGATTCGTGAAGCTGGGCTCGTCGCCCTCGTTGTGGCCATGGCGCCGATAGCAGAGCAGGTCGATCACCACGTCGTCGCCGAAGCGCTGGCGGTAGGCGAAGGCCAGCTTGATCACGTAGACCACGGCCTCGGGGTCGTCGCCGTTCACGTGGAAGATCGGGATCTGGATCATCTTCGCGACATCGGTCGCGTAGAGCGTGGAGCGGGCCTCCTGGGGGGTGGTCGTGAAGCCGATCTGGTTGTTCACGACCATGTGCAGGGTGCCGCCGGTGGAGTATCCGTTCAGGTGGGAGAGGTTCAAGGTCTCCCCGACGATGCCCTGCCCGGCAAAGGCCGCATCGCCGTGGACGAGCACGGGGACCGTCTGCTCCCCCTTCTCGTCGCCGGATCGCAGCTGCTTCGCGCGTGCGCGCCCCTCGACGACGGGATCGACCGCCTCGAGATGCGAAGGGTTCGCTGTGAGGCTCAGGTGGATGCGGCGGCCACTGCGGGTTCGCCGATCGCTGGAGAAGCCCCGGTGGTACTTCACGTCACCGGAGCCGAAGGGGCTGTCGTGCTCCTCGACGTCCTCGAACTCGGAGAACATCGCTTCGAGCGACTTGTTCATGATGTTCGAGAGGACGTTCAAGCGGCCCCTGTGCGCCATGCCGAGCACCAGCTCCCGGACCCCGTGGCTGGGCGCCTCCTCGACGATGGTGTCCAGGGCCGGGATGAGCGCCTCCGCCCCTTCCAGGGAGAAGCGCTTCTGGCCCAGGAACTTCGTATGGAGGAAGCGCTCGAAGAGCTCGGCCGCGCAGATCTTCTCGAGGATCCGCAGCCGCTCCTCGGGCCCCTGGGTGGTGTCGTTCTCGTTCTCCTCCATCTGCTGCATCAGCCACTGGCGGCGCCCGGGGTCCTGGATGTGCGTGAACTCGACGCCGATCCTGCGGCAGTAGGTCGAGCGCAGCCGGTCCACGATCTGGCCCAGGGTCTGGATCGGGCCACCCGGGAGATCGCCCGCGAAGAAGGGCTGGTCGATGTCCTCTTCACCGAGCCCGTAGTGGGCCGGATCGAGCTCCGGGAAGTAGGTGATCTCGTGGCCGAGCGGGTTGGAATCGGCGGTGCGGTGACCGCGGGCGCGATAGGCGTGGATCAGCCGAAGGACCCGGGCGTGCTTCTCGGCAACCTGCGGGCTCGCGATCGGCGCCGTGCCGGCCGGAGCCGCCTCCGGCTGGGCGGCCTCGCGCGCGGGCGCCGCGCCATGGTCGAAGAGCTCGGCCCAGCTCGCATCGACGGAGCCGGGGTCCAGGGCGTAGCGCTCACGGATCTCGGCCACGATGCCGGCGTTGACCCCGAAGCTCGCGAGTTGGGGCCGGTCGCCGGTCCTGCTCCGGCCCCGACCTGGGCGCCCCTGCTGGCTCATCGCATCATCCCGCTTCTCTGGAGGGCTGGTCCGGAAGCGCCCCCCGCTCCCCGGAACCCGACTGCGAATCCATCGGCTGGAAGTCAGGCCGTATGTAGCCCATTTGCCTCCCGCGAAGGGCCTAGACTAGGAGCCCTCCGCCGCGCCGACCAGAGGGGCCTCGGGCTGCCCTCCGGCGGCGAAGCGCCGGATCGCCTCCACGACCAGATCGGGGCGCTCCATGGGGATCAGGTGTCCCGCCGCGATGGTCTCGAAGCGCGCCGCCGGCATGAGGGCGGCGAGAGTCTGGTGGAACTCCAGGGGGAAGTCCCCCTGCTCCGCCCAGAGCCAGAGGCAGGGAGGCGTGGCCCTCTCGGCCTGGGTCCGAAGGTCCAGCTCGCTCCCCGAGAAGACCGCGGCTTCGACCTCGGGGGAACACTTCAGCTCGACCTGCCCATCGCCGCGGCGGCGCAGGCCATCCTGGACGTAGAGGTCCAGCGCCCCGGGCTGCCAGGTGGCGAAGAAGTCGCGCTCCGCCCACCACTCCCGCGCCTCCTCTCGTGACGGCCAGTCAGCACGTCGCTTCCGGGCCCGCTCGGCCATCGACTCGACGTGCTCCACCCTCTCGGGACCTGCCAGCTCCGGGGGCGGCGGCGTCACCGGATCGAGCAGCACGATGCGCTCGAAGAGCTCCGGGCGGCGGGCGGCCGCACCGAGCACGGAGGTCCCGCCAAAGGAGTGGCCCACCGCCAGGGCCAGCGCCGGGACCGCGAGCTCCCGGCACAGGGCATCGCCCACAGCGACCACGTCCTCGGCGAAGGCATCCCAGCCGAAGGGCTGCCCGTCCCATTCGCGGCCGGGCAGGAAGCGCGTGTCGCCGTGGCCACGAGCATCCATGGCGAGGACCCGGTAGTCGTCCCAGAGACCCTCCGCGACCAGCCCCCACAGCCCCTTGCAGAAGCCGTTGGCGTGGTGGAGCAGGGCGGGCGGACCGTCGCCTCCCCAGTCCAGGAGCGCCACCTCCACGCCGCGTTCGGGCAGTTGGATGTGACGGCGCTGCGCGCGCGCGAGGATCTCACCGGCTTCCATGGCCGCGCACCTTAGCAGCGGGCTCCCCAGACGCCGGCCCAGGCTCGAGGCCATGCCTGGGGCACGCCACGCGCCAGCCCGGGCTCGGGGCCATCCCGGGCAAAGCCCCTACCCTCTCCCGGTGTCCGTGCTCGACCCGTCTCTTCGCGAACGCATCGTCGCCCATCTCGCCGGCTTCGACCGCCGCAGCGAGGCCCTGGGCGAGCGGCGCCACGCGGCCGTGGCCCTGACCCTGATCCCGGGAGACCTCGGAGAGCCGGCCTTCGTGCTGACGCGGCGGGCCTCGCGACTGCGAGATCACGCCGGCCAGTGGGCCTTGCCCGGGGGGCGGCTCGATCCCGGTGAGGGCCCGATCGAGGCCGCCCTGCGCGAGCTGCAGGAAGAAGTGGGGCTCCGCCTCGAGCCCCCGGACGTCCTGGGCCTCCTCGACGACTACGTCACGCGCAGCGGCTTCGTGATCACGCCGGTCGTGGTCTGGGGCGGTGCCGGCGGCGATCTCGATCCCGATCCCTCGGAGGTCGCCGAGGTCCATCGCGTGCCCCTCGCCCAGCTCGACACCCCCGAGGTCCCGAACCTGCGTCGGATCCCCGAGAGCGACCACCCGGTGATCTCGGTTCCCCTCCTGGGCACCCACATCCATGCGCCCACGGCGGCCCTCATCTTCCAGCTCCGCGAGGTCGCCATCTGGGGCCGCGCCACCCGGGTCGCCCACTTCGAGCAGCCGGTCTTCGCCTGGAAGTGAGCGCCGCGGGCCGCGGGTGGGTCAGCGAAGAACGCCGCGCGGCAGGAGATCGCGACCCGCAACCTCCTCGATGGCCGCACGCAGCGCCTCGGTCGTGATCGGCCCACCCTCGCGGGCAAGCACGCGGACGACGTCGTCGAGGCTCAACTCCCGGCCGGGCTCCGTGCGGAGCTCTTCGTCCAGTCGGTGGAGCAGTCCGACCGCCCGGGCCGCCACCACCGTGTCGGCGCGATCGGCCTGCAGGTCGACGGCGGCTCCGCCCTTCTTCTCCAGGCGGTCGAGGGCGCGGCGGAAACGGCGCCGACTGATCGTGCGAGAGCGCGCCAGGACCTCGAGCGAGTAGAGCTCGGCCAGTCCTTCCACGATCCAGTCGCCCCCCTCCCCGGCTCGGGCACGCATCAGCGTGTGGACCAGCTCGTGCAGGAGCGGGCTGGTCGTGTCGTTCTCGATCAACGGGCGCAGTGCGTGGACGTAGACGGAGGCGGGCCCCGAGAGCCCACCGCGCCACATGGGATCGCCGGCGCTCACGACGAGCAGCCGTTCGGGCAGGGGGCCCAGGGCGTCGCGCAAGGTCGGCAGGGTCCAGCGCAGGAAGGCCAACATGTCCTGTCGGCGCACGCCCTGACCGATCGGGCCGGCCACGGCCACCCGGCTCCCCGCGATGCGCTCCCGGGAGATGCCCAGTCGCCCGGCCAGCATCCACCCGGTGGGTCGATCGAACTGCCTGGATTCGTTTCGCACCTCGAAGGTCGCGTCGGCGATGCGGCGGTAGGGCACCGCCATGGACCAGCCGTCGGGGACCCGCAAGCGCAGCGTCGAGACGGAGGTCGCCCCCTTTCGCGTGCGCACCCGGGCCCGCGGGAAGAGATCGTCGCCCCGGAACAGGGCCCAGTGCTCGGCGCAGCGCGCGTCGTAGCTCGAGGGCGTGCGCAGGTGGTCGATGTGGAAGACGTAGCGGAGGACACCTCCCGAGGCGGGCGGCGTCCAGAGGACGCGATCCCCGAGGAGCTCCACCCTTCCATCCCCTTCGAAGCCCTTGTGCCGCTCGGGATCGATGTGGAAGCGGAGCCAGCGCATCGCGTCGGCTCCCGCGCCGAGGCGAATGGAGGCGTGGGCCACGCGCTCGCTGGGTCGCAGTGTGGCCTCGAAGACGACCTCGTAGGCGAGATCCGGGCCCTCGGGCGACGGCTCCGCGGCGGCCGCGGCCACGGGGATCAGGAGCAGGAGGCCACCGACGAGGATGCCTCTCACCCGGCCTGCTCCGCCGCGATCTGCTGCCCGAGGACGACGCGCTCCTGCACCGGAAGAGCCTGCTGCCAGTCGCAGTCGTGACGCCCGAGCAGGCGATCCACCGCATCGAGGCGGGGGCGCAGGCCCGCCCGGGTGGCCAGCTGGATCACGAGGCCCGGCCGCGCGTTCAGCTCGAGGATCACCGGCCCCCGCACGGCGTCCACGACCACGTCCGCACCCACATAGCTGAGCCCGGTCCGATCCGTCGCGTGCACCGCGATCTCGAGCACCCGCTCGAACTCCGGGATTCCCACGCCGACCACGGACTCTCCCGTATCCGGATGAACCGACACGGGACGGTGTCGCAACACCGCATGCGAGGTCCGACTCCGCGCCAGGTCGATTCCGGCCCCGATCGCTCCCTGGTGGAGGTTCGCGCGCCCCCCGCTGCGCAGGGTGGGCAGCCGGATCATCGCCATCACCGGGAGCCCGCGGTACACGATCACCCTCACGTCGGGCACGCCGCCCGGTGCGAGGGAGGCCAGCTCCAGGTGCGCTTCCAGGCGCTCCTCTACGAGCGCGGCGTCCTGGTGACCCGCCAGGGAGTAGAGGCCCGAGATGATGCCGGCCGCGTGGTAGACCAGGTCTTCCTCGGGGATCGGTCGTCCCGCCCGGAGGAAGCCGCCCTTCCCGTCCCCGTGGATCACCAGGATTCCGTTGCCCATCGCGCCCCGCGCGGGCTTCAGCACGAAGGAGGCCTCCCGACGCAGGCGTTCGGGCAGCAATCGGGCTTCGCGGTGCAGGCCCGCCCGGGCCAGGAGCCGCGGAACGGGGATGTTCGCCTCCGAGCAGAGACGCTTGGTGGCGAGCTTGTCGTCGACCAGCGGATAGCGGGATCGGTCGTTGGAGAAGAGCGTGTACCGCGCATTGCGGCGGTTGATGCCGAGCACGCCCTTGCGCTGCAAGGCTCCCCACATCATGAGGGCCGCGCCCCCGAGCCGTCGCGAACCAGGGCCCGGAAGCGGACCAGATCGGCGACGCGATAGCCCGTGTAGCCGCCGATCCAGACCAGCAGGCCCACGATGGCAATGACCAGCTCGGGAAAGGAGAACATCAGGTAGCCAGCGATCTCGCTGCGCAGCAGCGGATGGATCCCGGCGGCCACCACGACGGACCAGAAGGCACGGATCAGGGCCTCGCGAAGGCCCTCCTCGGCGCTGGTGATGTAGAGCCGTTCGACCAGCATCGTCAGGATGACGATCGGGAAGACCACCCCGGCGAAGAGGTCCGGGAGCTCGACGTCCTCGCCGAGCAGCGCGAGGCCCGTCACGACGAGTACGACGAGGCAGAGCAGGATGGAGAGCCGCGGCACCATGAGAAGACGCAAGCGCTCGAGACCGCCGCGCGCGAACACGGCCAGGCCGGTCACGATCGCCACCAGGGCCAGGCCCATCGACAGGGGGTAGTCCCGCAGGGCCAGGGCGATCAGTACGGGAAGGAAGGTCCCGTAGGTCGCAATGCCGATCCCGTTGCGAAAGAAGGCCACCGTCAGGGCGCCGAGCGGAAGCAGGAGCAACACCCGGAGCGCCGCCTGGCTCGGCACCGGGAGGCGATAGAGCGAGAGCTTGCGCAGCACCGGGTTGTCCGGCGCCAGCAGGCTCGCGATCTCGTCCGGGCGCAGCGACTCCCGGATCGCCATGAAGCGGTGGCCGACCACCCTCACCCCGGTGGCCTCGACCAGTGGCTGCTCCCCGCGGCCCAGCTCGATGAAGGCCTCGGGACGCGACCCGAAGAAATCGTGGACCGCCGAGAGCGGAATCCAGACACCCCGCGCCGATGCCTCGGCCCAGGTGCGCGGCTCGGGCGTGACGCCCTCGCGCAGCTCCAGCCCGCGGACCACCCGCGCGGGGATCCCCGCCCCGCGCAGCAGGGTGATGAGCAGCCGCTCCTTGCCCTCGGCACTCCCGCCCCGGTGGGCCAAGGTGAGCAGGGCATCGTCGCCGGCGCTGGGGATCCGCTCGATCTCGTGGGCGACGAAGGCGTAGATCGTCCGGATGCGCGCCGCCACGTCGTCCTGGGAAGGCAGGTCGAGCTGGGCCAGCAGCTCCTTCACGGCGGCCGCACTGGCCGGCAGGGCCGAGGTGGGCCGCGTGAACTGCAGCCGCAGCGCGCGGGAGAGCGGCTCTCCCTCCCCGGGTGCTGGCACGGCGACCTCGCGTGGCCTGCTCTGGATCCGGAACTGGTAGACGATCTCGTGGATGTCCTCGAGCCATCCGGTCCACACCCCGAGTCGGTTCTCCTCCTGCTCGCGGATGCTGAAGCTGAGGCGATCCGAGGAGGAACGCTCGTCGAAGATCGACTGCGTGGCAGAGGGTGGCGGCAGGAGGGCCCGTACGCTGCCGCGTCCCCCCTCTCCGCGAACGTGGATACGCAGCTCCACCTGCCAGGGCCCGGGCGTCTCGGTCGGTACGAGGGGGATCCCGTACACGCCGACCTTGACGGCGAGCAGGCCCAGGCCGGCGGCGACCAACAGCAGACCCGTCACGAAGACCGAGCGGCTCACGGGGGCCCCGCCCGTGCCGGAGCTTCGCTCCGATTCATCGACACGTCGGATGCCGCACGGGTTCGGGCCTACGCACCGCTACTCCGGGTGTTCCTCGGGCTCGAGCCGGCCCGCCGATCCGTGCAACGGAGCCTCGGCACTGGCCTCTTGTTCGTCGTCCGCGGCGCGGCCCTCCAACCCGAGATGGAAGGCCGCAAAGCCCGGGATCACGACCTGGGAGAGGGCCATCCCGATGATCCGACCTGCGGTGGGAGCGACCACCTGCGATCGCTCGTTCGAGATCGGATCGGTGACGGTGCCGAGGAGGTCACCGCCTTCCACTGCCTCGCCCAGGCGGCGGTCGGTGAGGAAGATCCCGCCGTCGTTCACGCGCACCCAGCGGGATTGAAAGAAGACCTCCCCGGGCGCCACGCGTCGGGTGCGACCGAGCATCCGAAGGCTCGCCAGGAGATGGCTGACGCCCTCGAAGCCGCGCTCGATCTCCTCCTTCTGGAAGCGCATGGGCTCCCCGGCTTCGTAGGTGATGGCGGGGATGCCGTGGTCGACGGCCGCACGTCGAAGGGTCCCGGGCTGTCCCTCACTGTGCACGATGAGGCCCGCCTCGAAGCCCCGCGCCATCTCCAGGATCGCTGGCATGCGGAGATCGGCGCGAACCTGCGGGAGGTTGGTCCGGTGGAAGGACCCCGTGTGGAAGTCGACCAGCCGATCGCACCGCCGCACCACGTCCTGGAAGAGCGCACTCGCGATCCGAGAGGCCGAGCTGCCGCCCGGATGGCCGGGGAAGAAGCGATTCAGGTCCCTGCGGTCGGGCAGGTAGCGCGAGCTGCGCCGGAAGCCGTGCAGGTTGGCCACGGGAACTCCGATCAGCGTGCCGGAGAGGGCCTTGGCGCGCACCGTCTCGAAGACCTTGCGAACGATCTCGATCCCGTTCAGCTCGTCGCCGTGGACCCCTGCGGTGAGGCACACGGTCGGCCCAGGCGTGAGACCGCGGGTCACGAGGACCGGGATCTCGACGGAAGCCCCGGCGAAGGATTCGCTGGCCCGGAGGAAGAGGCGCCGCCGGTCGCCCGGCGCCACCTTGCGCCCGAGGAGCAGGATCGGATCCCACGCCGTGGAGGTGACCGTGGCCGGCGTGATCGCTCCGCGGGCGTCGGGATCGGCGGACTTGCCGGACCCGGGCTCCGCGGCTCCGCCGGGCGCGGACACGGCCAGCAGCACCAGCACCCACCCCGCGCATCGCGCCAGGTGGAGGGCTGCGGCCGCGAGGCCATGGGCGCGGTGCGGAAGCCATCGCACGGCCTGTAGGCTAGCCGAGAGACCCGCCCGCGGAGCCGTGGGCGTGGGCTTTCTTCGGGGAGGCAGGGCGCCGCCCGATTCGGAGCCCACCTGGCGCCATCCGGACGCTCCCGGGCCCGGCGACCGAGAAAGGGCCGCATGTCGCCCGCCCCGCCCGAAGGCCTGATCGACGCGTGGATCGCCGACGCCCGCCGACGCAACGGCGACCTGGCCACTCGCGACCTGCGCCGCGGTATCCAGGCCGTCTCGGGGGTGTACGTGGAGGGCCGCCAACAAGGCGAGCTCGGCAGCCGCGCGACCCGGGGCCCCGCCCGGCGCGCCGCCTTCGCCAGCTACTTCGCGCCCCTCCACTTCCTGACCACCTGGCACCTGCTGGAGTCGGGAGAGTTCGGCAGCCTCCCCGACTCGGCGAGGATCCTCGACCTGGGCTGCGGCACGGGTGCCGTCGGCGCGGCACTCGCCCTGCGAAGGTCGCCAACCCCGCCCATCGAAGCGATCGACGCCCTCGGTTGGGCGCTCGGGGAGGCCCGGCGCACCTTCGCCCACTTCGGGCTGCGGGCGCGAACCCGGCGCGCACGGCTGCCCCGAGGCCTCCCGGCTCCGCGCGCCGGAGACCTGATCGTCTGCGGCTGGTTCGCGAACGAGTGCAGCGAGGAGGAGCGAGCCCAGCTCCTCGATGCTCTCGAGCGCGGCCTCGAGCGGGGCGCCGGGCTCCTCGTGCTCGAGCCCCTCGCCGAGCGGGCCGTGCCCTGGTGGTCGGACTGGCGGGAGCGACTCGCTGCCCGCGGCCTCGCGAGTGGCCTCTTCCGGCAAGCGACCGAGCTACCGGAGGCCCTCTCTACCCTCGATCGGGCCTCGGGACTGGACCACTCGGAGCTCGGCGTCCGTTGGATCGCCGGGGTCGACGCGGGGCACACCTGATGGAGCCCCGGGTCTCGGTGCTCCTCCCGCTGCGGGATGCGGCGGCGACGATCGACACCGCGCTGGCCAGCGTGCAGCGGCAGCGGGAGGGGCGCCTCGAGTGCGTCGTGGTGGACGACGGCTCGCGGGACGATGGCGCCCTTCGCGTGGCCCGAGCCGCTGGCCGGGACTCCCGCGTGCGCCTGCTCCGCACCGGGCGACACGGATTGGTGTCGGCGCTCCAGGAGGGACTCGCCGCATGCAGGGCTCCCTTCGTCGCGCGCATGGACGCGGACGATTGGATGCACCGGGATCGCCTGGCGCTGCAGCTGGGCCGGCTCGAGGCCAGCCCGGAGCTCGCGGCTCTCGGCAGCCACGTGCGCCTCTTCCCCCGCGCGGCGCTCGGGCCGGGGATGCGGAGCTACGAAGCCTGGTTGAACGGGCTGCGCAGCCCGGAGGAGGTGTCGCGCGAGGCCTTCGTCGAGTGTCCGCTGGCCCATCCGACCTGGCTCGTGCGGCGGGAGCTCTTCGAGCGCATCAGCTACCGCGAGGCGGAGTGGCCCGAGGACTACGACCTGCTTCTGCGCTGGCGAGCCGCGGGTGCACTCCTCGGGGTGCTTCCGCGTCGCCTGCACGGGTGGCGGCACGGACCGCAACGCCTTTCCCAACGCAGCCCCGTCTACGCCACGGATCGCTTCACGGCCTGCAAGGCCGCATTCCTCGCCTCGGGCTTCCTGGACGCGCACACGCACTACGGGCTCTGGGGCTACGGGGAGACCGGGCGCACCCTGCGGCGAGAGCTGGCAAGCCGCGGCAAACGGCCCGGCTTCATCCTCGAGCTTCACCCCGGCCGGATCGGCAACCGGATCCACGGCGCCCCGGTCCACCCGCCCGAGCGGCTGCCGGAGCTCCCGCGCCTGCCCCTGATCGTCTCGGTGGCAGGCCTCTCGGCGAGGGCGGAGATCCGGGAGAGGCTCTCGGCCATGGGCTTTCGGGAGGGCTCGGACTTCCTCTGCGCGGCGTAGCACCCGTTGCCAGCCGGTGATCGAGTAGCATGGAGCGGTGCCCGAGCTGCCGGACATCACGATCTATCTGGAGGCGCTGGAGGAGCGCATCCGGGATCGACCCCTCGAGCGCATCGAGCTCAAGAGCATCTCGCTGCTGCGATCCGTAGCGCCACCCCTTCCCGGCTTCGAGGGTCGGGTCGTGCGCGAGCTGCGCCGCCTCGGCAAGCGCATCGTCTTCGGCTTCGACGAGGAGCTCTTCCTGGTCTTCCACCTGATGGTCGCGGGGCGCTTCCGCTGGAAGAAGCGCGGCGCGAAGCCACCCGGCAAGGTCGGCCATGCGGCCTTCCACTTTCCCGAGGGCAGCCTGATCCTGACGGAGGCCGGGACGAAGAAGCGGGCGACGCTGCACGCCGTCCAGGGAGAGGACGCGCTCGCCCTGCACGACCGCGGCGGACTGGAGGTGCTCGACTGTACCCGCGACGCCTTCGCGGAAGCCGTCGCGCGCGAGAACCACACCTTGAAGCGCACCCTCACCGACCCGCGTCTCTTCAGCGGGATCGGCAACGCCTACTCCGACGAGATCCTCCACCGCGCCCGGCTCTCCCCCGTGAAGCTCTCCCAGAAGCTGGCCGACGAGGAGATCGACCGGCTCCACCAGGCCACCCTCGAGACGATGGCCCATTGGATCGAGCTCCTCCGCAGGGAGCTGGGAGGAGCCTTCCCCGACAAGGTCACGGCCTTCCGGCCGGAGATGGCGGTGCACGGTCGCTACAGGGAGCCCTGCCCGGCCTGCGGCTCGCCCGTGCAGCGCATCGTGCACGCCGACAACGAGACGAACTACTGCGCGACCTGTCAGACCGGCGGCAAGCTGCTCGCCGACCGCGCGCTCTCCCGTCTGCTCAAGAAGGACTGGCCGCGGACGCTGGAGGAGCTGGAGCAGCGCCGACCGGCTCGAGGGTGAGCAGGTCGTTCAGGATCACCCTCGGATCGAGGAAGCCCGTGCTGTAGATGTTGCGCACGGCGCCCTCCGAATCCACCAGGAAGACCTTGAGGACATGGGAGATCAGGGGCCCGGGCTCACCGTCGGGCCCGAGCAGCAGGCGGGCGTCCTGACCGAAGTCCGCCAGCACCGGATCGATCGAGGCCGGGTCCCGTGCGGTGAGGAAGCGCCAGCGGCCGCGCGGCGCCAGGGCCGCGCGGTGCGCGCCCATCCGCGCCGGGGTGTCGCGCTCGGGGTCGAAGCTGACGGTGACGAGCTCGACCCGGCCGGCGAGCCCGCGCTCCGCCAGGGTGCGGTCCATTCCCTGGAGCACTGCCGTGGTACGCGGACAGGCATGGCCACAGGAGAGATAGATGAACGAGACCAGGGCCAGGTGGCCGGGCTCGAGCTCCAGCAGCGGCGCCTCCCGGCCGCGCTCGTCGAGGAGGCGATGGGGGGAGAGCCTCTGGATCGGCGGCAGCTCGTAGCTGCCGGGCGGCGGAGCGTCGAAGCCGGGCGTGCGCGCGCGCGGGGGCGGCTCGGGGCTGCCCTCGTGCGCGATGCCGGCAACGGACAGGGAGCCGACCAGCAGGACGCAGGCGATCCCCCGGCCCGGATGCGACATGGGGCGGCTCAGTGGTCGCGCCCCCGGGCGTCCCCGGTGACCGCGGCGCGCGCCATCAGACCGTGTTGCCCGAAGCGCATGATGTGGGGCCGGCCGAGACCCTCCTTTCGGAAGTCGATCTCGAAGGTCGGCGTCAGGGTCTTGCCGTCCCAGGTGAAGGCCTTCAGGAACTGCGGGTCGTCGCCACTCGTACCGTCCCAGCTGGCCAGCAGGCTGCTCGCGATGTAGATGCGCTTGCCGTCCCAGGACTGGGAGACCATGTTGACCTGGCTGCCGATCTTCTCCTCGTGGATCAGCTTCGGACGGCGCGGCTCGCGCACGTCGTAGACCCGCACCGTGCCATCCATGAAGCTGGAGACGAAGAGCGTGCTGTCGTCGGCCGAGAGGCTGATGTCGACGGGCAGCGGGACCTTCGCGGGGTCGCCGATGTCGATCAGGTCCACGGCCTCGAAGCTCCCATCCGGCTTGCGAAACACGCCCCACAGCTTCGAGGTCAGGGCCGTCGACGTGAAGGCGTACTCGTGGATCGGGTTCAGGGCCCAGCGGATCTCGAGGGCCGCTCCGGGCACGTCGAGGGTCTGCAGGGGCTTGCGGGCGTGGAAGTCCCACACGACCACGGTGTTGCCGAACTTCTTCATGGCGTCGGCATCCCCGAGGAGATCCGAGAGCTTCCGCATGTAGTTCTCGTGCCCGGTGAACGCGGAGGTGAGCATCCGGTTCAGGTGGGCATTCACGCGCACGTCGTAGCCGTACTCGGCACCTTCCGGCATCCAGATGGTTCGGATGTAGGTCCCGTCGTTCGCATACTCCACCAGGGCCGTCTTGCCGCCCCGGTCCTTCGTGTTGCTGAGACTGCTGATCAGCATGCGGCCGGGGATCGCGTAGAAGGTGTGGGGACCGACCACGCCGCCCGTCTCCTCCTCGAAGTCGGTGATCGTCTTCCACAGGGTCGGCTGGGCCGGATCGCTGCCGACGTCGAAGATGTCGATGCGCGAGTCGTCGAGCCCGCCGGCCCAGAGGTACTGGCGGTCGTCGGTCAGCCCCGCGTGGTGCGCCTCGTGACGGCCCCCGACCGAGAGCGAGTGCACGACCTTGCCGTAGTGGGGGCTCGAGGGATTGGTGCGCACGGTGACCAGCTTGTCGGAACCGTCGCCGACGCCTTCGATGCCGAGGGTCCAGACGTAGACGTAGTCCTCCTGGCCGGCCAGCTTGGGGAGGTAGGGGGATTGACAGGTCTCGTCGGCCAGCGCCGGCCCCCCGGCGAGGGCGAGCGCGGCGAGCGCCGCCGTGATCCTTCGAAGCGCCATCGCGACCTCCTTCGGAAGCTCTCCCCGAAGAACACCGGGGGGGATTCGAGCCTACCCCAGCTGCGCGAGCAGTCGCTCGACGACGGCGACCAGACCGTCCTCGTCGTGCCGTCCCGTCACCCAGTCCGCGGCCTCCGAGAGCTCGGGGTGGGCGTTGCCCATGGCGACACCGAGCCCGGCCCCGGCGACCATGCTGAGATCGTTGCGTTCGTCCCCCACGGCACAGACGGCCTGGGGCACGAGACCCCGATCCTCGAGGAGCACGGAGAGCCCGCTCCACTTGCAGGCGCCGGCCGGGCGCACCTCGAGGAAGAAGCCGCCCCGGGTGGAGCTGGACTCCGGCATGGGCAGCAGCACCGTCTCGAAGCGACCGGGGTGCAGCTCCTGCACCCGGGCTTCGAGCGAGGCCAGCTCGGCCTCGGGGCCGAAGCCGCACAGCTCGATGACGTCGTCCCGCCCCCCCTCGGCGGCGAGGTCCCGGTGCCACTCGCAGTATTCCCGGTTCGCCTCGGCATAGCGCGAAGTCCAGCCATTCCACGGCAACGCCCCGTCGAGCACGAAATCCGCGCCGCCGTCGTCGTGGCCGTCTCGTTGGCCGATCGCCGCCTGACCCGCCTCCCGGTAGAGGGTCAGCACATCGACGAGCTCCTGGGGAGCGAGCGTGCGCCGGTGGAGCGTGGTCCCGTCGGCCTCCTTCACCAGGGTGCCGCCGAGGCTCACGGAGGCGACGTCGAAGCCCAGGTTCTCGATCACCCGACGGGTGGTGCGGTAGCGCCGGCCCGTGGCAATGGCGACCTCGATTCCCGCACTCCGCGCCCTCTGCAGCGCCTCCCGGGTGGCGGGGAGGATCTCGTCGCCGCGATGGGCCAGGGTGCCGTCGACGTCGAGAGCCAGGAGGCGGATCACGAGAGCGCCTCGAGGAGCACGCGGACCTTGTCCTCGCTCTCCTGCCATTCTTCTTCGGCCTGGGAGTCCGCGACGATGCCGCCCCCGGTGTGGAAGAAGAGCCGGCCGCCGCGCAGGAAGGCCGTGCGGATCACGACCGAGAGGTCGCAGCCTCCGGCCACGTCGAGATAGCCGAGCGCGCCCGCGTAGAAACCACGTGGCTCGGGTTCCAGCCGGGCCAGCAGCTCCATGGCGGCGAGCTTCGGCGCTCCGGTCATCGAGCCCGGCGGAAAGGCGGCCGCCACGGCGTCGAGAGCGCAGCTTCCCGGTGCCAGCCGCCCGCGCACCGTCGACACCATCTGGAAGAGCGTGGTGTAGCTCTCGATCGCCATCAGCTCGGGCACGTGAACGCTGCCGACCTCGCAGACCCGCCCCAGGTCGTTGCGCACGAGGTCGACGATCATGAGATTCTCGGCGCGATCCTTGGGGGAGGCGGCCAGCTCGGCCCGCAGCCGGCGATCTTCCCCCGGGCTCTCGCCGCGAGGGCGGGTGCCCTTGATGGGTCGGCTCTCGGCCCACCCCCCGGACGTGACCCGCAGGAAGCGCTCGGGGGAGCTGCCGAGGACGACGCCATCGGGGAGCTCGAGGTAGGCGCCGAAGGGGGCCGGGTTCGCCCGGCGCAGCCGGGCGTAGAGCGACCAGGGGTCTGCAGGCGCGGGCCGATCCAGCCGGCGCGTGAGGCAGGCCTGGTACAGGTCGCCCGCTTCGATGCGCTCCCTCACCTCGCCCACGCTCTTGGCATGCAGGGCCGCATCGGCGGCCGGACTCGCGGGCGACCGCAGGGGAGGCCCCGGCCGCACGCTGGGCAGCGACCCTTCGGGCAACGCGGCCTGCTCCCTGGCGGCGTGGCGGGCGCGCGCTTCGGCCCGCGCCGGGCTGGCGCCGAATCCGCAGCCCACTGCCCAGAGCCGCCCCTCCAGGTGGTCGAAGGCGTAGAGGCGATCGACGAACAGGGCGCACAGGTCGGGGAGCTCCGCGCCGTTGGCGTGGAGGCCCCGCACGCGGTCGAGCCGGGCACCCAGGCCGTAGCCCAGGACCAGGATGGCGCCTCCGGTGAACGGGACGTCGACGGGGCACGCGGGCGGCGGGGGCTGCAGGCTCGCCAGCACCTCGAGGGCGGGCCCGGCCAGGACGTGCCGACCGGGCCCGGGCCCGTCCGGGCGGGCGGCGCGAACCACCTCGAGCTCGTGCCGGCTTCCGAAGCTGCGCAACACGGCCCAGGGCTCGGCGCCTGCGAAGGACCAGCGACCGAGAGGCGGCGTGGGAAGCGCACTGTCGAGCCACCAGCGGCCCAGCACGGGCAGCCCCCCGACCCGGCGCAGCCACGCGCCCTCGGTGGGACCGGACGAATCCAGCGGCTGCGTGGCGACCGCCGAGTGGCAGCGGGGGATCGGCTCCAAGAAGTAGGGACTCCCGGCTCGGGCTCGCGAACCTAACGAAGCGCCCTGCCCCACGATAGACTCGCCGGTCCTCCGGCTCCTGCCCGAGCCCCGACGCGCCGAAGAGGTCTCCGTCCATGCCCCTGTTCCCCCGCTTCCCCGAGCCCCATCCCGTCGCCCTGGCCCCCCAGGAGGGCGCCGGCGGTGGCGTCTCCCTCTCGGTGCACCACGCGGGCGAGGGTCCGGCGGTCGTGCTGTGTCACGGCTTCCCCGAGCTCGCCTACTCCTGGCGTCGCCAGTTCGGGCCGCTGGTCGACGCCGGGTTTCGGGTGATCGCCCCGGACCAGCGAGGCTACGGCGGCAGCGACCGGCCCGAGGGCTCGGAGGCCTACGACCTCGAGCACCTGACGGGTGACCTGGTGGCCCTCCTCGATGCTCTCGAGATCGAGAAGGCGATCTTCTGCGGTCACGACTGGGGCGGCTTCGTGGTCTGGGCCATGCCGCTCCTGCATCCGGACCGCACCGCCGGCGTGATCGGCGTCAACACGCCCTACACCCCGCGAGGCCCCAAGCCTCCGACCGAGATGATGCGCCTGCTGGTCGGGGGGCGCGACGAGCGCATGTACATCCTCTGGTTCCAGGAGCGGGGGGTGGCCGAGGCGGTGCTCGACGGCCAGGTGCGTCTGGCCTTCGAGAAGCTGATGAGCGTGCCCATGGACCCGGCCGAGGCGGCGACCCGGATGCTGGGGGAGGACGGGCAGCTCGACATGAATCCCTTTCGCCGCCTCGAGGAGCTGCCGCAGCGCGAGGGCCTGCTCACGCCGGAAGAGCTCGACGTGTTCGTCGAGACCTTCGAGCGCACCGGCTTCCGCGGCGGGATCGAGTGGTATCGCAACTTCGACCGCAACTGGGAGCGGCTTCCCCAGATGGGGGCGAGCCCCATCCAGGTGCCCTCCCTGATGGTGACGGCCGAGTGGGACGGCGCCCTGCGACCGGAGATGGCCGCGGGCATGCCGGCCCTGGTGCCGGACCTCGAGATGCGCCAGATCGCGAAGTGCGGCCACTGGACCCAGCAGGAGAAGCCCGAGGAGCTGAACCGCATCCTGACGGACTGGCTCGTGCGGCGCTTCGGGCAGGGCGACGGGAGCGCGTGAACGACGGGATGCACAAGGTCTGCATCTACCACGCCGGCTGCCCCGACGGCTTCGGCGCCGCCTGGGCCACCTGGCGCGCCTGGGGCCAGGACGCCGAGTACGTAGCCCGTGGGCACGACGACCCGCTGCGCCCCCAGGCCTTCGAAGGCGCGTGGGTGGTCTTCGTGGACATCGCCCCGCCGGCCGCTGTGGCCGATCCCCTGGCGGAGGCGGTCGGTCACCTCACGATCCTCGACCACCACCTCTCCGCCCAGAACCAGTTCGAGGCCGAGCCGGGGATGGTGGAGGGCCTGCGCCGCTCGGGCCACGACGTGGTGTTCGACGGCGAGCGCTCGGGCGCCGTGCTCTCATGGCAGCACTTCCACCCGGATGCGGCTCTGCCTCCACTTCTGGCCTACGTGCAGGATCAGGACCTGTGGAGCTGGGCGCTGCCCGAGTCGCGCGAGGTCAACGCCGCGATCGGCTCGTATCCGCGCAGCTTCGAGTCCTGGGATGCCCTGGAGAAGCGCGCGATCGAGGACCTGGCTCGCGAGGGTGCCTCCCTCGTGCGCGCCCAGCGCATCGAGGTCGAACGCGCCCTCCATTCGGCACATCCCGTGAGCCTGGGCCCGGTGCGGTTGGAGGCGGTGAACGCTCGCGAGCGTCGCAGCCTGATCGGGCACGAGCTGGCCACTCGCGGGCGATTCGGCAGCCCCTGCGGCGTCGTCTACCGGCTCACCGCCGGCCGCGTGGACATCTCGGTCTACTCGATCGGCGACTACGACGTGGCGGCCCTGGCGGGCCGCTTCGGCGGCGGCGGTCACCGCAACGCGGCGGGATTCTCGGTTCCGCTCGAAGACTGGCTCGCGCGCTTCGTGTAGCGAGGCTCAGACGTCGGCGAGCCAGCGCTTCGTGTAGCGAGGCTCAGACGTCGGCGAGCCAGCGCTTCGTGTA
>NYZB01000230.1 GCA_002687015.1 Deltaproteobacteria bacterium
CAAGGCGATCCAGCGCTACTTCGAGAAGTTCCCCGAGTTCCGCGAGAAGACGATCAACACCCATGCCATGCGCCGCCTCGGCCGACCCGAGGAGGTCGCGGAGCCCGTGGTCTGGCTGGCCTCCGATCGCGCCTCCTTCGTGACGGGCGCCTGCCTGGTCTGCGACGGCGGATCCCTCGTCAACTCTCACCTGCTCTGACCCGGATGCGGCCTCGATGGCGTACCATGGCCTCCCCGCTGGAGGGAGCCATGCGCAATCGCGGACCTTTCCCGATCTTCGTCGCCCTGGCGCTGGTCCTCTCCTGCAGTCCCGCCGCGGACCCCGAGGTCGAGGAGCGAGGCGCCGAAGAGGCCTCCGAAGCGACCGAGGCTGCGCCGACCCCTGCGGCTCGCGAGGCCTGTGCCGAGCGCTACCCGCTGCGCAACGCCTACTTCGGGGACCTTCACGTCCACACCACCCGCTCGATGGATGCGAACATCTTCGGCAACGAGACCACGCCGCGTCAGGCCTACCGGTTCGCTCGGGGGGAGGCGATCCCCTTCACGCTCGGAGGCGACGGCGCGACGCATCCGGTGAAGCTCGAGAGGCCCCTCGACTTCGCCGCCGTGACCGACCATGCATCGCAGCTCGGCGAGGTCGGCCTGTGTACGACCCCCGGCTCTCCCACCCACGACAGCATGGGCTGCAGGGTCTACCGCGGTGAGGTCGAGGTCCCGCTCCCGGAGGGGCTGGAGCTCGGCGGCAATGCCGTCACCGCCGCGATCGGCGCACGAATGGCGGCCCTCGGTGGCTCGGTCCTCGAGGGCGAGGGTTCGCGCTCGCCCGAGGTGTGCGGCGCCGACTACTCGATCTGTCGAGGCGCCGCGCGGACCGTGTGGGCGGAGGCCCAGTCCGCCGCCGCCGAAGCCTACGACCAGAGCGCCGCCTGTCGCTTCACCAGCTTCGTGGCCTACGAGTACACGGCGACTCCCGAGCTCGCCAAGGTCCACCGCAACGTGATCTTCCGGAACGAGACGGTCCCGGCCCTGCCCATCTCCTACGTGGACGAGCCCGACGCCTACGCCATGTGGGAGGATCTGCGCACCCAGTGCCTCGATGCCGGCACCGGCTGTGACGTCCTCACCATTCCCCACAACCCGAACCTCTCCAACGGCCGCATGTTCCAGACCGACGATCCAGCCCTGCCCCTCGATCAGCGGCAGCGCCGGGCCAGGCTTCGGGAGCGGATCGAGCCGCTCGTCGAGATGATGCAGATCAAGGGCGACAGCGAGTGCCGAAACGGCCTGGCCGGAGTGCTCGGCGGTCGCGACGAGCTCTGCGATTTCGAGCGCTACCGCGCGCCGGCAGTCGAGTGGGAGGACTGCGGCGCCGGCCAGGGGGCCGGCGCGCTGACCGGGCAGGGCTGCATCACCCGGCGCGACTACGCGCGGTACGCGCTCGCCGAGGGCCTCCGCGAGGAGCAGCAGCTCGGCGTGAACCCCTTCAAGCTCGGCTTCATCGCGAGCACCGACGCCCACAACTCGAACCCGGGCGACGTGCAGGAGCGCAGCTACGACGGTTGGTCGGGCCTGGTGGACTCGACTCCGGGCAAGCGCCTGCAGGGCGGGATCGCGACGCTCTCTCCCATGGCCGCGAATCCGGGTGGCCTGGTCGGCGTGTGGGCCGAGGAGAACAGCCGCGACGCGCTCTTCGACGCGATGAAGCGGCGGGAGACCTTTGGCACCAGTGGTCCGCGCATCAAGCCGCGCTTCTTCGGTGGCTGGGGCTACGACCCGGGTCTCTGCGAAGCCCCGGACATGCTGGATCGTGCCTACGCCGGCGGCGTCGCCATGGGTGGCGATCTTCCGGCAGCGCCGGTGGGCGCAGTGGCTCCGAGCTTCCTGGTCTCGGCGTTGCGCGATCCGGGCACGGCCAGCTTCCCGGGCGGGAAGCTCCAGCGCATCCAGGTCATCAAGACCTGGCCCGGCGACGAAGGGGAGGTGGAGCAGCGCGTCTACGAGGTCGCTGGGACGCCCGACAACGGCACGAGTGTCGAAGAGGACACCTGCCGCCCCGTCGGCGAGGGACACGACAGCCTCTGTGCCGTGTGGAGCGATCCGGACTTCGACGCCAGCCAGGGCGCCGTCTACTACGCGCGCGGTCGAGAACCCGAGCTGTCGTTGGAGCACCTGGCAGTGCAACGCGTTGCCCGAGGACGAGCGACCTCCTGCCTGCTCGGACGAGAGCATCCCGAAGACCATCCAGGAACGCGCCTGGACCTCACCCATCTGGTATTCCGCAGGGCCCTGAAGCACCGCCCGCGGCCCTAGGTCGGAAAGACCTGCATCGACTCGAAGACCTCGACTTGGCCGAACACGCCCGAGGTCGAGTAGGGGTCGCCCTCGGCGATGGCCCGTGCCTCCTCCAGGCTCGCCGCTTCGAAGACGATGACGCTCCCGCAGGGTCGACCCTCCGGCTGCAGGAGGGGGCCTGCGAACCGGATCCTGCCCTCGGCGGAGAGCGGCTCCAGATGGGCCAGGTGGGCGGGTCGTTGTTCCTTGCGGAGCTGGGCTCCCCGGTCGCTGTCGCGGCCGATCCAGATGTAGATGGGCATGGCCGCAGGGTAACGATCCCCCCGGGCTACCGGGGGGGATCGTCAAGCCGAGGGCCGAGCGAGCGAGCTCCTCACCATCGCGGCGTGGGCCAGCACGCCGAGGGCGATGGCCGGGGGCAGGTCCAAGGCCCAGTGCTGCTTGGTCGCGAGCGTCGCGTAGAGGATGACGCCGACCCATGCCGTGAGGCCGATCGCAAGGCTCGCCCGCGCCGGTTGGGAGAGCCTTCGCTGGAGCAGGTGCCAACCGTAGAGCCCGGAGTAGCTGGCCAGCGCCGCGTGGAGTGACGGCATCGAGTTCCAGGTGCGATCCACGCCGACCAGCCATGCGTGGAGGTCGCCCGCGCTGTGCTCGGGTCTCGGGCCCGCCACGGGCCAGAGGGCGAAGCAGACGAAGCAGGGCAGGGCGAGCAGGACGATGCCGAGTACATAGTGGGCCACCTCCTCTCGCCGCTCCGCGAGCATCGGGAAGAGCGGTACGAGCACGACGATCGAGAGGTAGGGCAGGAGCCATCTCGGGTCGAAGGCCACGGCGCGATCGAGCGCGGTGACGGGGGGGAGCCACGGCTCCCTCCACGGGCCCTGCTGAAGGCCGAAATAGGGAACGCAGATGAAGACCGCCATGCCGCAGAGCCACGCGGCCTTGGCCCCGGGGACGGCTCGGAGACGTGCGAGTCTTCCCTCCCCCGCTCCCACACCGCGCACCGCTTCCATGGCGGGCCCAGTCTAGCCCGCTGCCCCTTTTCCTGACCGCCCGATCGCGGCAACCTGCTCTCGTGATCCCCTACGTCCCGCACCCCACGATCGAGATCGGGGGCCACGAGCTCGGCGCCTTCCGGGTGCTCGTCCTGGGGGCCGTGCTCACCCAGTTCTGGATGGTCGTGCGCCTCGCCCCTCGCTTCGGGGTCGACGTGCGGCGTGCGGGCAATCTCTGCATCTGGGCCATCGGGCTCGGCCTGGCTTCCGCCCACGTGTTCGACGTGATCACCTACTTCCCGGAGCGTCTGGCCGAAGATCCACTGGCGCTGCTGCGCTTCTGGGGCAGCCTCTCCAGCACCGGCGGGATGCTGGGCGGGTTGCTCGGGCTGCTGATCGTCATGCGCGTGCAGCGCTTCGCCCCCGCCGAGATCTGGAGCTTCTTCGACCTGTGCCTCTATGCGCTGCCCTTCACCCTGGCGGTCGGCCGCCTGGGCTGCGCGCTTCAGCACGATCATCTGGGCCGGGCCTCGGACCACCTGCTGGCCGTGGCCTTCCCCGATGGCCCGCGCTTCGACCTCGGCCTGCTCGAGTTCCTGGCCGTGAGCGCCATCAGCGCGCTCTTCCTGGCGCTGATCCGCCGGCCGCGGCCCCCCGGCTTCTTCGTGGGGGCCTTCTTCGTCTTGTACGGGCCCACGCGCTTCGTGCTCGACGCGCTTCGCACCGACGACGCGCGCTACTTCGGCTGGACGCCCGCACAGGGGTTGATGGTCCTCGCCATGGTGGTCGGTGTCGCGATCCTGACGAGGATCCGTCGAAGCCCGGATTCAACGCCTTCTTGAGCTCGGGTCTGCCCGTTCGCGTCGCACGGACGCGGCGCCTAGCGTCAGCCCACCGCCCTTCGGCGCGCCGCCCTCGGGAAGGACGCCACGATGTCGAGCTTCAGGTTTCCCCAGCCGAGCTCGTTCAGGAAGCGCTCGGCGGAATCCGGATCGGCGGTGATCACGCGGCCGTCATCGAAGACCACCGTCGTTTCGTCCTCCCGCACGACGTCGGGCCCCTCGACCGAGCTGGCGAAGCTCTTGACCAGGGCTGGCGAGGCCAGGATGAGCAGGGATACGCCGGGCGGAAGCACCTTGCAGGAGGGTGCCCCCCTGGTCGCGTGGCCCGGCGGTACCGCCACGAAGATCGCGGCGAGCACGGGGAGAACGGATCGACGCAGTAGGGAGCCCACAGGGGCTGGATCGGAAGCCCCCGATGGGAGCTTGAGGGAGCTCGAAGCTCAACGGGTGCGCGGAAGCACCTTCTCGATCAGGGCCTCCTGGAAGGCCCCGACCTCCTCCACGGGGATCATGTGGCCGCTCTCCGCGAACCACACGATCTCGACGTGGGGCGCCTCGAGGCGAGCGGCCCACTCCTCGACCAGGGGGAAGGGCGTGTTCCAGTCGTGGCGCCCCGTGAAGAAGAAGATCGGGACCTCGAGACGGGGTATCTGCGCGGGGAAGTCGATCGTCTCGACCTCGTCCCAGAGCGCATCCAGGCTGGCCGTGAAGCACGACGGGAAGGAGAGACGGGTACCGAGCGTCCACTCGGGGCCGAAGAGGATCGGCCAGAGCGCCTCTTCCGCTCGCTCGGCGGCGTAGATGCTCCCGCCGTAGCTGCTGAGCCAGGTCCGCTGGAGGCCGAGCTCGTCGTTCGTGGCGTAGGGAGGCGAGATCGCGGCGAGCTCGGCGAGCGCCTCCTCGTCCCCTCGGCGCCGGGCCTCCGCGAGGACCCACTCGTAGGAGAGCTCCTCGTTGCGCCGCCCGTGGACCAGCTGGCCCAGCCCGACGTAGGCATGGTAGAGGTCGGGGCGCTGCTGGACGGCGAGGGCACCGATGACGCTTCCCCAGGAATGACCCAGCAGCACGATCTTGCCGCCTCCGCCGAAACGTCCCGCCAGGTGTTCGCTGAGCTCGATCGTGTCTGCGACGACGCGCGCCACGCTGAGCTCGCTCCAGACCGTGCCCTCACACGAGGCGCCCGCGCCGCGTTGATCCCAGTGCGTGACCACGAACTCCTCCTCGAGCTTCTCCGAGTAGAAGGGCCCTACGGGAAGGTGGGCTGCACCGGGGCCGCCGTGCAGGTAGAGCAACACCGGGTTGCCGCGATCCCGACCGCGCAGGAGGAGGGTTTGCTCGACCCCTCCGAGCTCGACGCGCTCGAGGGCGGCGATTGCGGCTGCGCCGGCGATCGGTGTCGTGGACGCGGGTCGCAGCGCCAGGAGCCCGAGCGCCAGACCCGCCAGTGAGACGAGCGCCGCGAAGACGATCGCGAACCACTTCAGCACGCGCACGAAAGGCAGGGTAGGGCAGGGCTCGGCGAGGGGCCCGACGGTGGCCCCCTGGTGGCCGGTCGGTGGTCCGGGCTAGAAGATGACGTCGAGCACGACCCCGAGGATTCGGAAGGGGAGGGCGATCACCTCTCCGACGGCTCCAAAGCCGCAGCTCACGATGCCGTCGCAGCCGTGGTGCTCCCGGTCGGGCTTCTCGGTGCGCGTCTCCCGGCTGACGGTGCGGCAGTCCCGCTCGCCCTCGGCATCGGGCGCCTCGCACTCGATGGTCTCGGTGATCGTGACCGTCCGGGTCGGCGAGTGGCAGCCCGCACTCCCGAGAAGACTCGCGAGGAGCAACAGGCAGACGAGAATCGACGTGGCTCTGGGCATGGGTTCCCTCCGCTGACTCTTCATCAGCAACTTCCATGCCGCTCGCGCGCGAGGTCAGCGCAGCTCCGGCGCCCGCGCGCTGCAGCAGGGGGCCTGCACGTGCCGGGGGGATCGCTGCGCCATCGGCGGGTGCGGGCCGTCTACTGCCGCCCCTGGCTGCGGAGCGCTCGCCCGGGAAGGGCACCCTCGACCAGGGCGCCGTCGCGGACCACGAAGCGCCCCTCGACGATCACGTGGGGAATGCCCTCCGAGGCCTGGTGGGGCGCCTCGAAGGTCGCGCGATCGCGGACGGTCGCCGCATCGAAGACGACCAGGTCCGCGTCCGCACCCAGACGGATGCGGCCCTTCTCCCTCATCGCGGGCACGAAGGCCTCCAGTCGTCGGGCGGGAGCCAGGGACATCTTCTCGATGGCACTCATCAGCTCCAGGTCGCCGCGTTCGCGGACGTGGTGGGCGAGGACCCGCGCCCGCGTTCCGGCGCCTCGCGGATGCGCGCTCCTCTCCTGCATCGGCATGCCATCCGACGCGATCATCACCAGCGGGTGGGCGATGGCGAGGGCCACGCGCTCGGGCTTGTTCCCGTGGATGATCACCGTGCCCCCCTGCTTGCGGTAGTGCGCGAAGCTCTCGGCCGTCAGGCGCTCGCCGGTGGCGGCCCATTGGAGATCGCCGTAGTCCAGACCGCGTTTCTCGCGCCAGCCCGGGTCGAAGAGGGCGGACTCCAGTCGCGTCGAGCCGGCCGTGTAGGGGTAGGCCTCGGTGGTGACGTCGAGGCCCTCCTTCCGGGCCTCTGCAATGCGCGCCAGGTACGCCTCGATCGCTGCCATGCTCGAGCTGTTCACGTGCACGACGTGGAGGGCGGCGCCGGTCGCGCGTGCGTGACCGAGCACGGTCTCCAGCGGGGCGGTGTCCTCGGGATGGTCCTGCCCGTGGAGATGGACGAAGACCGGTACGCCGCGCGCCACGGCCAGCTCGAAGACGCGCGCGATCTCCGGGCCGTCGGCGCCCGGTGTGTAGGCCAGGCCCATCCCGATTCCGATCGCGCCGTCGTCCAGCTCGCGCGCCAGGGCCGCGATGATCTCGTCCTGCTGCTCGCGGCTCGCCACGACGTGGCCGAAGCGTGGCGTGCCACCGAGCAGCATCTTGAGTCCGAGCCACCACAGGCGCGGCCCCCTCTCCATCTGCCGGGCCGTCAGGAAGTGCTCGACCCCCACGCCGTCGACCACGTAGGCCCGGGCGGGCATGTGCCCCGCCGAGGCGCCGAAGTGGACG
>NYZB01000231.1 GCA_002687015.1 Deltaproteobacteria bacterium
CACTGCGTCCACGCAACGCCGGAAGTAATGCGTCCCGGCCGAGCCATGAGCGTAGGGTGCCCGCCGCCCCGCGATCCCAAGAGGAGGAGCGAAGCGGCCCCGACCCCAAGACCCCGGACCGGCGCGCTGCACACCACCTGGCGTATCCTCGCCGGTCCCGAAGGCGGAGAGCTGTCATGGTCGATTCTGGATTGCTGGCCGAGACCCCGGAGAGTGTGGGCATCGACCCCGAGAAGCTCGAAGCGCTCTTCGAGAGGGCGGAGCGCGAGGTGCGCGAGGGTCTCCTGCCCTCGGTGCAGATTGCGGTGGCGCGGCGGGGCCGGGTCGCGGGCCTGCGCAGCTTCGGCACGGTGGAGCGCCAGGGCCGAACCGGGCCGGTTACCGACGACACCCTCTACTGCATCTTCTCCTGCACCAAGGCGATCACGTCGGCTGCGGGCTGGCTTCTCGTCCAGGCGGGGGAGCTCGACCTGGACGCCTGCGTCGCGGATCTCGTTCCGGAGTTCGGGACCAACGGAAAGGAGGGAATCCGCGTGGAGCAGCTCTTCATGCACACGGCCGGCTTCCCCCAGGCGCCCTTTCGACCGGCCGAGTTTCTCGACCCGGAGGCGCGCCGCGAGCGCTTCGCCCGCTGGCGCTTGAACTGGGAGCCGGGCTCCCGCCTCGAGTACCACCCCTCGTCCAGCATGTACGTGATCGCGGACATCATCGAGCGGCAGAGCGGCCAGAGCTATGGCGAGTTCGTCAGGGAGCGCATCGCCCAGCCCCTGGGCCTGCGCGACCTCTGGTGCGGGCTGCCCGACGCTGAGCAGCCGCGCATGGCCGACCTCTGCTATCGCGGCGAGGAGATGACCGATCGGGAGTTCGAGGAGCTCGGCATCCCGAGGCCGCCGGTCACCGAGGTGACCGAGGAGGCAGTGCTGGGCTTCAACCGTCCGGAGGTACGCCGCGCTGGAATACCCGGCGGAGGCGGAACGACCACCGCTGCGGACCTGGCCCTCTTCTACCAGGGCCTGCTCGGCGACGCGGCCGGCCAGGGTGCAGGGATCTGGAAGCCCGAGACCCTCGAGATGGCCCTGCAGGTGCGCAGTGGCGACCTGGTCGACCCCCTGGTCGGCGTCCCGGCGAACCGGGGCCTGGGCGTGGTCATCGCGGGGAGCGACCGGGCCGTGATGCGCGGCTTCGGCCACACCTGCTCCCCGCAGGCCTTTGGTCATGGGGGCGCGGGGGGCCAGATCGGCTGGGCCGACCCCGCCACCGGCATCTCGCTCGGATACTGCACCAACGGCTTCGATCGCCACTTCGTGCGCCAGGCCAGGCGGGGAATCGGCATCTCCAGCCGTGCCGCAGCGCTCGCGCAGGGCGGGGAAGCCTAGGCTACAGGCGCACGCCTCCCCCTGGGCTACAGGCGCACGCCTCCCGACTGGATGCGCTCGTGGAGGCCTGCGTCGAGGGGAACGTAGCTTCGCTTCTCGGGATCCAGGAAGTACAAGGGGTCGGCGACCAGGGCCGGGTCGAAGCCCTCCTTCACGGACTCGACCTTGCGGTGCTTGAAGGTCCCCGTGATCTCGATCTCCGGGAGGATGCGCAGGAAGAGCGGGCGCGCATAGCTCGCCAGATTCGCCTCCACCTGCTGCCGCAGGATGTCGAGGTCGAAGTCGTCGTCCACCACGAGCGAGGCCATGCCGGCGCGACCGTCGGCACCGGCCACCTCGACCCCGTAGACGTTCGCCTCCCGTACGCCCGGGCAGCCTCCGATCACCTCGGCCACCTCGCCCGTGGAGACGTTCTCGCCCTTCCACCGGAAGGTGTCGCCGATCCGGTCCACGAAATAGAAGTAGTCGTCCTCGTCCCGGCGCAGCAGGTCACCGGTGCGGAAGTACGCGTCTCCCTTGCGGAACACGTCTCGTAGGATCTTCTTCTCCGTCGCCTCGGCGTCGGAGTAGCCCTCGAAGCGGGTCGTGTTCGTGATCCGGCCGATCGCTTCGCCGGCCTCGCCCGTGGCGGCCTCGATGCACAGGCCATCGGCTCCCCGCACCGGCTCCTCCTTCTGGACGTCGAAGCGCACGAGGTGGATGCCGGCAGCCCAACGCATGAGACCCGGCATCCGCCCGATCGAGCCGACCTTGTTGTCGACATTGAAGAACACCACGTTGCCCTCGGTGGCGCCGTAGAACTCCACGATCTCGGGGATGCCGAAGCGATCCTGGAAGGGCTTCCAGATCTCCGGTCGCAGGCCGTTGCCGACACACATCCGTAGCTGGTGACGCCGCTCGTCCGGGTGCGGCGGGCTGTTGAGCAGGTAGCGACAGAGCTCGCCGATGTATTGGAAGGTGGTGACCCGATGGCGGACGCAGTCCTCCCAGAAGCGACTGGCCGAGAACCTCCGCGCCAGGACCGCCGTCGTGCCCGAGAGCAGGGCGGTGCCCAGGGCCATCACCCCACCGGCCGAGTGGTAGAGGGGCAGGACGATGTAGACCCTGTCCTGCGGGCCGAGGCGCGCCATGGCCTTGCCACCGGCAGCGGTTGCCAGGAAGCGCACGTGGCTGAAGTTCGCCGCCTTCGGAAGCCCCGTCGTGCCGCTGGTGTAGATGTAGAAGAGCTTGTCCGTCGAAGTCATGCCGCGCCGCACGGTGGCGCCGAGGCTCCCCGAAGCTCGGCTCGCCACCTCTGCGTCCAGGTCTTCCGCGCCCGCTACGGGTCCACCACTTGCCCAGAGCCTGGGCCGATCCTCGAGCAGCTCCTCCGCACTGGCCCAGCTCTCGGCGAGCGCGGCGTCGAGGATGAGATGACGGGCCCCGGACACCGTCAGCGAGTGGGCGAGGGGCCGCCCGCTGAGGTTGGTGTTGATGAGCGCGGTGACGGCACCCAGCTTCGCCAGCCCGAGCCAGTGGGCGACGAAGGCGGGGCGGTTCTCCATCAGGAGTGCGACGACGTCGCCCTGCCCCACGCCCTGGGACTGTGCCCAACGAGCGATCTGGTTGGCCTGCCGGTCGAGCTCACCGTAGGTCTGCGACTGGTCCTCGAACACCAGCGCCAGCTGATCGGGGTTGCGTGCCGCGACCTCCTCGAATGCGTCGGCCACGGTACGGGACGCGCCCGGACGGGCCTTCAAGAGCTCGGGAATCGTTCGCCCGAAGGCTCCGGCGAGCCGGAGGTTGCGCGCGATGCGTTCGTGGGGCCAGGCCATGGCAGGTCTCCCTTTGGGCCGGGCGGTCGCCCGGCGAACACTCAGGTATGCAACGATCGCCCATCCACCGCAAGCGCGGCTTCCTTGACCGCCTCGGACACCGAGGGATGAGCATGGCAGGTACGCGCGATGTCCTCGGCCGAGGCACCGAACTCGAGCGCCAGCACCGCCTCGGCGATCAGGTCGCCCGCCATCGGCCCGAGGATGTGGACACCGAGCACGCGGTCGCTGGAGCCATCCGCCAGGATCTTCACCATCCCATCGGCATCGCCCGTGATGCGAGCCCGACTGTTCGCGGCGAAGGGAAACTTGCCGACCTGGTACTCGACGCCCTCGCGATCGAGCTCTTCCTGGGTGCGCCCGACGGAAGCCACTTCCGGCCAGGTATACACCACGCTGGGTATCCGCCCGTGGTCGACGTGGCCTTGTTGGCCGGCGAGGATCTCGACGCAGGCCACGCCTTCCTCTTCCGCCTTGTGGGCGAGCATCGGCCCCGGCACGCAATCGCCGATCGCGAGGATCCCGGCTACCGAGGTCTGGAAGGCTCCGTCGACCTGGATGAAGCCGCCTTCGGCCCGCGCGATTCCGAGCTCGTCGAGCCCGAGGCCCTCCGTGAAGGGGCGTCGGCCCACGGCGACCAGGACCACCTCCGCCTCGAGCTCGCGGGCTTCCCCGCCCGCGGCCGGCTCGATGCGGAGCCCGACGCCCGCGGTCCCGGGTTCGGCACCGGTGACGCGGCTGCCCAGCTCGAAGCGAAGACCCTGCTTGCGCAGGATGCGCTGCGCCGCCCCGGCGATCTCGCGGTCCATGCCCGGCAGGATGTGATCCAGGATCTCCACGACGGTGACCTCGGCTCCGAGCCGGGACCACACGGAGCCCTGCTCCAGGCCGATCGCGCCCGCACCGATCACGACGAGCCGTTCGGGCACGCGCTCCAGTTCGAGGGCTCCGGTCGAGGTGACGATGCGACGCTCGTCGATGGGCAGCCCCGGGATCGGAATCGACTCCGAGCCGGTGGCGATCAGGATGTAGCGCCCCGCCAGGGTCTCGATCGCCCCCGAGGCCTTCCTTACCTCGACCCGGCCAGGTGCGGGGATGCGGCCCGTGCCGACGACCCGCCGGATCCCACCCTTCTATCAGGAGCGAGGCGACACCGCCCGCCAGCTTCGAGACCACCTGCTCCTTGCGAGCCAACATCGCGGGGAGGTCGAGCAGGACCTCGCCCACCTTCACCCCGTGCTCCGCCAGGCCCTGCCGGGCCTCGGCGTAGAGCTCGGAAGATTGCAGCAGGGCCTTCGAGGGAATGCAGCCCACGTTCAGGCAGGTGCCCCCCAGCGTCTCGCGTTTCTCGACGCACGCGACCTTCATGCCCAGCTCGCCGGCGAGTGCATCGAGCATCCCTGCACGCAGGCCCTCTACCGCGCCTACTTCCCGGAGCGCTTCCTCGATCGCTTCCCCGAGGCCGTGAGCCAGCACGCGCTTCGACGTGAAATCGCGGCCATGAGCGTCACCAACCGATTGATCGACCTCGGCGGCGTGACCCTGATTCCCTCGTTGATGCGCGAGCTCGACGTGGAAGCCGACGAGGCGGGTCTGATCGCACTACTGGCCTCGGAGGCACTGGGCGGCTTCGACTACCGGGATGAGTTGCTCGCGAACCCCAACCTCGAGCGGGAGGAGATCTACCGCGCCTTCATCGACCTCGACACGGCAGTTCGCAGCGTCGCCCGTCTCCTCGCGCGGCGCAGTCGCGGCCACCTGGGCCCTGCCGACCTGGCGCGCTGGCGGGACTCGCTGGCCCAGGTGCGAGCGATGCGCGGCGAGCTGCCGAAGGACAACCCCTTTGCACGAGGCGAGGAGCGCGGCGCCGAGCTGCGCGCCAAGGGCTTCCCCGAGGAGCTGGCGGCCGACGCCGCCAGCGCGCCCCTCGCCGACCTCGGGTTGAGCCTGATCGGCGTCGCCGAGCGCTCGGGTGTCTCCATCCGCGACGCGGCCTTCGCCTACGCCCACGTGGGCGAGCACTCCGGCCTCAACTGGGTCTACGTCCGGCTCGACCGCATGCCGGTGGCCGACGCCTGGGATCGCATCGGCCTGATCCAGCTGCGCAGCTCGCTCATCGACCTCCACGATGCCCTCGCGGAGGAGATCCTCGCGGACCATCCCCGCGATCCCGAGGCGGCGGCCGCCCGCTTCCTGGCCGAGCGCTCGGTCCACGTGGAGCGGATCCGTCGTCTACAGCAACGGGCCGCCGGGGTCGATCGCCCCTCGTCGCTGTCGGTCGTGGCGCGAGCCATCGAGCGCCTCCGAGAGGAGGCGCCGGGTAGATCCGGGATCGACCTGGCCTAGACGCGCTGAAGCGAAACTCAGGAGCGAGCCGGCTTCGGCTCGCGGGGCAGGCCGAGGCCGCGCTCGGAGATGATGTTCTTCTGGATCTGGGCCGTGCCTCCGCCAATGATCAGGCCCAGGGAGAACATCGAGTGGGCCTGCCACCAGCCCTTCTCGCGCTCGTACTTCGTGTGGTCGTAGAGCGCACCGAGCTCTCCCATCACGTCGATGGCCAGCGCAGCCATGTCGAAGTTGAGCTGGCAGTTCTGCAGCTTCGTGACGAGCCCCGCGACCCCGGGGCTCTCGCCCTTGAGGCTGCAGGTCAGCATTCGCATGCCGTGGTGCTTCATGCCGAGCACGCGGGCCTGGAGCCTCATCAAGCGGTCGCGGTAGACCGGGCTCGCCATGATGGACGATCCGTTCACGGTCTCCTTCTGCATCAAGGTCGTCAACCGGAGCAGGGTGGCCTCTCCGTTGGCGTTCAGGCTGTTGCGCTCGTGCTTGAGCGTGGTATTCGCGATGCGCCAGCCCTCACCGCGCTTGCCGACCACGTTGGCCTGGGGCACGCGCACGTCCGTGAAGAAGACCTGGTTGAAGGAGTTCTCTCCGATCTCTCCCGACATCGTGCGCAGGGGCTGCACCTCGATCCCCGGAGTGTCCATGGGGAGCAGGAGGTAGCTGATGCCGGCATGCTTCGGCGCGTCGCGTTCCGTGCGCACCAGGACGAACATCATCTGGCTCTTGTCCGCCGTGCTGGTCCAGATCTTCTGGCCGTTGATCAGGAAGTCGTCGCCGTCTTCGGTGGCATGGGTCTGGAGGCTGGCCAGGTCGCTTCCCGAGCCGGGTTCGGAGTAGCCCTGGCACCAGATCACCTCTCCGCGCAGGGTCGGCCCGATCCAACGCTGGCGCTGCTCCTCGCTGCCATGCTCGAGCAGGGTCGGCACCAGCATCGAGGGACCCTGGGCGGCCGTCCCCCGCGTCACGCCCGCGCGATTGAACTCCTCGTCCATGATCACGGTCTCGAGCAGGTCCGGCTGGGCGCCGTAGCCACCGTACTCCCTGGGGATCGTGCGCGCCCAGTAGCCGTGCTCGATCTGCTGGGTGAGCCAGCGGGAGAAGCGCTCAGGATCCTCGTCCGGATACTGGCTCGGGCTGCCCCCCTTCGGCCCGTGCTCTTCGAGGAAGGCGCGAACCTCCTTGCGGAAGGCCTCGTAGGGCTCGCCGTACTCCAGGTCCATGGAAGAAGTACCCCCTCAGACCGAGGCCTGGACCCGTTCGGCCAGCCCCCGGGAGAGGATCTCGGCGGCGTCGCCCACCATCTCCTCGAGGATCTCGGCGGCGGGGCGCCTCTGGGTGAGCATTCCCGAAGTCTGTCCGGCCGCATTCATGAGCAGCTCGGGACGTCCGGCCTCGCGGATCGAATGCACCAGGTCCTCGATGAGCACGGTCTGGACGCCCATCGGGAGCGCCATCAGCCCCTGCCGCTCCCAGGCCTCGATGAGCGGGTTTCGGATGTTGCGCATCGTCTTGCCGCTGAAGAGCCGGGTGACGATCGTGTCTTCGGCTGCGGCCTCGACGATGCGCTGCTTCTGGAGATCGGGCTGATCGGCCTCGTCCGCAACGAGGAAGGCGGTCCCGCACCAGGCCGCCTCCGCACCGGTCGCGATCACGCCGGCCAGGGCGCGACCGCTCGCGATGCCGCCCGCCGCGATGACGGGCGTCGGGGCCACGGCGTCCATCACCTGGGGGAGGAGAGCGAGCGTGCCGATGCGACCGGTGTGCCCGCCCGCCTCGGTGCCCTGGGCCACCACGTAGTCCGCGCCGTCGGCCGCGACCTGACGCGCGGCCCGCACCGTACCCACCAGGGAGAGGATCGTCGTGCCATTGGCGCGCAGACCCTCGGCGAAGGGTGCGGGTGTGCCGAGACCCGAAGCCAGGACCGGTACGGCCTCTTCGAGGATCACCTCCATCTGCGAGCCGGCCCAGCTCTTGCCTTCCGGAACCCAGCTCCCCATCTCCCCGGGGTCGGGCGGCGCCTCCTCGAGCTCGATCTCCAGCTCCCGGGCGATGCGCTCGATCGCCTCCTTGTGCTCCGCGGGCAGCGGCACGCGAGAGCGGGAGGGAGCCGATGCCGAGCCGCGGGGGATGAGGAAGTTCGGCGACAGCAGCAGATCGACGCCGAAGGGCTTGTCCGTCGCGGCCCGGATCTTGCGGATCTCCTCGCGGAGCACGTCGGGCGAGTAGGCGACGCCACCCAGCACGCCGAGCCCGCCCGCGTTGGACACCGCGGCGACCAGCTCTGCGTTCGCCGTCGGCGCACCCGTGCCCGCGACGGGCCCCATGCCGGCGAGGACGACCGGGTACTCGATGCCGATGCGGTCGCAGAACTCGGTTCGGAGAATGGGCCTGGCCATGGGAAGGCTCCTTTCGACGAGGGCGTCGCCTATTGTTACCTGACCCACACTGGTCCATCGAGTGCGACCCTTCACTCCGCGCCCGATGATCGCCGACGAGGGAGCCCGTGACCGCAAACTCGCCCCAGGCCGAGCGCGAAGACCAGCAGCTTCGCTTCCAGAGAATGGAGGCCAAGCTGGTGAGCGGCCTCTTCGATCATCCGGGTGTCGTGCGTCGGCGGTCGGAGCACCAGCTGCGCTACGCGATCGCGCTGGCTTCCCTCGACCGCTTCCAGCCCGGCGCCGCCGCCAGGGGCGGACGCAATGACCGCCGAGACGTGCGGGTCCGCTCGCCACAGCTCGGGCGCTGGCGCCAACGCCTGCTCGACGGAATGGGTGGGATCCTGCTCGGAACACCGGACAGCAAGGAGAGGGTGGAGGCGGCTGCACAGTTCCTGGAGAGCCGGCTGCCGCAGCTCGCGCAGACCCGGGACGAGATCCTCGAGAAGTACGCCGGTGATTTCTCGGCGCGGGAGCTGGACCAGGAGCTGGGGATCAAGACCCTGGTCAGCGTGGCCGGAGGTGGAGGCGGCTCGGGCTACGTCTACATCGGAGCCTGGGAGGTGCTGCAGCACGCCGGCCTCGTGCCCGGCTACGTGATCGGGGCCTCGATGGGCTCGGTGCTCGGCCTCTTCCGAGCCCTCCGCAAGGACGGGGACTGGGACGACTACGCCGCCCTGGCGAAGAGCATGCGAGGGGAGGAGGTCTTCCGATTCGTCAGTCTTCGCGCGCGCTACGGGCTCCCGGGGGTCATGCGACTCTTCCTGCATGCCGCGATCGGTTCCGCCTTCCGCGACGACTCGGGCGAGGAGCTCCTCCTTCCGGATCTCGAGATCCCCTTCGAAACCGTCGTGGCCGGGCTCCGGCGGGACGCCACGGACGAGACCCCGGACGAGTACGCCCAGAGCCACCTCCTGCCCGAGGACAAGCGACCGGGCCCTCTCCAGCTGCGGGCGCAGATCGCGGCCCAGCTCGTGCGCATGGTCGGCTTCGTCAACCCGCGCGTGGTTCGCGAGATCGTCGTGGGAGGAGATGAGCTCACACGGGACTTCAACGCCATCGACGCCGCGGGCTTCTCGGCCGCGATCCCGGGCATCCTCCACTACGACGTCACTCGAGACGATCCCCACATGAACGCCGTCCTGCCCAAGCTGATGGAGCGCGAGGACGTGACGGCACTGGTCGATGGCGGCGTGGCGAACAACGTGCCCGCCCGCACCGCCTGGCGACAGGTCCGGGATGGCAAGATCGGGACGCGCAACACCTACATCCTGGCCTTCGACTGCTTCCACCCCCAGCTGAGCCTCGGCCACCTGTGGATGCAGCCCTTGACCCGGGTCGTCGGCTACCAGGTGGCCCTGAACGAGCGCTATGCGTCGCGCCGCATGGAATTCAGGCCCACCCTCTCGCCGATCAACCTGCTTCCGCCTGCCGACCAGCTCGACCGGGCGGTGGCCTGGGGGCGCCGACAGATGTCCGAGGAGCTGCCCCGCATCCAGAAGTTCTTCGAGCGGGTCCGTTGGGTGGCACCGAACGAGGGGGCTTGAGAGGAGCCGACGTCCTCGGCGGCCGGGTTCGGGAGCCCGCGAGGTGGAGCCAGCAGCGCTCCGGAGGGCCTCGATCGGGCTCTCGGGGAGACGAACGAGCGCGGTCGGGGTTTCCCCTGGGGGTCGATCGGACAGAGTGGGGACTGCGGCGGTGCCGAGGCCTCCCTACGCTCCGTTCCACACCTTCTTTGGGGGGGCGGGTGTCCGAACGGGGTGAGAGCACAGCCTTGGATCCTTTCTGGGTCCGCTGGGTCCCGAGACCGGCGATCGGGCTTCCGATCCTGCTGGGTGGGGCGGCCATCGTCGCCTTCGTGACGGTGGCCTTCGGGTTGCCTCCGGGCTTCCTGACCGTGATTGCGATCCCCATCCCCTTCATGGCGACACGCTGGGGCCGAGGTCCCAGCTATGGGGCCATCGCGGGTCTCCTGCTCGCCGCGGTCTCGATCGCCCTCCTGGACGACCGCAGCACGGTGCATTCCCTGCAGCGCGTGTTCGTCCAGATCGGCGCACTGGCCCTGATGTGGGAGCTGGTCCACGTGACGAGCGGAGCCCGCAGCCGGGTGATCGCAGCACTTGCCGATTCGGAAGCCCAGTACCGCCTGCTTCTGGAGACCTCGAGCGTCATTCCCTTCGAGTTCGACCTGGCGACCATGTGCTTCACCTACGTCGGGCCCCAGGCAGAGCGGATCCTCGGCTATCCGGTCGGCGAGTGGCTCGGCGACGGCTTCTGGGTGGACCACATCCATCCGGACGACGCCAACGAGGCCGTCGCCTTCTGCGAAGGGGCCACCGCGCGGGGAGAGGATCACGCCTTCGACTACCGGATGATCGCCTCGAACGGCGAGATCGTCTGGATCCACGACGTCGTCGCGCTCGTCGGTGACCGCTCCGCACCCACGCATCTGCGCGGCGTGATGGTGGACATCACCGAGCGCCAGCTTGCTGAGGAGCAGCGCCAGACGCTCGAGGCGCGGGTGCTCGAGTCTCAGAAGCTGGAGAGCCTGGGTCTGGTTGCCGGGGGTGTCGCCCACGACTTCAACAACCTGCTCACGGCCATCCTCGGAAACGCGAGCCTGATCCTCGACGAGCTTCCTCCGGAGCATCCCGTACGGCCGAAGATCGACGACCTGGCCCTGGCGGCGGAGCGAGGCGCCGACCTCACCAGCCAGATGCTGGCCTACAGCGGCCAGGCCACCCCGGAGAAGAAGGTCCGCGATCTCTCGGCGATCGCCCGGGAGACGGCCCGCCTCCTGGCCTCGACCGTATCCAAGAAGGCCCGCCTCGAGCTCGATCTCGCACCCTCCGTGTGGGTACGGATCGACTCGGGGCAGATGCACCAGGTGGTGATGAACCTGGTGACGAACGCCTCCGATGCACTGGAGGAGGGAGAGGGGACCATCCTGGTGCGCACCGGCCTCGAGGACCAGGCCGACGACGACGCAGCTCCCTTCGCCTTCATCGAGGTCTCCGACGACGGCGCGGGAATGGATGCGGCGACATCGGCCTCCATGTTCGATCCCTTCTTCACGACCAAGTTCAAGGGGCGGGGGCTCGGGATGGCCGCCGTGCACGGGATCGTACGCAGCCACGACGGAAGGGTGCTCGTCGACAGTGCACCCGGCGAGGGGACCTGCATCCGCGTGCTGATTCCCTCCTGCACCTCGCCAGAGGAGGCGGAGGCGGAGGCGGCGAAGCCCGTGGCGCCGCAGAGGGACGAAGCTCCGCGCGGGACCCTGCTTCTGGTGGACGGCGAGCCGCAGGTCCGGAACATCGCCCGGTTGGCCCTCCTCGCCGCGGGCTACGAGGTACTCGAAGCGGGAGACGGCATCGAGGCGCTGGAGCGGCTGCGCGAGGGCAGGCAGGTGGATGGGGTCGTTCTGGACATGACCATGCCGCGCCTCTCGGGCGGAGAGACCCTGCGGGCCATCCGCGCCGAGCACGGACCCTTGCCGGTGCTCCTGGTCAGTGGCTACAGCGATGACCAGCTGGTGGATGGCGACGGCTCGGCTCGTACCGCCTTCCTCCAGAAGCCCTTTCGTGCCACCGGGCTGGCCGAGAAGGTGGCGGCGCTCCTCGAGTCCTGAGCGGCGGGACCGTGGTTCGGCTGCCGGGCATCCCGTGTATCCTGGAGCCATGAAGCACTCCCTCCTCATCGGCCTCGTCGTCTCCACCCTTGCGGCCCTGGCGCTGGCGGAGGAGCCCAGCGCCTCGTGGGAGCCGATCCGCCAGGATCAGGGCATCACGGTGAGTCGACTGAACGGAGGCGCGGAGAGGCCCACCTTCCGCGGGACCGTGGTCCTCGAGGCCGAGCTCCTCGAGCTCCTGGCCGTGCTCAATGACGATGCGCGACGCCCCGAGTGGATGAGCCGGTGCCTCGAGTCGCGGGTGCTGGAAGAGCGGCCCGACGGCAGCTCGGTCGTCTACACGCTCACGGAGGGGAGCTGGCCCGTCTCCGATCGGGACGCGGTGACGGAGACGAGGCTCGACCTCGATCTCGAGCGGGGACGCGCCCTGATCGAGCTTCGGGCGATCGAAAGCGACTTGATGCCGCCCGTGCGAGGCACGGTGCGCATGCCGCAGATGGAGGGCCACTACCTCCTCGAGACCGTGTCCCCGGGGCGCACCCGCGTGGAGTACCAGCTCTCCCTCGAGCTCGGCGGTCGGGTGCCGGGCTTCGTCGCCTCCTTCGTCGAAGAGGAGATGCCCTTCGACACCCTTCGGGCCCTGCGGAAGCAGGTGCTGGAGACACGCGGGCAGTACGCGACGAAGATGGAGACGATTCGCCTGCGACTGCCGAGCGTGGCGACGCCCCCGCCCGAGGGCTCAGGGTCGTAGCACCGGCCAGGCGCCACTGCCGCGGCGCCGACCCCGCCCTACCCTGACGTTCATGTCGCAGGCCACGGTCGGGCGTCCGCGGGTTCCCAGGGAGCTGCACACGAGGCGTCTGGTCCTGAAGGGCCCGGACCCGAAGCTGGCCGAGCCCCTCCGGGCCGGCGTCCGGGACTCCTTCGAAGCCCTGCACCGCTGGATGGAGTGGGCTCGGGAGGTGCCGACCCTCGAAGAACAACGCGCGCATCTCGAGCTGACGCGTGCCCAGAACGAGACAGGGGAGTCGGTCTCCTACTACTTCTTCCTGAAGGACGACGACACCTTCGTCGGTGCGGGCGGCTTCCCTCGCATCGATTGGGACGAGCTCTGCTTCGAGATCGGCTATTGGTGCCACACCGCTCACGAGGGCTGCGGCTATGTCTCCGAGGCCGTGCATGCCCTGACCGGACTCGCCTTCGAGCACCTGGGTGCGCGGCGGGTCGAGATCCGCATGAGCGAGGCCAACCAGAAGAGCTGGCGGGTCGCGGAGCGCTGCGGCTTCTCGTTCGAGCGGAGCTTCGACGACGAGATCACCGACCCCGACGGCACTCCCCGCCGGACACGGGTCTACGTGCGCAGCTCGCCCTGAGTGGGGCATCCGCCGCAGGCCCGAAACAGCCCGTCCCGGGCGCCCGCAGGGGCAGGAGCTGGCCCGCGCTACGCTCGCCCGGCTTCCGCTTCAGGAGTTCGTCCCCTGGGTGGGGCGCCGGGGAGATGACATGCGCGTGATGCTCACGGGCGCGACGGGGCTGACGGGCTTCCACACGGCGGTCGCCCTGATGCGGGCCGGGCACGAGCCCCGTTGCCTGGTGCGCAGTGAGGAGAAGCTGCGCCGCGCCTTCGCCGAGATGCCGGTGCCCGACTTCGTGGTGGGCGACATGACCGATCCTGCCTCGGTCGAGAAGGCCCTCACGGGTTGCGAGGCCGCCGTCCATGCGGCTGGCCTGGTCACGATCGAGGCCCGGCGTGGCGACGAGGTGATGGAAACGAACCTGCGCGGCACCGACCTCGTGGTGGGAGGCGCGATCGAACGAGGACTGCGCCACGTGGTCTACGTCTCCAGCCTGGGCGCGATCTTCGATCCCTGGGGCGGGAAGACCCGGGGAGACGGACCGATCGTGCCCGCCTCGAACCCCTACAGCCTGTCGAAGGCGCGCTGCGAGGAAAGGGTGCGCGCGCTGCAGGATGGAGGAGCGCCGATCTCGATCGTCTACCCCAGCGCCATCCAGGGACCCGACGATCCGGGCCTCTCGGAGGCGAACCAGGGCATGGCCACCCTGCTCAAGACCGTCGTGCCGGTGACATCGGGCGGCTACGTCGTCGTCGATGCGCGGGACCTGGCCCAGGCCCTTGTGGCGCTACTCGACGCAGGGAGCGTGGGGCGTTTCATCGCGGCGGGCCATTTTCTCACCTGGCGGGAGCAGTGCGACCTGCTGGGCGAGCTCACGGGCAGGTCACCGAGGACACTGCCACTCCCCGGTTGGCTCTATCGGCTGCTCGGGCGAGCCGGAGACCTGCTCCGCCACGCGGTCTCCTTCGACTTCCCGATGACGCTGGAAGCGATGACCTTCATGACCCGCTTCCGCCCGATCGCGAGCTCGCCGGAGCTCTCCGAGCTGGGTGTCGGGTGGCGCCCCACGCGAGGGACCTATGAGGACACCCTCCGCTGGCTGCTGCGCGAGGGGCATCTGGACCCACAGCTCGCGCCCCGCCTCGCCGACCCTGCTTCCGGGTGAAGCCGAGAAGCTGGATGGCGATGCACGAGGCCATCCGGGCCCTCGTCGACGGCTTCTGGGAGAGGCGATAGGATCCCCCGGTCCGCGGCCCTGGAGGGCCGCCCCTCCCCACTTATCGCGTCCACGGAGACACCATGAAGGCCGCCATTCTCACCGCACTCAACGAACCCCTGCAGATCCGCGACGATGTCGGCCTGGCCGACCTCGGCCCCGGCGAGGTGCACCTCAAGATCGTGTCGAGCGGCGTGTGTCACTCGGACCTCTCCGCGCAGAACGGCACGATTCCGGTCGCCACTCCCTGTGTTCTCGGTCACGAGGGCGCTGGCGTCATCCAGGAAGTCGGCCCGGGCGTGACCCAGGTCAAGGCTGGCGATCCCGTGATCCTCTCCTTCACCCCGGCGTGCCGCGAGTGCAAGAACTGCCTGCGCGGTCAGTCCTACCTCTGCGACGCCATGGTCCCCATGATGATGACCCCGCACTTCGTGATCGATGGCAACCCGGTCAGCGGCATGACGGGATGCGGCACCTTCGCCGAGGAGATGATCGTCCCGGAGTCGGCCGTCGTGAAGGTGGACGACGACATCCCCCTCGACATCGTGAGCCTGATCGGCTGCGGTGTGACGACGGGCGTGGGCGCCTCGATCAACACCGCCAAGGTCACCCCCGGCAGCTCGGTGGTGGTCTTCGGCGCAGGCGGCGTCGGCATCTCTGCCATCCAGGGCGCGCGCATCGCCGGCGCGGCCGAGATCCTGGCGGTCGACCTCGTGGACTCGAAGCTGAACATGGCCAAGCAGTTCGGCGCCACCCACGTCTGCAAGCCCGACGACTTCGAGGGCATGAACCTGCAGATCACGGGCGGCGAGGGCTTCGACTACGCGCTCGAGTGCATCGGCAATCCGGTCACGATCCGGGCCACCTACGACGCCGCCCGCCGCGGCGGAACGGCGGTGGTCGTCGGCGTCGGCCGCATGGACCAGAACATCGAGTTCACGGCCTTCGAGCTCTTCTACGCCGACAAGAACCTGCGCGGCTCGATGTACGGCAGCTCCAACGTGCGGACCTTCATGCCCAAGCTGCTGCGCCTCTGGAAGGCCGGCAAGCTCGATCTCGAGAACATGATCAGCCGCCGCATCAAGATCGACGAGGTCAACGACGCCTTCCGCGCCATGCAGGAAGGCGAAGTGATCCGCTCCGTCATCAACTTCTAGAACCCCACCCACCGAACGCTGACAAAGGGGTCCGACCCCTTTGTCAGCGTTCGACCTTGAAGCCGGCGGCAATGCCGTCCCAGGTCTCGGGGGTCACGCCGCGTTCGCGGAGCTTGTACTTCTGGACCCGGTTGGTCGGCGTCTGGGGAAGCTCGTCCAGGAACTCGACGTAGCGCGGCACCATGAAGTAGGGCGCGTTGTCGTTGACGAAACGGCACAGCTCTTCGGGTGTGGCCTTCTCGCCGGGCTTGAGCACGACGCAGACCTTCATCTCCGCCTCGGCTTCGAGCTCGGCCGAGACCACCCCGTGAGCGGCCGATTGCTGCACCGCCGGATGCGCGTTGATCATCGCCTCCACGTGGAAGGAGGAGATGTTCCGGCCCTTGTAGCGGATGAAGTCCTTCTTCCGGTCGACGAAGAAGTACTCGCCGTCTTCGTCCTTCCGCATGAGGTCGCCGGCGTGGTACCAGAGGTTGCGCCAGGCAGCGACGGTGGCCTCGGGGTTCTGCCAGTAGCCGTTGAAGAGCGCGAAGGGCTCGGTGGGCCGCAGGCAGAACTCCCCCGTCTCCCCGATCGGAACCTCCTGATCCTGGTCGTCGAGGAGCTTGATCTCGAGGCCCGGGGCGGGTTCACCCAGGGAGTTGGGCTTGTAGGTGCCGCCCGGCCGCCGGGCCAGGGCGCTCATCGCCTCGCTCTGCCCGTAGCCCTGTGAGATCTCCTCGATCCCGAAGCGCTCCTTGAACTTCGGGATGATGTCCTCGGGCATCGGCACCATGCCCGCCAGGCGCACGGGGTTGTCCTTGTCGTCGTCCCGCTCGGGCGCGTTCCACAGGAACATGTGCATGGCGCCCAGGGTGAAGACCATGGTCGCGCCGTAGTAGCGGGTCCGGTTCCAGAAATCGCTGGCCGAGAAGTGCGGGTCCATCGCGCAGGGTACGCCGGTGACCAGGGCCCGGAACACGTTCGCCACCCAGGCCGCCGTGTGATACATGGGCAGACAGCTGTAGATCACCTCACCCTCGCGCAGGCCCGAATTCATCGCCCCGTCCAGGGCCGCGCGGATCCACACGTTGTGGTTCTGGAGCACTCCCTTCGAGCGACCGGTGGTGCCCGAAGTCCACAGGATGCAGGTCGAATCGCCGTAGTGGAGATCGGTGTCATCGGGCTCCTCGCCCTCGAGCTCGAGAAAGGCCTCGAGAGGCTCGACGGGAACGGGAAGCTCCACCTCGGGCTTGCCGCGCACCAGGACCCGCTCGAAGGGCAGCTCCCCCAGCTCGGCCACGCGCGGCAGCAGGTCGGCGTCCGCTACCAGCACCCGGGCCTTGCCGTCCTCGAAGGTCTCGCGCAGCCACGGGCCTTTGTAGTCCGTATTGGTCGGTGTCCACAGGGCACCGAGCTTGTTGACGCCCAGAGCAGAGAACACGACGTCCGAGCCGCTGCCCATGAAGAAGCTGACTGTGTCGCCTCTCTTGATTCCCATCTCGCGGAAGCCGCGGGCGAAGCCGTTGGCCAGCTCGTTGACGCGCCCGTAGCTGTAGTGGGTCTCCCCTTCGACCAGGTAGTCGTCGTCGGGGATCGCTTCTGCCTGCCGGCGAAGGGTGCGACCCAGGAGGCGATCGGCGTTGTCGTCGAGGTCGATCCAGTGCATCGGGTCTCCGCTAAATGAGGGGAGCCGAGACTCTATCTGAGGCACCATCGGTCCGCTGGAGCAGCAGGGGAGGCGGCCAGATGCGTTTGATGCGGGGCTTGGCGACCGGGCTGGGCGGGCTCCTGCTGATTCTGGTGGCCCTGGCCGTGATCGGCCTGGGGCTTCGCTGGCTGCAGGTCCGCTTCTTCTACGAGCCCCTCGGCGGAGAGCGCAGTGAGCAGAAGCGGGCCTACCTGGACAGCCTCGCGCCCGTGGATCCCGAGCGCGCGCCCAACTTCGTGGTCGTGTTCTTCGACGATCTCGGCTGGGGCGATCTGTCGAGCTACGGAAGCCAGCTGATCCGAACGCCGCGCATCGACCGGGCCGCCGCGGAAGGGCTGCGGATGACGGATTTCTACTCGGGCTCGCCGGTCTGCACCCCCTCGAGAGCCGCGCTCCTGACGGGGCGATACCCGGTTCGCTCCCACACGCACAACCACGTCTTCTTCGGCGAGTCCTCTCCGATCGCCACGCTTCGCAGGATCTTCGGCCTCGGCAACGAGCTCCCGAGGGACGAGGTCCTGCTGCCGGAGGTGCTGGGCGCCGCGGGCTACGCCACGGGCATGATCGGCAAGTGGCACCTGGGCGGTATCCCGGGGCACCTGCCCAATGACTTCGGCTTCGACAGCTACTACGGCGTACACACGAGCAACGACATGCAGCCTCTCCACGTCTACCGCAACGACGGGATCGAGCTGCGCGACGAGACCCCTCGAATCAACATGGGCGCCTTCCGCGACGAGGACAGCGACGTGGAGATGAAGGGCGTCGACCAGCGCACCCTCACCCGGCGCTACACCGACGAGGCCATCCGCTTCGTGGAGGAGAACCGGGATCGCCCCTTCTTCCTGTACTTCGCCCACACCTTTCCCCACGTGCCCCACTTCGCCGACCCCGAGCATGTGGGCGAATCGCCGGGTGGGATCTACGGCGACGTGGTCGAGGACCTGGACCGCAGCACCGGAGCCCTGCTCGACGCCATCGAGCGCCTGGGCCTGGCGGGGGACACCCTGGTGCTGATCACCAGCGACAACGGTGCGGACTACAACGGCAGCCCGGGCTTCCTGCGGGGCCGCAAGGGAAAGGTGCTCGAGGGAGGGCAGAAGGTCCCGATGATCGCGCACTGGCCCGGTCACGTGACTCCGGGGCGGGTGAGCGATGCGATGGCGATGAACATCGATCTCTTCCCGACCTTGCTCTCCTTGGCGGGTGTACCCCTACCGACGGATCGCGTGGTCGATGGACGGGACCTGAGCCGCCTCCTGACGGCTCCGGGTGAGGAGGCGAGCCCGCACGAGCTGCTCTTCTACTTCCCCGTGATCGGCGGGAGCGTCCCCGCCGCGGTGCGGAGCGCGCGCTTCAAGCTCCTGGCATCGACGGGAGACACCGGGCGCGACAAGGCGTCTCTCACGGACGTGCATCGCGACCAGGAGAACCACAACCTGATCCGACGCTTCCCGGAGGAGGGCGCGCGGCTCTCCGAGGCCCTGGCCGCCTTCAGCGCGGAGCTGGTCGACAATCCCAGGGGTTGGCGCTGATCAGCCGCGGGTGGCGGGAAGCACCTTCTCGGCCACGAGCTCGAGGCTGCGCCACGCGAGCTCCGGAGGAAGACCCCCCACCAGCGGCTGGAGCATCAGGGGCATGCCGCCCTTCACATGGGCAACCGCCTCGTCGACACCGAAGATGCGGTAGTTGCCGTTCTCCGCGCGAAGTTGGTCCACCGTCCGGGCTTCGGAGCCACTGGCAGTGCTCGCGTGGTCGCTGCCACTGTCCATCCACCCGCCGTAGGTCGCGGCGTCGTGCAGCATGTAGGGGCCGATCTCCTGCCATGCAGCGTCGACATCCTCGGCGACGTAGACACTGGTCGCCGTGTCCGGTGCCGGATTGATGAAGAACCCGGGTGTGGTGCCGAACTCCTTGCAGGCGTCCCGGTAGATCTGCTCGAGCTCGGGCGGACCACCCTGTCCGATCATCCCCATTCCGAGACGGGCCGCTCGGCGGACCGCCGCGGTGGAGCCGCCGCCCATGAACAGGTTCGGCCCTGCCGGTGTCAGGGGCGTCGGCGTCACCTTGACGGGACGCCCCTCGTATTCGAAGGGCTCGCCCGTCCAGGCCCGCTTGATCGCCTCGAGACAGGCGTCCATGCGCTTGCCCCGCGTCTTCATCTCGCGACCGAACATCGCGTACTCCTCGGCCCGGTAGCCGATCGCGCAGACGTAGGAGACGCGACCCCCCGACATGACGTCGAGCACGGCCATCTGCTCCGCGAGATCGATGGGGTCGTGCAGGGGAACCAGCAAGGCCGCGACCTGGATCCCCAGCGTGGTCGTCCGGCCCGCGATCCCCGAGGCCAACACGAAGGGTGCCGAGAGGTAGCCGTCCGGGGAGCCGTGGTGCTCGGATACGATCGCCATCAAGCAGCCCTGGGCTTCGCCCCAGGCCGCCATGTCGAGGGCGGCCGGGTAGAGATCTCGCGTGGGCGCACCACTCTTCGGGGCCCGCATGTCGAAGCGCAACGTGAACATGGTTCCTCGCTGGGAAATGGATCCGAAGTGGATACCACGAAAGACCATCGGCTCACAAAGGGGTCTGACCCCATGATGAGCCACTAGCGGTGGCGACCCGGGCGGCGCTTGCGTCGGCTCATGAGCTCGTCGATCACGCGAAGGCCCATGGGCTCCCAACGCCGGGCGAAGAGCGCGTCGGGCCGCGCATCCCGGATTCGCGCCAGCGCGAAGTCGGCATCCAGATCGTCGCGACAGGCCACGAAGTAGGCGAGCACCAGGGCGGTTCGGTCCCGGCCCATGCTGCAGTGGACCACGGTGGCTCGGCCCGCCTCGACCTGGGTTTCGAGAAAGGCCTGCGCCCCGGGGAGACGCTCGAGGCAGGTGGCCTCGGTGGCTTCGTTGGCTTCGTCGTCGGCCGGCAGCTCGACGAAGGCATGCTCGAGGCCGGCCGCCTCCAGGGCCTTTGCATCCACCTCTCGCGAGTCGAGCGAGAGCACCGCTCCGATGCCCGCCGCGGCCAGGGCCCCCGGATCCCAGGGTGCGCGATTGGGGCCGGGCCGTCCGGCGAGGAGGTCGGGGAGAATCCAGTAGAGGTGCCGCACGGCTGCTCCGCTCGAGGGTTGGGCGCGAAGCTAGAGGACGCGGGCCACCACGGGTACGTGGAAGTCTCCTGGGACGGATGGGGCACCACACCGCTGCGGGAACGAGACCCTCGAGGACCCGAATCACCAGGTCTTCCGCGAGCGGCGGATCCTCCACCGCACACAGGGCCGCCACCGTCACGGGACCCGCCGGGTGAGCGGGCGCGCGGAAGGCGCTCGCGGAGTAGCCGGGGCCTCCCCCGTTGTGACCCCAGACGAGGCCGAAGGGCGAGGCGGGATCCCCCATCAGGCCCAGGCCGTAGCTCGGCTCCCGCCAGGGCGGCTGCGCCGAGCCGGCGGGCAGGAGCGCGGTCATCTCCGAGAGCGCCGCCGGCGATACCAGACGCCCGCCGGCGAGAGGATCGAAGAAGATCACCAGCTCGCCCGCCGTCGACCCGGCCGTGCCGTGGAGCACCCAGCCCGGCGCCATCGTGGCGCCGACGTCCCGCTCGGCGCCCTCCACCGAGAGTCGCCAGGAGCGGCCGGGCTCGAGCCCGGCATGGTCCGTTGGGCGGGTCAGCGCGTGCGTGTGCGACAGGCCGAGAGGCTGCGCGATCCGTTCTTCCACGAGCTGGGCAAAGCTGCGCCCGGTGACCGCTTCGGCGACCTCCCGTGCCAGGAGGAAGCCCGGGTTCGAGTAGGCGAACCGGCGGCCCGGCTCGCCGAGAAGCCCCCGCGTCCAGGTGTGCTGCCCGTATTCCTCGCGGGTCCAGGCGACACCCGGGTGACGCCTCAAGGCCTCGTGATAGGCCGGCAGGGGCCCGTAGTCCCGGAGCCCCGCGCGATGCTGGAGCACCTGGCGGAGCGTGCATCTTCCCGCGCCGGGAACCTCCGGATGCCACTGCTCGAGCTTCGAGTCCAGGGAGAGCCGATCCTCCTGGGCCAGCTGCAGGACGAGGGTCGCAATGAGGGACTTGGCGATGCTGTAGATCGGGAAGCGCCCGGGCTCTGCAAGAACGCCGAGCTCGACCTTTCGCTCCTCTGCGCCGACGCGCACGCACAGGGCGCCCGCTCCGCGGCCGGCGAGCGTGGCCTCCAGCAGCCCAGCGAGATCGATCCCTGCAAGCAAAGGGCGTGATCCGGTTCAGCGGCCGCGCACCAACCAGTCGCCCGGCTTCTCGCGGCCCTCGAAGAGGCGGTCCTGGAAGCGCATCATGCCTCCGATCCAGCGATCGACGTCGCCCGCCTTGCGCTTCGCGTACACCGCCACCTCCGGATGGGGCAGCACCCAGAAGCGCTCCTCTGCCACGGCCTCGATCACGCATCCCGCGACCTCGTCGGCTTGCAGGACACCGTCCTGGCTGGCAACGCCCACGTCGTTCTGCTGTCGCAGCTCCTTGGAAGGGCTGTTGGCTCCGATCTTCGTCTCGACCGCCTGGGGACACAGCACCGACACGCGGATGCCCTGGGGACCGTGGGTCACCGCCAGCCATTCGGCCAGGGCGATGGCCGCGTGCTTCGTGACCGAGTAGTGCAGGGAACCGAGCTGCGTGAGCAGTCCTGCCGCCGAAGCCGTATTCAGAAGATAGCCCTCGCCGCGCTCGATCATCCCGGGCAGGACCGCCCGGGCCGCGTGGAGGTGGGCGAGCACGTGCACTTCCCACATGCGCTGAAGGTCTTCGGTCGGAGCCTCCACGCCGCCTACCGTCACGTAGCCCGCGTTCGAGACGAAGAGATCGATGGGGCCCTGGCTGCGCTCGGTCTCGGCGACCAGCTCCTCGATGGCCCCCTCGTCGGCCACGTCGATGCCGACCCCGGTCCCCCCGATCCGGCCCGCCACGGCCTTGGCGCCCGCCTCGTCGCGGTCCGCGACGACCACGTGGCGGGCGCCTTCGGCCTTGAAGCGCAGGGCCAGGCCCTCGCCGATTCCGCTCGCTCCCCCGGTGACCACCGCGATTCGATCTCGTAGCTCCATGGGGTGATGCTAGCCCGAAGAATCCATACCCTGTGCGCCTTTGGGGAGGCCGTTCGTGGGCGGAGCCATCGACGAGCTGGTGAAGCGCAACCTGGACCACAGGGCCGACTCCGAGAGCGCCCGTGCGGCCCGACCCGGCCTGCGGGTGGCGGTTCTCACCTGCATGGACGCCCGGATCCGACCCGGTGTCGCGATGGGCCTCGAGCTGGGCGAGGCCCACGTGATCCGCAACGCCGGCGGCCTCGTGACCGAGGACGCCCTCCGATCCCTGGCGATCTCCCAGGGGGCGCTGGGCACTCGCGAGGTCATGGTGGTCATGCACACCCGCTGCGGCCTGGAGGGCGACGAGCACGAGCTCCGGAAGGAGCTCGCGCGGGCTGCGGGGCTCGCTCCTCCCTTCCCCCTCGGCCGCTTCGCTTCCCTGGAGCGGGCCCTCCGCGAAGGGGTCCAGCGGATCCGGACCACACCCTGGCTCCCCCACCGCGATCAGGTGCGCGGCTTCGTGTACGACGTGGATGAGGGCCGGCTTCGCGAGGTCGAGATCTGAGCGGGGGGCTCGGGCGCCCGGCTCAAGCCCGACGGCGTGGTGGTCGATGCATCCTCCATGCGCAACTTCCTCGCCATCCTCGCCCTTTCGTTGGTGATCGGTCTTCCGGCCCTGGCCGGGATGGTGAAGTACCGGACCCAGGACGGGAAGACGGGCTACGCCTCGCCGGATCGGGTGCCGGCCGGCGCCGTCGTGCTGTCCCAGGACTACGAGCCGGTGGGCTCGCTCACCAAGGGCAACCTCCACTACGCGCCCAAGCCCGCCAGGGCCGCGACGCCCACCCGGGTGGCCACGCCAGACAAAAGCGCAGAGGAGCGCCGCCAGGAGCTGGCCCGCGACCGGTGGGCCAGGCGCGCGGAGAAGGCCAACAAGGAGCTCGCCGACGCCGAGCGCGACCACGAGCGCTGGCGCATCCGTTGCCGAGGCGAGGTGGAACGCCGCTCCCTCTACGAGCGTCCCGCCGGCTGCAGCAGCTACGAGCAGGGCCAGCTCGACACCGCCGAGAAGAAGCTCGAAGAAGCGCGCGCCTGGGCCGAAGACGGCCTCTACGACTCCTGCCGGAAGGCCAGCGACTGCCTGCCGGGGTACATCCGCTAGGGGGTCGAGGAGGGCCGAGCGGTGTAGGATTCGCCATGCCCTTCGCCACGATCCGCGGGATCCGGATGTACTACGAGCGGGCCGGAAGCGGCCGCCCCGTGCTCTTCCTCAATGGGAGCCAGGGCGATCTGCGGATGCGGCCCGGGCCCTTCGAGGGCCCGGTCGGCCAGCACTTCGACCTGCTGGCCCACGACCAACGCGGCCTCGGGCAAACGGAGAAGCCCGAGCACGCCTACAGCATGGCCGACTACGCAGAGGACGCGGCCGCACTCCTCGACCACGTGGGCTGGGAGAGCTGCGCGGTGATGGGCGTCTCCTTCGGCGGCATGGTCGCCCAGGAGCTCGCCGTGCGGCACCCGAAGCGGATCGAACGCCTGGTGCTCTGCTGCACCTCTTCAGGCGGCAGGGGTTCGCCCTCCTATCCCTTGCACGAGCTGCAAGAGCTATCCGACGAGGAGCGGTTGCTGCGCTCCCTCGAGCTCTCCGATCGGCGCATGGACGCCGACTGGCGAAAGTCCAACCCCGAGGCCTTTGCCCGGGTCCGCGAGATGATGGCGAAGAGGGGTGCCGTGGGCGCCGGGGAGCCCGGGCGCGAGATGGGTGCGCGCCACCAGCTCGAGGCGCGCCGGCACCACGACGTGTACGATCGGCTGCCCAAAGCCACGATGCCGACCCTGGTCTGCGCGGGGCGCTACGACGGCATTGCGCCGCTGGCGAACAGCGAAGCGATCGCGAGCCAGCTTCCGGACGCCACCCTCGAGGTCTTCGAAGGGGGCCACCTCTTCCTGGTCCAGGATCCACGCGCCCACGAGTGCATCGTCGGCTTCCTGGGCGAGGATGGCGCCTGAAGCGAAGGGCTACTTCCCCGTGAAGCGGGGCGTCTCCTTCTTCTGCATCGCCTTCACGGCCGCACGGTGGTCTTCGCTGTACGTCGAGATCGTCTCGTTCGCCATGCCGAGGTCCATCGTGGCGTGGGCCGCCTGGCGAAGGGGCAGGTTCATCACGTTCTTGGTGAGCCGGATGGCCTGGGGCGCCCCCGACAGGATCTTCCGTGCCAGCTCGTCGACCTTGGCGTCGAGCTCCTCGCGGGGCACCGCATGGTTGATCAGGCCGATCTCCGCCGCCTCCCTGGCGGTGAGCAGATCGCCCGTGAACAGGAACTCCTTGGCCTTCGCGTAGCCCACGTGCTGAGCCCAGAGGAGGGCGCCTCCATCACCGCAGGCCAGACCCGCCTGGACGTGGGGGTCGCCGAACTTCGCCGTCTCGACCGCCACGATCAGGTCCGCACACAGGGCCAGGGTGGCCCCGAAGCCCACGGCATGCCCCTGCACCCGGGCGATGATGGGCTTCTCGCACTCGAGCATGCGGAACACGATGCGCCTCGCCTCGGGCACCGTCTGCCACCAGTGCTCCTTCTCCTCGATCATCCGCTCCATCATCACGGGATCGCCACCCGCACTGAAGGCGCGCTCGCCCGCGGCCGTCAGGATCACGAGCTGCACCTCCGGGTCGTCGTTGATCTCGTCCCAGACCGTCGAGAGCGCAGCGTGCATCTCGGGTGTGTTGGCGTTCATGCGCTCCGGGTTGTGGAGCGTCACGGTGAGGATCCGGTCCTCGTAGCCGATGCGCAGGTTCGCTTCGTAGGCGGTGTAGTTGCGGGGCATGGAGGAAGCCTATCCCAACCTGGACCTCAGGCGCGGAGGCGCCGGGCGAGCACCTGCATCACCTCCTCGCTGCCACGGCGCGAGACCTCGGCGGTGGGCACGAGGGCCGAGCCGTGGAAGGTGCCGGGGTAGGAGTGCAGCTCCACGGCCACGCCGGCCTCCAGCATCCCCTGGGCGTAGCGGATGCCCTCGTCGCGGAGGGGATCGAACTGCATCGTGGAGACGTAGGCCGGCGGCAGACCCGCCAGGTCCTTCGCACGGGAGGGTGCGGCGTAGGCAGAGACTTCGCCCTCGTGATCCGGGCCCAGGTAGTGACGCCAGCTCCACTCGGCATTGGGGCGGTTCCAGAGCGGGGTGTCGGTGAACTGCCGCATCGACGGGGTCTCCAGACGATCGTCCAGCTCGGGGATCTCGAGCAGCTGGAAGCAGAGCTTCGGGCCGCCGCGATCGCGAGCCATGAGGGCCGTGCCCGCGGCGAGGCCGCCCCCCGCGCTCTGGCCCGCGATGGCGAGGCGATCCGGGTCGATGTCGAGCTCCTTCGCGTTCGCCGCCGTCCAGCAGAGCGCGGCGTAGCAATCCTCGATGCCGGCGGGAAAGGGGGGTTCGGGCGCCAGGCGATACTCGACGGAAACCACGACGGTGTCGATCTCGGCGGCCACGCGTTGGCACCACGGATCCATCATCTCGATGCTGCCCATCAGAAACCCGCCACCGTGGATCTCGAACACGCAGGCGCGCGCGCCGCCGTCGCCCACGGGTCGGTAGATGCGGATGGGGACTTCGGGGGCGCCCTCGGGCCCGGGCACCTTGCGGTCCTCCATCGCGACGTCGTCGCGATCGGCGGGAGGCGCGGCGAAGGAGAGCGCGCCCTCGCGGCTCTCCTGGACCTTCGCAACGGTCGAGAAGTCCATGACCGTGGGGAGCAAGGGAAGGATCTGCTCGAATTCGGGGTCGTAGTCATGCTGGGCCATCGCGGCATGGTACTTCGCCTCCCGGCGGCCGCCGCCGGGATGGGCTACGGATGGGCCCATGCGCGCCGTCGTTTTCCATCGCCACGGAGGCACCGAGGAGTTGTCCGTCGAGGAGTTCCCGGAGCCCGAAGCGCGAGCGGGCGACGCCATCCTGGAGGTGGGCGCGACCTCGATCAACGGCTTCGATCCAATGATCGTCGCGGGCAGCACCGGGCTGAAGACGCCGCTCCCCATGGTCCCCTGCGGAGACATCGCGGGCCGCATCGTCTCCTTCGGCCCCGAGACCGACCCGGGGCCCTGGAAGATCGGCGATCGCGTCTGTCCCCATCCCTTCGTCGTCGGCGAGGGCATGACCGGCGAGACCCGGCTGGGCGCGGCCTGCGAACGGGTGCGCATCCCCGTAGCCACCCTGCTTCCGATTCCGGACGGCGTGTCCGATGCCCAGGCGGCCAGCCTGCCGATCGCCTACGGCACCGCACACCGCCTGATGCAGACCCGCGGTCGGATCCAGGCGGGCGAGAAGGTGCTCGTGCTGGGGGCGACCGGCGGCGTGGGTGTGGCCTGCCTACAGCTCGGCAAGCGGGTGGGCGCCGAGCTCATCGTCGCCGGCAGCGCCGAGTGGAAGCTCGAGCGGCTCCTCGCCCTCGGTGCCGACCACGCGATCGACACCTCGAAGGAGGAGGTGGTCGCAGCCGTCCACGAACGCTTCGGCAAGCCCCACATGCTCGGCGGCGGAGGCGTCGACGTCGTCGTCAACTTCATCGGCGGTGAGAGCTGGGTTGCCGGCTTGCGCTGCCTCGGCTCCCACGGCCGCATGATCACCTGTGGAGCGACGGCGGGCTACCAGCCCCCGACCGACATCCGCTTCATCTGGACCTACGAGCAGACCATTCTCGGCTCGAACGGCTGGTTGCCCGCCGACCAGAGCGCCGTGCTCGAGATGGTGGCCTCGGGGGAGCTCGCTCCGGAGATCCACGCGGTGCGCCCTCTGGGCGAGACCGCCGCCTCGATCCAGGAGCTCGCCGACCGCAAGGTGGTCGGCAAGTTCGTGATCACCCCCTGAACCTCACGCGGCGATCCGACGCAGGGCCCGCTGGAAGAGGCCCACCGTCGTCGCGTGCAGCAGATCGCCGGTCTCCTTCGCGGCCTTGCCCGCGAAGGCGCGCGCATGGGTGCCCTCGAGGATGATGCCGAGCTTGTAGCAGGCCAGCACTTCGTACCAGGCGATCGACGCGAGGTCGCGAGTCGAGCGCTCGCCGTAACGGGCGAGCAGCTCCTCCGGTCTCGGAAAGCCCGGCCACGCCGAGGGGCCGACGCCGTGGCCCGTCTCGTCGGGGCAGGTGGCCAGCAGCCAGCCCAGATCGAGGAGCGGATCTCCCACCGTCGAGAGCTCCCAGTCGACCAGGGCCGCCAGCTCGGGGCCGTCCAGAGAGAACATCACGTTGGCGGCGTGGAAGTCACCGTGGATGACGCCGGCACGGAAATCCGTCGGCCGATGCTCGTCGAGCCAACGCGCGACTTCGGCCAGCCCCGGGATGTCGGGTCCCGGATAGCCTTCGAGGGCGGAGTAGCCGTCCAGCTGGGCTTGCCAGCGGGGAACCTGGCGCTCGAGGTATCCCTCTGGCTTTCCGAAGCCCTCGAGGCCGATCGCCCGGTAGTCGAACTCCCCCAGCTCGGCGATCGCCCTCGCCATCGAGAGCCCCATCTCGTGGCGGATCCCGGCGTCGCCCTCGTGGAGGGGCGGAAGGCCGGTCGTCGGGTTGAAGCCACGCACGGGCTCCATCAGGTAGAAGGCCGCTCCGAGGACGGCCTCGTCCCCACAGCCCGCAATGAACCCGGGGTGGGGCACCGGCGAGCCGGCAAGGGCGCGGAGCACCCGCGCCTCGCGGCGCATCGTCTCGTCGCTGTTGCGCCTCTTGTGGGGAGGTGGCCTCCGCAATACGTAGCTGCGTCCGCCCCGGGAGAAACGGAGGAGGATGTTCTGGGTGCCTCCGGAGAGCAGCTCGATCTCTTCCAGGGGGCCCGGCGGCAGCCCCTCGCCATCCATCCAATCGGCCAGGATCGCGAGATCGACCCCCTCGACGCTGCGGACCCTGCTCATGCGAACCGTGGGCTCCCTTCCCGGGGGCGATCAGCGTACCCCAGCCGTCGGCCGATTCGCGTATGCTCCCACCGGGGGGCAAGGAGTCAGCCGTGACGATCCTGGACCGCTACAACGAGTACGCCGACGCCTTCGAAGAGAGCTACGAGGACGACGATTGGTCGCGGATCGAGCCCTACTTCACCGAAGATGCCGTCTACGAGGGCGACCCGGACGCCGAGGGCCGCGACGCGGTGCTCGCCAAGCTGAAGGCCGGCGTCGATGCCTTCGACCGGCGCATGGACAGCCGCACCCCGGACTTCGAGACGCCAACCGTCGATGGCGACACGCTCAAGATGAAGTGGACCGTGACCTACACCAAGGAGGGTTGCCCCAGCCTCGTGATCTCAGGGGTGGAGATCGCCCTCTTCGAGGGCGACCGCATCAAGCGGCTTCGCGACGACTTCGATCCCGAAGCGCAGAAGGCGATGGGCGAGTGGATGGCCCAGCACGCATCGGCGCTGCAAGGCTGACGCCAGCTCTACTCCGGACCCGGCCCTTGCTGGCGCTTCCGATCGGCAAGCGCGGCCGAGATCTCGGCGTAGCGCGCGCGGGTGAGCCGTAGCCTCGTCAGGAACCAGACCGAGCACAGATAGAAGACGACCAGGCCCGGGCCGGCGACCAGGCCCAGCTTGAAGATGGCCTCGGCCGGAACCTGCCCCACGCTCGCCGCCTCGGGGCCCGTCGGGAAGCGGATCACATCGAGGACCACTCCGCCGAGGAAGTTGCCAAACCCCGAGACGGCCTTCCCCGTGAACGAGATGACCGAGACGAAGACCCCTTCCTGCCGGAGACCGGTCGCGAGCTCTCCCTCGTCCACCGCATCCATGATCATCGAGCTGTTCAGGATGCCGATCTGGATGGCCGCGATGACGAGCAGGCCGCCGTGGACCACGATCATCACGAGCAGCCAGGGGCTCCCGTTCTCCGGCGCGAGCCCTGCGAAGCGCAGCAGCACGGGAAGGGGCCCCCATAGGATCGCGAAGAGCGCCAGGCGGATCGCCGCGCTGCGCTTGTCCATGGCCTGGCTGAAGGGCCGGGCCATCATCACTCCCGCGAGGATCGCGAAGAGCTGCAGGGCCGAGAGGAGGCCCAGGTCGTCGGAGTGGAACTCCCAGAACCAGGTGCCCATGTAGCTGCGCAGCACTTCCTCCACGCCGAGCGCGGTGGCGCCGAAGAGGGAGCTGGCGAGCAGCAGGCGAAGGGAGTGGCTGCTGAGTGCCGAGCGAACCTCGCGGAAGAAGCGCGACAAGGAGAAGGCCGGCCCGACGTTGGTGGACTGACGCAGTCGGGGAATCACACTGTGGGTGCCCACCGACGAGATCAGGATCGCGACCAGGACGATCGCACCCGCGCAGAGGCCGAGCGCCGGGTAGTTCTCCGCAGCGAGGCGTCCCTCGCCGACCTGCTCGCCCGAGTCGGCCAGGAAGACGAGCCAGCCCGCGGTGGTGATGGCGATGGAGCCGGTCCACCCGATCAGCCAACGGAACGAAACGAGCGTGGTTCGCTCGTCGTAGTGGGTGGTCATCTCCGGGCCCATGGCGTTGCTGGGCACCATGTAGAAGGTGAGGAAGAGCCGCACGCCGATCGAGAAGCTCAGCAGCCACGCGAAGAGGCCGGCGTTTCCGAGACCCTCGGGCGGCGCAAAGAGACCGTAGAGGCAGGCCGCCATCGGCAGCGCAGCGGAGTACATGAAGGGGTGGCGGCGGCCCCAACGGCTGCGCAGGTTGTCCGAGATGGAGCCGACCAGGGGATCGGTGATCGCATCCACGCACAGGGCGATGAAGATCGCGAGACCCGAGAGCGTGCCCGGAAGCCCGAGCACGGTCGTGTAGTAGAGCACGAGGAAGGCGTTGAAGACCGCGTTCTTGACGCCATCGGCGGCGGAGCCCGTGCCGTAGGCGACGCGGACGCCCCAGGAGACCTGGCGATCGTCGCGAATCGGGGGTGCGCTCAAGACGACACGCGATGAGGTCTTGCAGGTGTGGCGTCAAGAACTGACATGCGGCGTGACATTATTGGACGGGTCGCCCCGCTTCGCCACCTGCGCCGGCGCGCGCCCCTTGGAGCGCTCACGCGTGCTGCTGCGCGCTCGCTCTGCCGCCCGGCGCGAGAAACGCAGCGCCCATGCCAGCGGCGGCCACCAGACCCAGCCCGCTCTGGAGGAGCATCCAGGCGAGATCGGGGCCGGCGTGGGGAAGCAGCAGCCACCGGTTCAGGAGCGGAATGGCCGACATGCAGGCCGGACCCGCCATGGCGACGCCCCACAGCAGGTAGCGCCGCGCGACGTCTGGGAAGACCAGGCCGAGCGCCGCGCGCCGGCGAGCCAGGGAGGCTTGACGCAGCGACTCGGCGGCGGCCCAGAGGAAGGCCAGGGAGCGGACGACGGCGGTCACCACCGACCAGGTCCACTCGGCATCGGTCTGGGCTCGCGCCCAGGGTCCGGGGAACCCGACGAACGAGACCCCGAGGAGAACACCCAGGACGACGAGGATGGCGAGTGCCCATGGATCTGCCCGTCGGAACACGTGCCAGGTGAATACCGCGCAGAGCATCGCCGTGGTCCGAACGGCGAGGTTCGACATCACCAGCACGGGCCCGTCCCAGGGCGAAGCGATGACGCCGCGCAGGACCAGATGCTCGGGCACGAACCCGACCACTCCACCGATCAGGAAGCCCAGACCCACGAGCAGCTCGGGCAGCCCGCGCGTGCGGCGCCAGAGCCAGACCAATCGCCCGCCGACACCGATACTGGTCAGCAGGAACGCGACCAGGCCCAGGCTTGCCGCTGCTTCGATCACGCCATTCGCCTCCAGGCTCCCAATCGGTCGATCGGAGGTCGGAATTGAACGGCGGAGGGCGGGCTACTCCCCGGTGAAGACGGGGCGGCGCTTCTCCAGGAAGGCCCGCATCCCCTCTTGCTGGTCCTTCGTGCCCATCGTCTGCATCACGGCGCGGCGCTCTTCGGCCAGACCCTCCGCGAGGGAGCGCTCTCCGGCCGTGACGACGCAGCGCAGGACGCCGGCGACGGCGATCGGCGGCATGGCAGCGAGCTCCTGGGCCAGCGCCTGGGCGCGGTCCTTGAGCTCGGCCATCGGCCAGACCTCGTTGACGAGACCGATGCGAAGGGCCTCTGGACCCGAGATCTTCTTGGCGCGCAGGATCATGTCCAGCGCCTGGTCGCGCCCCACGCATCGGGTCAGGCGGGCCGAGCCGCCCCAGGCCGGCACGGAGCCCAGGTCCATCTCGGGGAGCCCGATCTTCGCGCCCTCTTCCGCGGCCAACCGGAAGTGACAGGCCAGCGGCAGCTCCAGCCCGCCTCCCAGGCAGTAGCCGAACAGGGTCGCGATGACCGGCTTCTCCATCCGCTCGATCCGGTCGAGGACGCGCAGGCGCTGGTCGAAGACCGCCTCGGCGCTGCCCATCTTGGCAATGCCCTGGGGAAGCTGCTTCAGGTCCATGCCGACGGAGAAGTGCTCGTCCCCAGCGGCGGTGATCACGACGGCACGAACCGATCGGTCCTCCGCGAGCGCGCCCACCTCCCGCTCCAGCGCATCCATGTAGCCGAGGCTCATCCGGTTGCGCGGCGCGTCGTTGTTGATCAGCGTGACCACGGCGCCATCGCGCTCGACGATGAGGGGTGTCTCGTCCGTCTGACTCATCTCGTACCTCTCTCGATCAGCTCGTCGCGCAAGGGATCGGACACGAATTCGAAGCTCCTGATGGCCACAACCGAGTCAGTCAACACACCGAAGTCTCCCAAGCAGTTGACAAAGGGGGCAGACCCCTTTGTCAACTGCTTCAGAGGACAGCGCCGCTCTCCTTGTGGCGGGCGATCTCTTCCCACTCGAGGCCCAGGTCGAGGAGCACCTCCTCGGTGTGCTGCCCGTGCTCGGGTGCGGGCTGCAGGGTGGGCGGGGTCTCGTCGAACTGCACGGGGTTCGCGACCAGCTGGAAGCTGCCGCCATCGGCTGCTTCGACCGTGGGCATGTAGCCGTTGGCTTCGACCTGGGGATCCTCGGTGGTCTCCTTCGGCGTCTGCCAGGGGGCCCAGGCGCCCTCCATCGTGTCGAGCTTCAGCTTCCACTCCTCGTAGGTGCGGCTGCGGAAGACCTCGTCGAGGATCGCGACGCAGGCCTCGCGGTTCTCGAAGCGGGCCTTCATGTCGACGAAGCGCGGGTCCTCGATCAGCTCCGGCTTGTCGATGTGGCGACAGAAGTCGGGCCACCAGCGATCCGCCTGGAGCAGGTTGAGCATGATCCAACGCTCGTCCTTGGTCTGGTAGGAGTTCACCACCGGATTGGGCGGCGCGCCGCGTCCGCCGCCCACGAACATCTTGTCGATGCCCATCAGCTTGCTGACGACCAGGTCGGGGCCCAGGGTCCACATTGCCGTCGAGAGCAGCGAGATGTCGACCACCGAGGTCTCGCCGTGCTGGGCGCGCCGGAAGAGCGCGGCGGCGATCCCGCCCGCGATTGTCATCGCACCGATCGAATCGCCGAAGGCCGCCCGAGGGCCGACGGGCACCTCGTCACTGGGCCGGGTCAGAGCATCGCCGATGCCGCCACGCGCCCAGAAGGAGACGGCGTCGTAGCCGGCCTTCTCGGCGTGGGGGCCGCGAACACCCTGGCCGCTGCCGCGCACGTAGATGATCTCCGGGTTTCGGGCACGGATGTCCTCGAGATCGATCTGCAGCTTCTTGCGCGCCGGCGGAAGGAAGTTCGTGAGGAAGACGTCGGCGGTCTCGGCAAGGCGGTAGATGAGCTCGCGACCCTCCGGATGGGCGATGTCGATTCCAACGCTCCGCTTGCCCCGGTTCGACTGCTCCATCATGAAGTTCACACCGCCTGTGTTGGCGACCAGTCCGGAGGTCATGAGCCCGCGCTGTCCGTCGCCGGTATCGGGGTGCTCGACCTTGATGACGTCGGCGCCCCAATCGGCGAGCAGCGCGCCCGCCGCAGGCACGAACCACCACTGAGCCACCTCGAGAATCCGGACGCCACGCATGAGATCGGTCATGAGCTCTCCCTTCGACGACTGGCGAGTATGGCACAGACCCGATCGCGGACCGCGCTCCCGGGTGCGCGCGATGCACTACCCTCGTGGCGCAGCCGATGGCCGACCGAAGCCCCGACGCCCTCGCCATTCAGGCCCTGTGCGCGGCCTACGCCCGCGCCGTCGATGCGCGCGACTACGCCGCCCTCGGAGAGCTCTTCAGCGACGACGCGCTGCTCTCGGCCCACCGCGGCGAGCCGGGCCGGGGCCCGAAGCTCTTCGAGCTCCGCGGCCGCGCGCGCATCCTGAAGGCGCTGCCTTCGATCGAGCGATTCCGGGCGACCACCCACCTGGTGAGCCTCCCCGTCACCCACATCGACGGCGACATCGCCCGCAACGAGGTGAGCTGTCTGGCTCACCATCTCTACGACCGGCAGAGCCAGGCCCGCCTCTACGTGATGGCGATCCGCTACCGGGATCGGTGCCGACGGGAGGCCGGTACCTGGAGGTTCAGCGAGCGCTGCCTGGTCGTGGATTGGGAGGAAGACCGCGCCTTCCACGCCGGCGCGCCTCCGCCCGAGGGCAGCTGACCTCGAGTCACGGATCGCCTACGCTCGCTGCCCCCGATTCGCCGAACCCCCTCCGGTCCGCCTTCGAGTCGGCCCAAGGAGACCCCATGAGCGACGACTCCCCCACCACCGGATTCTGGGCCATCGCCCAGGAAACCCCCGACCGCCTGGCCGTCGCCGACCCGGACTTCAACGAAGCCACCTTCGGCGAGCTCTACGCGCTGGTGAACCGGATTTCCCACGGCTTCCAGGCGCTGGGCCTGAAACGCGGCGACCACGTGGCGACCTCCCTCCCCAACTCGATCGAGCAGGTCGCCATCGGCCTCGCCGCATTCCAGTCGGGCCTCTACATCACGACCGTCAACTGGCACCTGGTCGGCCCGGAGATCGCCTACATCCTGCAGGACGCGGAGACGAAGATCTTCATCACCCACGAGCGCTTCGTGGACGAGGCCAGGCGCGCGCTCGACGAAGCCGGCCTCGACCCGAAGCGCGCCTTCGGCATCGGAGACACGCCGGGCTTCCGCCCCTGGAAGGAGCTGATCGAGGGCCAGCCCGAGCCCCGCCCCGAGAAGCTCTCCGCGGGCTCCTTCATGTTTTACACCTCGGGCACGACGGGCCGCCCCAAGGGCGTGCGGCGCGACCTGCCCGAGGCGCACCCCGACGACATGGCCAAGATGGCTGGCATGCTCTTCCTGCTCTTCGGCATCAAGCCCCACGACGGCCACGTCGAGATCACCCAGGCACCTCTCTACCACACGGCCGTCAACAACTGGACCATCACCGCGCTTCACTGGGGCCATCCGGTCATCCTGATGGACCGCTGGAGCCCCGAAGCCGCGCTCGAGCGCATCGAGAAGTACAAGGTCACCTACTCCCACATGGTGCCGACCATGTTCAACCGCATGCTCAAGATGCCGGAGGAGGAGCGACGCAAGTACGACGTGTCCTCCCTGCGCACCATGATCCATGCAGCGGCTCCCTGCCCCGTCGAGACCAAGTGGAAGATGTTCGATTGGTGGGGCGACGTGATCTGGGAGTACTACGCCGCCACCGAGGGCGGCGGCACGATCGCCTCACCCCAAGACTGGCGGGCCAACCCGGGAACGGTCGGCAAGGCCTGGCCGAACTCGGAGGTGGTCATCTTCGACGACGAGGGCAACGAGGTTCCCACCGGCGCGAGCGGCACGATCTACATGCGCATGGGTGGAAACGAGTTCAAGTACTACAAGGACGAGGAGAAGACGAACAAGGCCCGGATGAAGGGCTTCTTCACCGTCGGCGACATCGGCTACTTCAACGAAGAGGGCTTCCTCTTCCTGAACGACCGGGCCAACGACATGATCATCGCGGGCGGTGTGAACATCTACCCGGCCGAGATCGAGGGAGCGATCCAGCAGCACGACAGGGTGCAGGACGTGGCGGTCTTCGGTGTGCCGAACGAGGACATGGGAGAGGAGATCAAGGCCGTCATCCAGCCGATGCCCGGCCACGAGCCCGGCGACGCCCTGCGAGAGGAGGTCATGGCCTTCCTCAGGGAGAAGGTGGCCAAACAGAAATGGCCCCACTCGATCGACTTCACCGACGAGATGCCCCGCGATCCGAACGGCAAGCTCTACAAGCGAAAGCTCCGCGACCCCTACTGGGAGGGGCGCGAGCGCAAGATCCTCTAGGGAGGCGGTGTCGTGGGACAGCTGGATGGCAAGGTGGTGCTGCTCACCGGGGCGGCACGGGGCATGGGCGCCAGCCATGCGCGAAGGCTCGTCGCCGAAGGGGCGAAGGTGGTCATGGGGGACGTGCTCGAAGGAGAGGGCAAGGCCCTGGCCGAGGAGCTGGGCGAGGCGGCGCGTTTCGTCCGCCACGACGTGGGCTCGGAAGAAGACTGGGACGGTGCCATTGCAGCGGCCCGGGGCTTCGGCCGGCTCGACGGTCTGGTGAACAACGCCGGCGTCCTGCAGAACGCCAGGCTCAAGGACGAGACCCACGAGGCCTTCGAGCGTCTGCTCCGGATCAACCTGCACGGCACCTGGTGGGGCCTGCGCAAGGCACTGCCCCTGCTGCGCGAGGCGGGCGGCGGCTCCATCGTCAACGTGTCGTCCCAGGCCGCCATGAAGAGCTACCCGGGGCTCAGCTCCTACAGCACCAGCAAGTGGGCGGTGCGCGGGCTCACCAAGGTCGCGGCCCAGGAGTTCGGGCCGGACGGGATTCGCGTGAACTCGATCCACCCCGGAGGCATCGAGGAGACCGGAATGTTCGGCAGCAGCGGCGCCAGCGAGGAGATCATCGCGCAGCGCAAGGCACTGATCCCGCTGCGCCGCTTCGGCAGCAAGAAGGACGTCTCGGACGTGGTCGTCTTCCTGCTCTCCGACGCGTCTTCGTACCTGAGCGGCGTCGAGCTGCCCATCGACGGCGGCTCGATCGTCTAGGCTGGTTCGAGGCGCAAGGCGCCTGTGGCACACTCCGACGCCATGCGAAGCCCCTATCGCGGCGTGGCCATCGTGGGCGCCTACAACACCCAGCAGGCCAAGAAGCTGGTCGGCATGCGCGAGTCGACGCTGCTCCTCGATGCCGTGCGGGGTACCCTCTCGGCCGCCGGCCTCGAGCCAGCGGACGTCGACGGCCTCAACGTCACGAGCTGGGTCACGCGGGTGAACTCCCGCGACGTCGCCCAGTGGTTCGGCGCCCGGCCCGTCTGGAACGGAAACTCACCTGCGGGCATCGAAGCCGTGCTGGAGGCGGCCGCCGCGATCGCGACCGGCCAATGCCACACCGCCCTGGTCGCCTCCGCACAGTGCGGCGAGTACACCGATCACAGCGCCACGATCTCCTGGACACGACCCAGCAACGAGTTCGTCGAGTGCTTTGGGCTCTACACCGCCGCCGAGTTCGCGTTGATGGCCCAGCGGCACATGCACGTCTACGGCACCAGGCGGGAAGCGCTCTCGGAGGTCGCGGCTGCCATCCGCATGAACGGCGCGCGGAACCCCGAGGCCGTGATGTACGGCAAGGAGGTCAGCCCGAACGACGTCGTCGCCTCGCGGATGGTGGCCGACCCCTTCCACCTGCTCGACTGCTGCATCAACTCCGAGGGCGGCGCCGGGCTGGTCTTGACGACCCAGGAGCGGGCCCGCGATCTGGACGTGGAGCCGATCTACATCCTGGGTGGCGGGATGGACCGGCAGGGCATGGCCTACACCACGGCGCCCGTCTGGGATCGCTACGGCTGGGTGGGACGCAGGGCGGCGGAGATGGCCTTCGGGCAATGCGGCCTGCGGACGGCCGAGGTGGACGTCGCCGAGCTCTACGACCCCTTCTCCTTCGAGATCATCCGCCAGCTCGAGGCCTTCGGCTTCTGCAAGGAGGGCGAGGGAGGAGACTTCGTGATGGACGGGCGCATCCGCACGGGGGGCGAGCTACCCGTGGCCACCAACGGGGGCCTGCTCTCCTACAGCCACGCCGGTCTCGTCCAGATGCTGCAGAAGGCCGTGAACGCGGCCCTCCAGCTCCAGGGCAAGCTCCCGGCCGAGCTGACCGTGCCCGGAGCCAGGGTGGCCCTCGCCAGCAACGGCGGCTCGGGCGCCCTCTTCAGCGACGTGATGCTGGTCGGCAAGGAGCCCCTGTGAGCGACGAGACGCCGATGATCCCCTTGCCGCAGCCGACCGATCTCTCGAAGCCCCACTGGGAGGGCTGCCGCGAAGGCAAGCTGCGGGTCCAGCGCTGTGGAGAGTGCGGGCACTTCATCTTCATCCCGCGCCCGACCTGCACGCGCTGTCTCTCGGAGGATCTCGAGTGGGTGGAGAGCACCGGCCGCGGCGTTCTCTACAGCCACACGACGGTGCACCGGCCCCAGCGCCCCGAGTTCCAGGTGCCCTACGTGGTCGCGATCGTCGAGCTCGAAGAGGGCTGGCACATGCTCTCCAACCTGGTCGACGTGCCCCCGGGCAAAATCGCGATCGGAATGCCGGTCGAAGTGACCTTCCGGGAGATGACGGACGAGATCACCCTCCCCTTCTTCCGACCGGCCCCGCCCGATCGCTAGGACGCGAGCTCGCCGACCGCGCGCCACGCCTGGTCGATCGCACAATCGAGATAGGCGCGAGCCCCGGAATCGGAGTTGGCGATGGCGATGCGGCCGAAGCGCTGGCGGCCAATCTCGTGAGGGGCCTCGCCAGGGCCGTGGTCGGGGTCGAAGAGCGGATTGGACGTGAAAGCGTAGCCATGGGGCCAGCGGTTCACGGCGATCGCCTCGATGTCGCGGGCCGAGTCGAAGCCCCCCGCACCGAGCATGCCCGCCAGGTGGCCACGGATTTCGCGCTCGATCATCTCGAAGGGGGTGCCGAGCAACAGGTGGCGACCGAGCCGAGACTGCTCCTGGGGCGGCAGCCCGGGGTGGGTCACGGCCTTGATCATGTGGAGCACGATGGGATCGTCGGGCTCGGTGCTGAAATGGTAGGCCCCGAGCTGGACCGGGAAATCCAGCATCGCCACGGGGTGCCAGCTCCCGGGACAGTGCGCGAAGGCGAGGCCGAGCTCCTTGAAGGCGTTCCAGCTTCGCAGCAGCACGTTGGTGGAGACCAGGGGGATCTTCACCAGGGAGGCGAGCGCTTCCTTCTGCGCGGCGGGAAGCTCCGGGCAAAGGTAAGGGATCGCCATGTTGTAGCAGGCGAGGACCACCCGCCGGGCACGCACCTGCTCCGTCCGGCCTTCGCGCACGTAGGTCACGTCCACCCGCTCAGCGCTCCTTGCGTCGCCGTCGTGCTGGACCCGCACGACCGTACTCCCGAGGCGCAGCCGGACCTCGGCGTCACTCCGATCGAGAGCCGCGTAGTCGAAGGGGGCGGTGACCGTGTCTTCCATGGTCGTAGCCTCGGCCACGGCCGGAATGAGACCGCGCACGAGCAGGCGTGCAACCGACGCGTTGCCGTCGGGGAAGTGGTAGTGGTAGGGCTCGAGAGAGAGCGAGAGCGCCCCGCGGATCAGACCTTCGAGACTCCCCAGACTGGTAGAGCCGAGCCCGGGCAGGCCCACGGCCAGGGCGTCGAGGGCTGGCGCGACCTCGATCCCGTGGCCGAAGTAGGAGCTGGGGATGTCCTGCAGCAGCGCGAGCACCTCGGGCTCCTCGATCCCGAGATGGCGGGTCAGGAAGTCGCGGTAGGAGATCTTCTGGAGGAAGCCGGGCTCGGAAAAGATGGAGTGGTCGGGGAGCCTGTCTTCCGAGGCGAAGCAGAGGCGCTGCAGCTCGCGCCTGGCCGGCTCGGAGAGCGGCATCTGCTCGATCGCGTCGGCGATCGCCACGCCGGAGGGCGCGACGGGCAGGAAGAGCGAGGGATCGACGAACTCCGACCGGACGACGCGATCCACACCGTAGTGGGCACGGTCGAAGTAGATGCCCGCCGCCAGCCCGTTGCGGCGGAAGAAATCCACGTCGTAGGCGTCGCGCAGGCGCTTCCGGTCGGCACCGATCCGATCGAGGAGCCCCTTCGCCTCGTCGCTGTAGGAGGATGGGGCCTCCAACGATTGACTTCCGCCGTAGCCGAGGATCGTGCGGCCCTTCCACTCGAACTCGTTGCGCTTCGCATGGCCACCGAAGTCGTCGTGGTTCTCGAGCAGGAGCACGCGTGCGCCGGGGTGTTGCTCGCGAAAGAAGAAGGCCGCCGCCAGGCCGCTGACTCCTGCGCCGACCACCACCAGGTCGTACTCCTCGGTGTCGGGCTGCGTCGGCAGCCCCCAGTCCCTTCGCTTGGCGAGCGCCATCTCGTGGGCGACCTCGAAGGAGCCCGGGTGACTCCCGCGCAGGCCCAGCCGGGAGGGCGGATGGCCGGACGGGTCGAGGGGCCTGCCCGAAGAGCCGACCGGGCCGGCGGGAGGCGCGCCGGGTGAGGGCGCGCACCCGGGCGCGAGCCCGGCCCCGGCCACGAGGCCGCCGACGGCGCCATGCAGGAAGTCGCGCCGGGAGATCCTCCGGCCCATTCCCAGCTCCCGGTCCCTGCCTTCCATGCGGACAATATATCATCAATATGATAAAAAAGGCGAATGGGACGCCCGAGCCTCGGAGCCCAACGCCGCGAGCAGATCCTGGAGGCCTTCGAGCGTTGCCTGGTCGCCCAGGGCCTGGAGGCCACGACCCTCGAAGCGGTGGCGAAGGAGGCGGGGGTCCAGCGCGCCGCCATCCGGCACTTCGTCGGCAACCGGGACGAGCTGATCGCGGCCCTGGTCGACCATCTCACGGAGAAGTACCGCTCCGCGTACCAGGCGGAGCTCCGCCCGCGGCTCGTGGCCGGCGAGGGCGCAGAGGCGGCTCTCGACTACCTCTTCCTGGGTGGCTTCGTCTCCGACCTCGACCGGGAAGGCCGAGCGACCGAGGCGCTGCGCGCGGCGGCCGCCTCCGAAGAGGGCACCAGGAAGTCACTGAGGAAGATGTACGACGCCTTCGAGAGGGAGATCTTCGGCCTGCTCCAGGCCGTCCATCCGCACGCCGATCCGGGGCGCGCCCGGGGCGTCGCCTACGCGGTCATGTGCCTCGCGGAGGAGAGCGCCTTCATGCAGGCACTGGGCTTCCCGGGCAGGCGCAGACGCGCCGCGCGAAACGCCGCCGCCCTGCTCGTCGACTCGCTCCGAAAGGGCTGACCCGCCGCCGGTGTTCGCGGCCCGGCGAGGAAGCTCGGCCGGGTCAGGGCGCCTCCCGTTCCCAGCGATGCGCCATCGGAAGATCGGTGAGCAGGCTGATTCGCTCGTTCACGCGGTACTCCACGGGAAGGAGCCCCTCGCCTTCGGCCTCGCCAGCACGAATCGACAGGAGAGTGCGCTGGAGATCCCGCACGTCACCGAAGCCGGTTCGCGGAGCGCCGGGGGGCGCAGCGCGATGGCCAGCCCAGATGACGGCGTCCTCGGCCAGGATCTCCAGGAGGCGATCGGCCGTCCACAGGTAGTCGCCCAGCGACGAGTTCGGAAGGAACGCGAAGAGTGGAGCAGGGTAGAGGTAGTCACCGCTGAAGAGCTGATGCCGCTCGGCGTCGTGGAGCGCCATCGAGTCGCGGGTGTGACCCGGTGCGTGGAGCAAACGCAGGCTTCGGCCGCCGAGATCGACCTCCTCGCCCGGTGCCCACCAGTGGGTCACGTGGAGGGGCCGTAGCGGCCGCCCTTCGAGGTAGCCCAGGTGCTCGGTCTCGGTGGGAAGGAGAACGCCGTCCGGAGCGCGGGCCCGCAAGTATGGGAGATCGATCATTCCGACCTGCTCGAAGCGGTGGACGTTGCCCACGTGGTCGTAGTGCAGGTGGGAGGGAAGCGCGATCACCGGCAATGCCGTCAGCGAGTCGACGACGGGCCGGATGTCGCGTTCACCGGGACCGGAATCGAAGAGCAGGGCGCGCTCGCTCCCCAGGATCAGGTAGCTCCAGGTCTGCTGGAAGTAGCGCGGCTCCCCGATGGCGACGGTCGCGTCGTCGATCCACTCCACGGTGAAGTAGTCGTCGAACCACTCGACTCCCGGCCCCTCCTCGGAGGCGGGCTCGAGGGCCGGCGGCTCGCCTTCCTGGAGCCATCCGAAGAGCCGCAAGTAGAGGTTCCGGTGGTCGCCGCAGCCCGTGAGCAGGACCGCGATCGTCAGGAGAAGAGCCGCGCGACCCATCAGAAGCGCGGCGCGCTTCCGATCACGCCCTCCTCCTCGAGACGGGCGAGCGCCTCGTCGTCCACTCCGAGAAGCCCACCCAGGATCTCCCGATTGTGTTCGCCCAGGGTGGGTGTGGGCCGGCGGATCCAGGGCTCTCCGGCCTCGTCTCGCGAGACGTAGCGGAAGGGCACGATCGGGATCGGGTGCTGGCCGACCTCGGAGTGGTGCAGCTCCTCGAAGAAGCCGTGTGCCACGAGCTGCGGGTGGAGATAGGCCGCACGCCCGTCGAAGACGGGCGCGGCGGGGATGCCCTCGGCGAGCAGCTCCTTCAAGGTGCGGTCGAGATCGCGCTCGGCGGTCCAGGCCGAGAGCTGGTCGTCGATGCGGTCGTGGGCGGCGCGCCGCCCGCGCAGGGTCTCGAGATCTTGCGCCTGCATCCACTCGGGATCGCCGACCACCCGGCACAGGGCGGCCCATTGCTCGTCGTCCTCGATCGAGAGGGCCAGCCACTGCTCTTCGCCGCGGCAGCGGTAGAGACCCTGGGGCGCAGCGCCGAAGAAGCGGTTGCCGTCACGCTCCATGCGGAAGCCCTCGGCGCCGAACTCGACGATCTGCTCGGCCGCCGCGTTGAGCGCGCCCTCCACCATGGCGCACTCGACGAGCGAGCCCCGCCCGGTGCGCTCCCGCTCCTGCAACGCCACCAGGGTGGCGAAGGCGGCGTGCATCCCGGCCAGGGGGTCGCAGGGCCCGCGCTGGATGCGCGGCTGGTCGTGCTCGTGACCCGTGAGCCAGGCCAGCCCGGTGATCTGCTCCATGGTCTGGGCAAAGCCCACGTGGTCGCGCCAGGGGCCGCTGAGGCCGAAGGCGGGCATCCGCACCATGACGGTTCGGGGGCTCCGCGCGTGCACCGCCTCCCAGTCGAGACCGAACTGCTCCACCACGCGAGGCGAGTAGTTCTCGACGAACACATCGCACTGCTCGATGAGCCGCATGCAGATGTCGCGGCCCCGCTCGTCTGCCAGGTTCAGCGTGAGGCCCCGCTTGTTGAGGTTCGCTCCCAGGAAGAGACCCGAATACTCCCACCAGCGTTCGTGCTGGCCGAAGAACATGCCGCCGACCATGCGCATGCCGTCGGGCCGGTGGGCGGCCTCGAGGTGGATCACGTCGGCGCCCAGCGTCGCGAGCATCTGTGTCGACGAGGGCCCGGCCCACCAGGCCGTGGCGTCCAGTACGCGCACGCCGGCCAGCGGAAGCTCGCGCTCCCCACCCTCGGAGGCAGGAGCAGCGCGATCGCGGGCTTCGATGGCGCCGGTGTGCTGCCCCAGGGTCGGTGCCGGAGCCAGTGCTCGCGCACCGGTGCCGTCGATCAGATAGGGGGATCGCGGCTGGAGGAAGCCCCCGCGCGGGTTCTTCACGAAGACGCCGCGCGCCCGGAAGTGCTCGTGCTGAAGGACCGTCGCCCCGTCGTGCACGGGCGCCACGGGGATCCGCAGGAGGGACGCACGCTCCACGATCTCGGCCGTCGTGTGTCGAGTGGTCCACTCGCGAACGCCCGCGTTCCACTCGTCACGCCGCTCCCAGCGGGTCGCGATCGCTGCCAACCCCTCGTCGCCACGCCACGCCGTCTTCTCGATCAGCAGGAGGAAGTCCTCGAACTGCTGCCGGGAGTTGGTGTTGAAGCCGACCCAGCCATCGAGAGTCGGCTCGATCGAGGGAATCTCGACCGTGCGGGCAGGTTGGGTCAGCTCTGGACGCCCGGCCAGGCTCGTCATCAGGTCGCCGTAGAGTCCGGCGGCGATGTTCATCACCTCGAGCAGCGAGAAGTCGATCCACTCCCCGTGCCCGGTGCGGCGGGCCCGCTGGGTTGCCGCCAGCGCGGCCACGGCCGCGAAGGTGCCGCCGATCCAGAAGGTGGTCTGGCCGCCGGCCATGATCGGCGGATCTTCGGGAAGGCCACGACCCGCGATCGACCCGCATTCGGCCTGGATCGTGAACTCGCTCCAGGGTCGGCCGACGTAGGGGCCGGTCTGGCCGTAGGGGCTGATCGAGAGGACCACCAGCCGGGGGTCGGCGGCCCGAAGGGCTCGACCCTCCGGACCGCCGTCGTCCATTCCAGGCACCGTGGACTCGACGACCAGGTCGGCGCCCGCCACGAGGGCCCGCACCTCTTCGTCGCCGGACCCTCCGACGACGCCCCGTTTCGACGCGTGCAGGAAGCGAAACAGCGCACCGTCCTCGCCTTCGGGGAGGGGACCGCGGGCCGCGGAGCGCCGCCGAAGTGGGTCGCCCCCGGGCGGCTCCACCTTGATGACGTCCGCGCCGGCGTCGGCGAGGAGCTTCGTGGCGTACCCACCGGCGATCCCGGTGGAGAAGTCGACCACGCGGATAGCCGCCAGGCGGCCGGGTTCGCTCAATGCAATCTCCTCCGGGTCGCGATGCCCCGCGACCGCAGAGGGTGCCACAGCGGAGCGTCCGGCAGGGTAGGAGTTGCTCCGGGGAGGGCCCATCCGATGGGAAGGAGGCAGCACCTCCGCGAGCCGGCCATCCGGGGAGCTTGGGTGGAAGCTAGGAAGCCTCCGGGGCGAAGAGACCGCGGGCTTCGAGGTGCGCGACCACTCGCTGACCGAGGGCGCTGTGCATGGCGAGGCAACGGCGGGCGGCCTCCTCCGCCTCGCCCGCCCGCATCGCCTTGGCGATTTCGAGGAAGCCCTCCCGAGCGATCCCCGACGAGCCGGGGATCACGGCGAAGAAGTTGCCGGGGACGAGTCCGGACAGCGCCCTGACCAGTTCGCGCAGACGCGGCGACCCGCCCACCTCCTGCAACCGGGCGTGGAAACGCGTGACCCGGTCGCAGAGGAGGGCGGCGTCCTCGGCAGCCTCGATCGAAGCCGCCAGCCCCGCGAGCTCGGTGAGCGCTTCCCCGCCTGCCCGTTCCACCGCACGCCGGATCGCCTGGCCGTAGATCAGACCGTAGAGCTCGTAGTGGTCTTCGATCGCAGCGGAATCGAAGGCGTTCACGTAGGCGCCGCGATGAGGCTCGATGCGGACGACCCCCTCTCGCGCCAGGCCGGCCAGCGCCTCGCGTACCGGGATGCGGCTCACACCGAGTGCGTCCGCGATCTGCTGCTGGGGCACCTTCTCGCCCGGGCGCAGCTCCCCGTCGAAGACCAGACGGCGCACGTGCGCCGCGACGGCCTCGCTGGCGTTCGGCCGAACCAGTCGATCGGCGCTGCGGCCGGCGCCCTCAGCCATGGCTCGGCAGCTTGCGGGTGAGCAGGAGGTAGTCCTCGACGGGCTCACCTCCGATGAGGTGCTCCTGGATGATCCGCTCGAGCACGTCGAGCGAGCAGGAGTGGTACCAGGTGCCCTCGGGGTACACGACGGCGACCGGTCCCTTCGCGCAGACCTGCAGGCAGTTGGCCTTGGTGCGAAACACCCCTCCCTCGCCGACCAATCCGAGCTCGATCAGACGGGCCTTCAGGAAGTCCCAGGAGGCCAGGCTCGCCTCCTTGGTGGAGCACTTCGGCTTGGTCTGATCCGCGCACAGCAGGATGTGTCGGCGAATCGCGGGAACCCCGACCTCTCGAGCCTTGTCGAGGGCCTTGCGGGTCATCAGGTCGTCGCGAACGGACATGGCGGGCTCCAGGGGCTTCAGATGGTTTGTATATTCTATACAAATCTCTGCACCCATGGGCGGTTCACCGCGCGCGGGGCGACTCGTGTAGCGTGGAGGCCCCCCCTTCCGGGCCGGACCCCGGCCCGAGGAAAGTGCTCCCCATGCCCCTGCTGCTCGTGCTCCTCCTCCTGGCCTTCGCATCGACTCCCGCCCTGGCCGACGTCCCCTACCCCACCTGCGCCGACGCGGGTTGCTCGGATCCCGGTGACTTCGGCAGCTATCTCTTCCTGCCACCGGCCCAGCTCCCGAACGACTTCAACCCGACGGCGGGGAGCTCGTGGAAGTACAACCCGGGTACGGGCATGGACGTCCCCGGAGCGTGGCGCCTGTCGACCGGGCGGCCCGACGTGGTCGTGGCGGTGCTCGACAGCGGCATCCGCTGGAGCGCGGTCGACCTGGCGCGCAAGGTGGCGCTGAACCGCCGCGAGCTTCCGCCCCCCGCCGGCTGCGAGCAGCACGACTGCAACGGTGACGGCTTCGTGAGCGTGGACGACTACGCCGGTCTTGCCGATGCCAACGGCAACGGGCGGCTCGACGGCCAGGACCTGATCCTCGCCTTCTCGGACGGCGTGGACGACGACCGCAACGGCTACGTCGACGACATCGCGGGCTGGGACTTCGCAGACGACGACAACGACCCCGAGGATCGGGTCGACTACGGCCATGGCACGGGCGAAGCCGAGGACAGCACGGGCGAGGCCAACAACGGCGGCGGCATGCCGGGTGTCGCGCCGAGCGCGATGTTCATGCCGCTCAAGGTCGCCGACAGCTTCGTGGCGGCCGGGAGCGACTTCGCCCAGGCCGTGGTCTACGCGGTCGAGAACGGCGCCGCGGTGGTGCAGGAAGCCCTGGGCACGATCGGCGCCTCGCCGACCAGCCAGGCCGCCATCGACCTGGCCTACCGCCGCGGAGTCCCCGTGATCGCCAGCGCGGCCGACGAGTCGAGCCGGCACCACAACTTCCCCGCGGTGCTCGAGCACACGATCTGGGTCAACTCGATCGTCCACGGCGACGGCACCTTCACCGAGCAGGAGGATGAGTACGACCTGCTGAACGGCTGCACCAACTACGGCGGACGCGCCTGGGTCGCGATCTCGTCGAACTCCTGCAGCTCCGAGGCGACCGGGCGCGGGGCCGGACTCGCCGCGCTGCTGGTCTCCCACGGGCGCAACCTGCTCGAAGCGGGCGCATTGCGGCCCTACCCGGGCCAGACCGACGGCCGGCCCTTCTCGGCGGAGGAGATCCGCCAGATCTTCCGGCGCTCGGCGCAGGACGTGGACCACGCGGCAGACCTCTTCGATCTCACGATGAACCCCCTCCTCCAGGGCGTGCTCTCCGCTCCCGGGCTCGGGCTCCTGTTCGGCTCCGAGCGCTGGCCCACCGGACCGGGCTGGGACGAGTTCACCGGCTACGGCCGACCCGACGCGGTGCGCCTGCTCGATATCGAGACGGCGGGCATCCCGCCGGAGGCGGATCTCTCGGGGAGCATCGCCTGGTTCGACACGATCGATCCCCTCGTCCGACCGGAAGTGCCGATCCTGGGCTCTGCGGCGGCCGTTCGGGCGGGTGGCCGCTTCGAGGCCATCCTCGAGGTCGGCTGCGGCGTACAGCCCGATGCCTTCCAGGAGATCGCGCGCCAGGAGGCGGATGCCCCCCTGCGCGACGCCCTGCTGGGCGCGTGGAAGCCCGCCGACACGGCTCTCGCCTGCGGCTTCGACCCGTCGGAAGCCATCGACGACCCGGTCGCACACAGCGTCACCCTCCGACTGCGCGTCCTCGATCGCCTGGGCCGGCTGGGCGAAGACCGCAGGACCGTGGCCCTGCACAGCGATCCGACCCTGGCTCGCCCTCCCCTCGTGCTGAACAGCTCGGCGGAAGGCTCGATGGCCCTGGCGGACGTGAACCGCGATGGAGTGCTGGACATCGTCTACGGGCTCGCCGACGGCAGCGTCCATGCGTGGCGGGGCGACACGGGCGAGGAGCTCCCGGGCTTCCCGGTCCGTACGCGGCGCCTCCCGGTCCATTCTTCAGCGGCCTACCGGAGCGGCGAGGTGCCGGTGCCGCACGAGATGATCCTCGGCGCCACGGCCGCCGACGACCTCGACGGCGATGGACGGGTCGAGGTGGTCGTGGCCTCCGTCGAGGGACGCGTCTACGTCTTCGACGACCACGGCGACCTGCGCCGCGGCTTCCCGGTCTCGACGGACCCGGCCTTGTCCGACCCGGCACAGCGCGATCCCCTGAACGACACCGACCCGGGCATCATCGCAGCGCCGACCCTGGTCGACCTCGACCCGCCCACCGCCGAGCCGGACCTCGAGATCGTCGCGGCCGCGCTGGACGGCCACCTCTACGCGTGGCGTGCCAACGGTACCCCCGTAGCCGGCTACCCGGTGCGGATCGCCGACCGCACGAGAGTCGACATCGATCCGGCGACGGGCCGCGCCACGGCCCGCGCGGCCGGCGTCCGCGAGCGCGGCGCCAAGCTGCTGGGCTCACCTGCCGTCGGAGATCTCGACGGCGACGGGCGCAACGACGTCGTGCTGCCGAGCAACGAGGAGTACGACGGGGAGCCGAACGGCTTCGCCATCGAGAGCCCGATCCTGAGCCTGCTCAAGGCCTTTGGCGACCAGCTGGGCGGCGCCTTCGAGTTCGAGACGGCGGGGCGCCTCTACGCCGTGCACTCGGACGGCAACCTGGCGGCGGGCGGGCCCTTCCTGCCGGGCTGGCCGGTCGGTGTCCCGCTTTTGACGCCTGGGCTGCTTCCGACGGTGGGCACGGGCACGCCGGGCGCTCCCGCCCTGGCGGACCTCGACGGTCAGGGCTCGCTCCGCGCGGCGATCTTCTCATCGGCGGGTCCGGCGATGCTCTTCGCGGCGGACGGCAGCCCGGCTCTCGGCTTGTTGGCGGGGGCCCCGCGCAGCTTCGCCCTCGACTTCCCGGGAGGAGGCTTTCCGAACGTCCCGCCGACGGCGGGCTCCGCCGATGCGCCCTTCATCCCGGCCCTCGGCGCGGGCGCCTTCGGCGACCTGACCGGCGACGGGCACCCCGAGTACGTCGCGGCGAGCGTCGGCCTGCGCAAGCTGCTCGACGCCGCCGCACCCGGGCGACAGCGTTTCGGCGATCACCAGATCGCCGCCTACGACACCGCGAGCGGTGCCCTGCTGCCCGCCTACCCGGCCGTCATGGACGATCTCCAGTTCCTCACCTCGCCTTCGATCGCCGACGTCGACGGCGACGGGATACCCGAGGTGCTGCAGGGGAGCGGTGCCTACCTGCTGCGCGCCTACCGCGGCGACGGCGGCGTGCCCCAGGGCTTCCCGAAGTTCACCCACGGCTGGCTGATCAGCTCCCCGACCCCGGGCGACGTCGACGGCGATGGGAAGATCGAGCTGGTCGCCGCGACACGGGAGGGGCGCCTCTACGTCTGGGATACCCCCGCTCCCGCGAGCGAGACAGCCATCCCATGGCAGGGCTTTGGCCGCGATCGCCGCAACACCCAGAACCTGGCCTCGGGCGTCTCGCCACTGGCCGCCGCACGAACCTCGAGTGAGAGCCTGGCCTGGGAGGTCGAAGCGACCCAGCGGCGCATCCACATCTGGAAGGGGAGCCCCGAGCAGAAGTGGCTCAAGCGGATGGCGCGCTGGGGCCTGCGAACGGTACTCCGGAAGCTCGAGGCCGAACGACTCGAAGGAGCGATCTTCCTGCTGACCAGGGTCGCGGAATGGGTGGCAGCCCACATGCACGCCGCGGAGCTGCCCGATCTCGTGGACGACCTCACCGCCCTGGTCGCCAAGGCGCAGGAGCTCGCCGATCCGCCGGGAGACGAGTGCCATCCCCCGACCACACCCCCTCTTCTCCCGACCGACCCCCCCGACTGCCGCTGAGCCCTGGGCGAAGGCGCGAGTGAGAGGCCGCTTCGCTCCTTTCTTTGACGCGCGGCGGGGCGGTGTTCATTCCTCAGAATGGCTCGGCCGGGACAGGGTGGCCCGCGCAGCGCGTGGACAGCGTGTCGCCTACGCGGCTCTC